>JAISFS010000159.1 GCA_031263485.1 Deltaproteobacteria bacterium | reverse complement strand
CGTCAAAGCGAGGCTCAAGCCCCGCAACGAGGTGTCCGCCTCCGCGATCCAGAACACTTCCGACCCCGATGCCGGTTACTGCCGTCACAAGGGGAGGGGCTACAAAGTGACCGTTGCCGGAAACGTCGTCATTGAGGATGCCGACGGCAACCGAGACGGCCTGTCGATCATCTCTTTCGTGGGCGTCGCCACGGCAAACACCCATGACGGACATGCGATACTAGACACTTTCAAGGCATGGGACCTCGAAAATGAGTTGTAAAATTCTTGTCGTCGATCAGGGTTACGACGGCAACGAGAATTTTTTTACGGCGAAGAGCTACGGCACCCGTTTCCTGTCCTGCCCCACCGGAAGATCATTGGGTCCCGTCGACGGTGACGGAAGCCAACCGTTCGACCTGACAGAGTTCGATTCGGACGATGAAGGCTCGATAACGCGTTGCCCGCTAGGACAGGCCGCGGAGTCCTTTCGCCGGGATATCAGGGGCGGCTATGGTTTCACCGCCACGTTCGTCTGCGCCGCGTGTCGGTCCTGTAAGGACAAAGAGCAGAGCCCCGTCAAGATCGGCAAGAGATCGGCGAGCCTGAAGTTCACGAAAAAGGCCATGATTTCCGAAAAGAAGGATAAGGCGGATTCGGACGGTGCCTCCAGGAAACGCAGCGGTATCGAGTCCAGGTTCAGTTTTATGAAACGGATGTACGGTTTAGGCCGCCTTACCGTGAGGGGGTTGAAGCAGATGACTGCCCATGTGTTGAGGATAGTCACCATAGAAAACCTAAGAAGGGGCTGGCGCCTTGAACGGAAAAGGAACAAGGCCAACAGGGTCAAGACTCAGCTTCCCGCCGTTTGCATCCCGTCAGGGCTCATGCTGGACCCAAGCTGAAACATGCCGCCGGTGGTCATCCAGTTTCGGTTGTCCTCTGGCTAATTGTCCTGAAATTATAAGGCATACCGACAACTGGAGAGATCGACCGCTTCGCGTGAGCCGTGATCCGGAGCCGCTTTGGCCTTGGCAGCGGCCCGTAGTCCGGAGTCGGCTGGCCCGTGAGCCCTTGATGCCTTGATAAGACTTTTTGCGAACACATCATGGATGACGGAACCGTAATAAGTCAGAACGGCAACCCGAGGCAGGCATCGGCCCCTGGTCATTGGGCTCAGGGAGGCTTAAGGGTAGAGAAAACATACCAATTATAGGGGCATGACTTCTCAGTCGGCCTGATTGGACCTCCGCCGCACCATCCAGCTCTTCATCATGAATCACTCGCCGACTTATTACGGAGCCGTCATGGATTTCCGTGCGAATGTGATTTGGTGAGACTTGCCTGGGTGCATGATGTACTGTCTGACACGGAAGGAGCGCGTCTGATGGCAAAGGAATAACCACGGGAAGAAATTGAAGGAATGTTGCCTTGCCCGTAAGGAAACTCGATGGGACAACGGACATCGAGAGGGTTATCGGAACAGGGGGGGTTATAGACGTGGTCATCGGGCTGTTATTTTTGCTGGTAAAAGTTGTCGACGAATTGCCGAGTGCTTGTCTAAACCGTTTACACCGCCCTGCCGATTCGTACGTTGCTCACCGATGCCGATAGCATCTGGCGGCCTACCGCCCCATACCGCCGCTCCATGCCGCTCTCATGATGGCGTAAGATCTGGTGACCTGCGGCCCCGCCTCACTGCTCATCGTAGCCAAAAGAATCTGGCGCACCGGCTCCAAGCCCGTCGGAGGTCGCTGGATCTGGTGTCATTGCGCTTCCCACCGTCCGCCGGAGGAGGCAGGCTCCGGAGGCCTGCCGCCCTCACTGCGCGTCGAGTGCCTGGCAATTGCGACAAGCTGTCGGCAATTCCGTGACAAAGACTGAAGTCGGCTTGTGGGCGAAACAACTCGTCCGTAGCGAGATTTCTGCGTGTTGCTGATGAGCTTCCGGCACTGCGGTTCGGAGGAGGACCGGCCCTTCCGGCGGTCTGCAGGCTCCTGACGACCGATGCCGTGCGCTGAGAGGGTGTGCAGGTGGAGTTGAGTTGGCGTGGCGGTGCCAAACGATCGGTTTTCACGGGCGATTCATGGGGCTCCGTCTCGGCGGATGCGGTTGATTTTCCGTCATGCCGATCTTTTCTGGCTGTCTCGGACTCTCTCTGGACGGTTTCCGGTCGCGCTCCGAAGATCCGGGAGAGCGCGGGAAGTCGGTCGGGAGGTGTGCCTTGCCTGTGATATACTCCAGCGGTGACCAGAACTACTGACAAACCTCGGCATGTTACCGTACCCGCTTCAAACGGCGGGGACTCCCAAGCGCCTCCGGGCACGGAGAGCCACGGGGCCGTGCCCGTGCGTCCGGGTGAGGGCGCCAATGCGCCCGTAGCCCCCGTCCGCCCCGCCGTCGGCAAGGCTTCGCCCGGAAGACCCGGAGGCTTCGCCGGAAATGGTCCCGTGCCGACTTGGCCCTCAGATGCCGCGCCACGCGGGCCTTCGGCCACCCCGTCGCTTCGCGGGCCTGCGGTCAATCCGGCACCACGCGAGTCGGCGGCCAACCCGGCGCCCCGAGGTCTTTTCTCCGAAGGGTCGGCCGGGAAGGAGACGCCGGGCAAGGCCCTGCCTCGGAAAGCGTGGCGGCAACCTCACCCGTCCGCTCCTTCGGCGGCGCCTGGTCCGGCCCCGCGCGGTCTTTTCGCGGCCGATCCGAAAGGGAAGGGGTCACCGGGCGCCTTAGACGCCGCGTCTTCCGTTTTGGCTCCCCTCTCCTCACTGGCCAGGAGGTCCTCCCTCCAATCCCCTGCCTCCCCTGCCGTGCCGGTCCCGCATGCCGTGCCGGTCCCGCATGCCGCGGCACCGGGAGCATCACGACCAGTGCGATCCGGCGGTGGCCAGCCCGCCTCTCCCGGAGCGAGCCCGATTCCGGAGCCCGACGCTTGCCGTCCGGTCGTGTCGTCTCCACCGCAGTCGGCCGCGATGCCGCCGGGTCCGTTACAGGATGGCGGGGGGGGACAGGACGGTTTCGAGCAAGAGCTCGAGGATCTGGATCCGGACGAACCCTACCCCGACGATCCCGACTCCGACGAGCCTTTCCCGGACGATCCCTTCTTCGGGGATCCCTTCCCGGACGATCCCTCCTTCGATGACGGGTTCCCGGACGATCCCGCTTTCGATGACCAGTTCCCGGACAGGCCCGCCTTCGATGAAAAGTTCCCGGACGAGCCGCCGGGCCGCGAGGGTTCTGGCGGGCCCGCCGGTCCCCGGAGCGCTTCGGCGGATGCATCCCCGACCCGGGTAGGCCCCTGTGCCCTGGTGGCCGTGGAGGCTGCCGCGCCGGGGATCTACAGCTACCGGATCCCGCCCGGCATGGAGGTCCGGATCGGGCAGGCGGTCCTGGTACCCTTCGCGGGGCGGGATCTCGTGGGCTACGTGATGGGGGTGGAGCCGGAGGTGGGAACGGGCTTCAAGGGGAACCTGAAGCCACTCAGGGCCGTCATCAGGGAAGAGCCTCTCTTCGGCCCGGAACTGACCGGGCTCGCCCGCACGGTCTCCGAATACTACAGCTACCCGGTGGGGCTGTGCGTGCGCGAGATCCTGCCGGGAGGCCTGGCCCCCAAGATCATGAAGAAGGCCGCGCTCACCGAGAAAGGCGAGCGGGCCGCCTCGGATCCGTCTCTCGCTTCCGATGATCCGCTCCTGACGCTTCTGAAGGCCGGTCGGGACCCCGTGCCGCTGTCGGCGTTCAGGACGAAGGGTGCGGCGGCGCGGCTGGGGGCGCTCGCGAAAAAGGGACTCGTCAAGATTTCCTACTGCCTTTCAGGGAAGGGCGCCGGCTTCACGTACGAGACGGTGCTCTCCCCGGTCCCGGATCCCCCCGATCCGCTCCCCCGGCTGGGCCGGGTGGAGAAAGAGCTCTGGGAGAGGCTCCAGGGGGCCCCTCCCACGCCGATGGCGCATTTCAGGCACTACGTAAAGGATCCCTTGCGGGTGGCCAAGTCTCTGAACGCCAAGGGCCTCGTGCGGATGGACCGCATGGAGATATACCGGGACGACCCGACGCGGGTCCCGGATCTCCCCCGGAGCCCGGTGGAAAGGCTCACCGGGGAGCAGGAAGTCGCCCTGGGGGCGATCCTGGAGGCCCTGGACGAGGTCCTGGGACCTGACTCGCCAGAGGCGGAAGCGTCGGGCATCGAAGGGCCTTTTCTGGAGGGGGACAAGGTTCAGGGGCAAGTCGGCGGGACGCGGGCGTCGGAAGCCTCGGGTACCCCCGGCATTGGCGATGTTGCAGGCTCTTCCAGCCTTGCGGACGCCGGGGCCTCTTCCGGCCTTGCCGGCGCCGGGGTCTCCCCCGGTCTTGCCGGCGCCGGGGTCTCCCCCGGTCTTGCCGGCACCGGGGGCTCTCCCAGCCATGCCGATGCTCGGGGTAAAGGCCCGGTTACGCCGGAAACCTCGGCCGACGGCTCCGACCCTGGCGCGAAGCCGTCGGACGCCGGGCGCTTCCTGTTGTTCGGGGTGACCGGGAGCGGCAAGACCGAGGTCTACCTGCGGGCGGCCAAGCGGGCACTCGCGAGGGGCGGCGGGGTCCTGTGGCTCACCCCCGAGATAGCGCTCACCATGGGACTGGAGGCCAGGATCAAGCGCTCGCTTCCGGGCACGGGGCTGGCGGTGCTCCACTCCCTCCTTTCGGCGGGGGAACGCCACGACCACTGGATGAACCTCGCCCGGGGCCGCCTGAGGCTCGCCTTGGGCGCCAGGAGCGCGGTCTGGGCGCCCGTCAGGAACCTGAAGCTCGTCATCGTGGACGAGGAGCATGACTGGGCCTACAAGCAGGAGGAGGGCCTGAGGTACCACGGGCGCGACATGGCGAGCCTGAGGGCCCGGGAGAGCGGGGCCGTGCTGGTGCTGGGCTCTGCCACGCCGAGCCTGGAGAGCTACCACGCGGCCGAGGCGGGACGGCTGAGGCTCCTCACCATGAGGGAGAGGCCCGGGGACGCGAGGCTCCCGGAGGTGAGGATCCACGACAGGCGGAGCTCGGCACAGCGGGGGCGGATACTGTCGCCGGAACTCAGAAACGAGCTGACGTTCGCCTTCCGGAGGAAGGAGCAGGCGCTCCTCTTCGTGAACCGCAGGGGCTGGGCATCGCTCCCCATCTGCCTTTCCTGCGGTGAGGCGCTCAGGTGCCCGAGCTGCAGCCTGAACCTCACCCTGCACGGTCCCCAGGGCCCGGTCCTTGAGGACTCGGAGGAAGGAAGCATCCGCGGGATCCCCCAGGGCTCGGTACTGGTGTGCCACGGTTGCGGCTGGCGGGCTAGGCCCCCCGCCGCCTGCCCCTCCTGCGGCAAGGGGCTGGTCAGGTACATGGGGGCCGGGACCGAGAGGATCCTGGAGTCGTGCGAGAAGGAGTTCGGGACCAGGGGCCTCAGGCTGGACGCCGACAGCACCCGCAGGAAGGGCGGCCTGAAGGCCGTCCTGGGGGGGTTCGAGCGCGGGGAGGCGGCCTTCCTCGTGGGGACCCAGATGGCCGCCAAGGGCCACGACTTCCCCAACCTGACCGTGGTGGGCGTGTTGGACGCGGACATAGGGCTCAACCTCCCGGACTTCCGGGCCGCGGAGCGGACCTTCCAGCTCCTGAGCCAGGTCTCCGGCAGGGCCGGACGGGCCGACAAGCCCGGCAAGGTCATCGTCCAGACGCTAAACCCCGACCACTACTCGGTCGCGGCGGCGAAGGCCCACGACTACCGGACGTTTTACGAAAACGAGATCGAGACGCGCCGGGATCTTGGGCTCCCCCCCTTCGGGCGGCTCGCGCTCCTGCGTTTCTCCGGTCCGGACGAGGGCAGGACGGAGCAGGCCGCCGAGCGAGCCGGAGGCATGCTCCGGGCCCTGATCGAGAAGCGCCCGGACGAGGGCCTGTTCCTGCTGGGCCCCGCGCCGTCCCCGGTCGAGAAGCTCAAGGAGCGCTACCGTTTCCAGATGATGCTCCGCGCTGGCCGCTCCGCCGCGCGCAACGAGCTCCTCGCGGTCTTCGCGCCGCAGTGCCGCAAGGCACTGCCCAAGTCCGTGGCCTTCAGCATAGACGTGGACCCTTATCACCTCATGTGAGGGACGGCGGGGAGCCCCGCAATGACTGGTCGATAGACAGGCGAAAGTCGACCATCGGGCGAGGTTTAGAAAAAGATCGCGCCACCATCGCCTGCAAACGAACAGCAAGCCATCCACCCGTAAAAAAAAGCCTCTCGAATCAGACCATTGGACAGCAACGAATCCAGTTCCAAATGAAAAGTCGTCGGAGGCGTCCATGAGTGCCTGTTTCATTAAGATAAGATGTTCAGGGACTGGCAACTGGTCAGCGGCTCCAAGAAATTTTGGTTCAAGCAGTAACAGGAATCGAACTTCCAGAAAGGTCAGGCTCCCCGAAAAGTCTAGCTCCCCAAAGGTCAGACTTCCCGAAATATCAAACTCCCAAAAATCAAGCTCCCAAAGCGAAGCGTCCGCGAGGGATCGCGGGCGCTTTCCGGGGGCCCGGCCCGCCAAGAGAGGACGCGGGCCGGGCCAAGTCGAGGCGGTGAGGCTTAGAAGTTGTCGGTGAGATTCAGGAAGCCGGTGACGCCCTGACGCTGGCCGACGTAGCCCCTGACTCCCAGATCGAGCGTGAGGTGCTCGGTCGCCGAGATGGTGAGTCCCGCCTCTCAGATCCCGGTGCCGCCCTTGAGCTCGGGCACGCCGATTGCGTAGCCGGCGATGGAGGCCTTGGCCTTGCCGTCGAGCTCGCGCTCGTAGGCCAGTCCCACGTAGGGCCTGATGTAGCCGCTGACCTGGTTGGAGACTCTGAAGCCCACGCGCAGGCGGCTGGAGCTGATGGCGTCGAACTTGAGCGGGTGGGTGTCCTGGATGGTGAGGCTCTTGTCGCCCTGGCGGGTGTTGAGCCACTTGCCGTAAAGGTCGAACGAGGTGAAGTCGGTCAGGTTGAAGATCCTGCCGATCCCGGCGTGGAAGCCGTAGTAGCTGGAGGAAAGGTCGTGCCTGGAGAGCTCGTACTCGTTGGAGCTGAACTCGGTCTCGGCGCGGCCCGCCCTGGCCGAGAACTCGGCGTAGGAGACGCCCGCGTCGGACTTCATGAAGCCCGCACGGCCCATGATGCCTCCGCCGACCGACTCCACCCTGGCTGAACCGCCCGCTCCGGAATCGGATAAACCTGCCTCGGCCACCACTGACGCGTTGGCACCTCCGCTCTGAACGTTTATGCCGCCGCTCAGGATGCTGGCATTGCCGCCTTTTCCGGTCTCGGATCTTCCTCCGGATGCCTGAACGGAGGCTGCTCCGCCCGCCGAGGGATCCGTCAGGACCTTTATCGTGCCTCCTGACGAATTGATCGTTGCATCGACCCCAAGCGATGACCCGACAGAGTTTCCGGATGACGCCGTTACCGAGGCTACCCCAGATCCGGTCTGGGATACCGCGGAGATGCCGTTGGCGGTGATGGAAGCGGCTCCGCCGCGAGCGCTTTCGCTTGCGGTCGCCCTGTTGCCGTCGCCCGCCTTCACCTGGACGATGGCGCCGGCTATCCTGCTGGTAACGGAAATCGCTCCGGCCGGGGTAATGGCGGAACCGATCCTGGCGTCTCCGCCTTGACCGGGGGTTGTTCCCAGAGCGGTCGTCGCTGCCGGGCTATCGCCGCCTAAGATCCTGATTCTCGCGACTGCCGTTCCGCTTAGGCCGGAGATGACCACGATATCGCCGTCGGACGCGACGTTCAGTTCCGCCGCTCCGCCGCGCGCCCCCTGAGTCCCGTCGCCGGCCTCGACATAGATTTCAGCGACCCTTTGATTGGCCGCTACGGATCCGGCAGTCACTTCGACGGAACCGGCATTGACCTGAGCCAGGCCCGCTACACCTGTTGACCCGCTGCCGGCCCCGCCGGTAACCCAGACGTTCGCCGCGTTTTGAAGTGATCTGACCTGTATCTTTCCGTCGGCCGTGACATCGGCATTTCCGCCGCTGCCGTCTGATCCGACGCTGTTGTCTGATCCGCCGGAGGCAGTTACTGAAGCCGTCACACCCCCATCCCCGGCCGGGGCAAGGATATTACCGCCCGTGACGACAATGTTGCGGCCGGGAGTGACGCTCGCTGTACCTCCTGAGGTTCCATCAATGCCAGATGCCGATACTGAAGCGTTGCCTCCGGCATTTTTTGTAGATACCGAGATGTCTCTGTCGTCTCCGATAGAGCTGACATGGGCATTTCCGCCTGCCCCTGTGGCGGAAATTCCACCTGTCGCCTCCACTGAAGCGATATTCGCGCCTCCTGAGACGGTGATGCCTGCGCCGGTGATGATGCCGGTGCCTCCCTTGCCCGATCCTGTCATGCCGCCGGTAGCCTGGACAGTTGCAGATCCAGCTAAATCTGAGCCGGTGGTTGCTGCCGTGGTTACGTTAATCGTTCCCCCGGAATAGATTGCAGCGTCCGCTCCGGTCGCGGCGCCTGATGAAGTCCCCCCTAAGGCGGTCACGCTCGCATTTCCGGCATACGTCGGGTTGGCGGCCGTGGAACTTACTGAAATGCCTGAGGTTCCCGCGGTGATTATCGCCTTCCCGCCCTCAGTGTTGCCGGTTGCGCCGCCTGTACCGTCACCTCCCCAAGCCAATATGGAAGCTTCGGACACGCGGCTGCTCACAGTTATCCCAGACGCCTGGATATTCGCAGCTCCGGCCGTTCCCGACACTAGTGTGCCTGTAGTGCCGTTATCGCCTCCCCGTACCCGGATCGAAGCTCCTTTGTTTTGAGCAGTGCTGGTTGTCCCTACACTGATTGAACCGGAAGCGTCCAGCAAAGCCTCTCCGCCGTTTCCGCCATTGCCCTGACCAGCTTGAACTTTGATCGACGCGGTGCCAAGGCCTTCGGTTGCGACTGACACCGTGATATCCCTGCCGTGAACGGTGGCCGTTCCGCCGGCTCCGTATTCGGCATCAGCCCCGGTGCCGTCTCCACCGGTCACGGTCAACGAAACGGCGTCGCCGTAATCGCGGACCTTTACGTTGATATTTCCCCTTACGCCGGGATCGTCTCCATGGGCCAAAACCTCCGCATTACCGCCGACATAACTGCCAGTTGCAGACGCGGCATCATGGCCTGTTACGTTGACGGTGACCGTGCTGCCAGGGTTACCTGATGGGCCTTGGCTGATCAGGCTGATCCCCCCGGCCCCGCGGACGGTCGCGTTGCCGCCCGCGCCGTTAACTCCGGGCGCGCCGCCTACAACGTTGACCGTTATGGAACCTGTCGTTTTTGGTGGGCCTGTGTAGGGTTCGCTCCCAGAAATTATGTTCAATACTCCGTAATCGGGATCCGGGGGAAATGGATACGCTCCCGTTGCCTGAAGTATTGCCCAACCTCCGGTGCCCACGCCTCCTGAAGTGTCGGTACCCGACCCGCCGGCCACGTCGACGTCAAGGGTTCCGCCTGATCCGGATGCGACGATGATGTTGACGATATTTCCCGAAATTATGCCGCGACCGCCGCTGCCTTCATGACCGTGACCGTTTCCGCCCGTGACTTTCACGGTGTTGACGGCGTCGGTCGCCCTGATCTCGAGCGTTCCTCCTGAAGTCAACGCTCTGTCGATGCCGTTGCCGTCCGCAGTCGGCGCTTTCGCGGCTATCGTAACATGCAGGGCTCCGCCTATGCCGCCGGCAGTTCGGGTTTCACCACCTGTTCCGGGCGCACCGGTCTCGCCAGACGCCAACAGCAGATTCCCGTTGACATTCAACCCGCCAAGGCTTATGTCGACGAATCCTCCTATTCCAGCGGTCCCTGCTTGAATTCCAGAATAAATAGATTCCGAAAAATTTCCGTCTCCGCCTCTACCGCCCGCGATGGTCGTCGGTCCCGTACCTGTGACATTTATCACGTAATCTGTTCCAATGACATTGACATTTCCACCGTAACCGCCATCGCCGCCGGGTCTTTCGGAGGTGGAATGAGCAGAATCAGGTCCCGCTCCAGCATTACCGCCTGCACCGCCCGTGATGGACTGGCTTCCAGTGCTGATATTAGACTGTGGTCCTGTAATTGTAATGGGTGCGGAATCCGTGACAGCATCTGTTACCGCAAATGATACGCCGTCTCCACCGCCGTTACCAACCCCATCTCCTCCGATGTATGCCGCTGAGCCGGCTCCGCCTTTTCCTCCAGCGATATTGATAGTATTGAAAGGGTTTACAGAATCAGAAGATACTAATGGGGGAAATCCTGGTAAAGGTGCCACGAAGATATAGTTCCTATCACGCATATTGTTTGCGTCAGCACCTGTTCCAGCTGTTTGATGTGGAGAGCCATTATACAACCCGTCTTTTCCCTCCCCGGGATCCGAGGCACCGGTACATTCTCCTCCTTCACCGCCTATCAGGATATTACTCCGGCGGAAATTAATGAGAAAAAGATGACATCTTCATAATCTTAATTTTTCCAATGGATCAATATGATGTACGTCAAAATCATAATTTAGATTAAAATATTATTCTTGATTGTGGTAGCCGTATTACATATGGATTAATAACCGAAACACCTTGATTGCAGTGAAAATCCAGGCATTGTCAAATTTTCCACATTTGCCCACCGGAGTAATATAGTCGGTGCCAGTCTGAGCCAACGCCACCCCTCCTGCAAGGCAGGATAAGGCCAATGTGCCGGCCAAGACAACGGAGAATACCGCCAGAAAACTGGACAGTTCCGTCCCTTGACGTTTCCGTCCCGTCATAATATTCCTCCAAGTTCTGGGTTGATGTCGTTAACGGGAAAAATTCAGATATTCCTATTAAGGTCGGATGTTAGACAGGGCAATGGCCAGAGTGAACATGCTCTTAAATGCCTGATTTCACTAGGTATTTCAGCCAGCGTTTAAGCGCGAGAATCTTAGCAAACCCCCGGATGGAAGTCAATTCAAAGCAATCTCCCCTGGTGTTCGTCTATCTGGAGCTCCTTAGGGCCCCGTTAAGAAATTTCCTGACATAAATGTTATACGTTTCGTGGAGATTTGTTGTACAAATTGTCGTTCCGTTCCCATGAAATTTTTCGTGAACCAGATTCAACGTCAACATTTCTTTATCGGTTTCTCTCTTTACCGGAGCATATTTTCTATGATCCGACCTACATTTGACCTTTAGTCCTATTGATGCTGCAGTATGGCTTATCAAATTCACGTCATTCTCAAAGTTTCTCAGGGGTTGACCTCCCCAATTCTATGAAATGAAAGCAAACAATCTGTGTTCTGCTTTATTCCACTTGCTTGTCTCAGGGGGAAAGTGACAGACTTGAGCAGGAAAGCATATGACATTTGCAAGATTTTGAAGTTCCAATCTCCATAATCTTGTTCTATGCCCATTGGAACCCCCTTCGTCAGCTGTGATAATGGCTCTTCGAACTCGCCGCGAGAGAGTACGCGCTCACGCTCCACGCCCCCGTCGCGGGCAGCACGCCGCAGGTAGAAGCCCTCAAGGAAAGGCCGCAGGGTTCACGCTGGACCGGTTCAGGACGGACCCCGACGGGGCGATCATGGCCTGCCCGCGCGGGCGGAAGGCGAGGGCGACATGTGGCTCGCGATCAGGCGGACGGCGCAGGACGAGGCCAGATGGAAGGCGTACAGCCTCCGCAGCGCCGTCGTGGGAAGCATCAGGAGGCTGAAGGACCTTGATGTGCCCCAACGGCCGCATAAGGTGCAGGAGCCTGGCGAAGGTCACGCACAGGTTCAAGGTCGGCGTCCGCGGCGAGAACTTCAGGCGGATCGTCAACCATCAGAAAAATCTGAACCGTGGCAGAATACGTAAGTCGCCATAATGACGTTAGTGATGGCCTGACAATCTGAAGACACATTTCCGGGGGGGCCCCCGGTCGGGATGGGTGCGCCTTTGCAGACATGCAAAATTAGCAAAGTTGACAGAAAGATGCCACAATCAGATTTTTTTTAGCAGTTGCGGGTTCTCTCGCCCGAAGATGACAGTTAAACCTGCCCTTATTGAAGCAAATTCCCTAAAAAGCCCCCGTAACCCTGCATGGTTGAGTCGTCCAGCCTTGAAACCTGGATCTCCCGTGGATTTATTATGCTTTCGTCATAGATGACAGACCAGTAATAAGTCGGAACGGCGACTCAGGCAGGCATCGGTCCCTGGCCATTGGCCTCATGAAGGCTTGCGGGTAGACAAAGCATACCAGTTATAGGGGCATGACCGTCCAGTCGCCCTGTTTGTATTGCTTCCACCCCATCCGGCTCTTCACCATGAATCCCTCGTCGAGTTATGACGGTGGCGTCATGGATGTCAGGAGCCACGATTCGGTCGAACGGAGCTCAACCGCTAGGCTTTGTGATAACTGGAGTCCCTGCGGTTCTGATGGTTCCGGTTCGAAGGAGGCCCTGCCTCGGGCCGGCAGCCCGGATGCGGCCTGGCCGCAGGCCTTTCTTGCGCGAATCCAACTGTTCGGAGGATGCCATACGGGAGGCGCCCCCCCGGCTTCCCCGCGAAGGTCTGGGGGGTTGCTCCTTCGGCTGTACAGTGCCTGCGGAACCGGATTCGCGCGTGCGCCGGAAACGGCTGCCCGGAGCCGCATACCCGCCTCCGGGGCCGCCGGAAGGGCAAGGCGATGCGGCGGCGCCTTGCGTCGGCGGCGAGGTTCCAAAAGAGTCTGTTTTGTAGTAAAGTGACTTATAGCCAATCGAGCTTCCATTCCTTTCCTTCCAGACCCCCCTCCGCCGGGCGCGCGGCGGCCCCGGGCGAACGCCCGAGCCCTCCGGCGTCCCTTGCGACTCCTGAGAGGCCTTCCGGCCACGCCCCGCGACCCCCACTGTCCCGGCCCGAGTGTACCCTTATGCGCTTTACAGAGGCGCTGGGCGCCGACCGCTTGAAGATTGCCCTCGTCTGGGCCGCCTTCGCCGCCATGGTGGCGCTCGGCTGCTGGGCGGCGTCCACGGCCGTGGGGGGCGACATGAGCCGGAACCTCGACTCCCGCTTCAGGGAGGCGGAGTCCAACATCCGCCTGAACCTGCGGGCGCCCAGGGCGGCCTTCAACAACATCCACGACGCGCTGGAGGGCATGCTCTCCTCCGTGGCGGAAATCTCGGACGTCGAGGCCTACATGGAGTCCGCCAACTCCAGGCTCAAGGAGTCGGCCCCGGGCGAGGCGGGCGTCTACGGCGTCTACGGGACGATCCGCCAGCGCTTCATCGACCCTACCGGCATCTTCCACGAGCAGCCCGAGGCCCTCTCCGGCAAGGGCTGGTACCTGGCCGCCCAGAAGGGCGAGCAGCTGGACTACTCGGGCCCGTACAGGGACCGCCGGACGGGCGAGCTGGTCCTGTCGCTCGCGCGGATCCTCTATACCCACAAGGGGGAGTACGCGGGCATCCTCTGCATGAACGTAGGGCTCAACTGGCTCAACGCCTACACCGGGTACCTCTCGCTCACGGAGGGCGGCTACGGGGTCGTGGTGAACCAGGACGGGACCGTGCTCGCCCACCCGGACAGGGCGCTCGTCGGGAAGACCCTCTCCTTCCTGTCCCCAGGGACCCGGGAAATCCTGGACAGGGCCCCCCTGGAGTCCTCCGGGCGCCTGGGGCCGGTGGAGGATTCGGCCGGCCGCGAGATCTACGCCTACGCGAAAAGGCTCTTCAACGGCTGGAAGATCATGAGCGCGATGCCCGAGGGCGCTGGCCGCGGGCCGCTCGCGAAGGCGCTGGCGACGCTCGTGCCCGTCGGCTTCGTGCTGGCGTTCATGGTCTCGTTCGCCTTCTGGCGGCTCAGCCGCGCCAGGATGGAGGCGGAGAAGGAGAACGAGTCCAAGACGACCTTCCTCACCCGCATCAGCCACGAGATCCGCACGCCCATGAACGCCATCGTGGGCATGAGCGATCTCCTGCTGCGGAGCGAGAAGGACATGTCCGCCCAGTGCAGGGCCTGGGCCCTCAACATAAAGCACGCGGGCGATCTCCTCCTCTCCATCATAAACGACATCCTGGACTTCTCCACCATCCGCTCCGGGTCCTTCAAGTTCGTGCCGCTGAGCTACACGCTCTCGTCCCTGGTGAACGACTCGATAAACATCATCATGGTGAGGCTCCAGGAGAAGAGCCTGGTGTTCCTGGTCTACGTGGACGGGAAGCTCCCCAACTACCTGCGCGGGGACGTCACCCGCGTGCGGCAGATAATACTCAACATCCTCTCCAACGCGGTCAAGTACACCCGGGAGGGCTACGTCTACCTGATGGTGAAGGGCCGGGTGCGGCCCGGCACGAACGTCCTGGAACTCAGGATCTCCATCAAGGACACCGGCATCGGCATCAAGCCGGAGGACCGCGACAAGCTCTTCGCGGACTTCTCCCGGGTGGACCCCCACCAGAACCGCAACGTGGAGGGCACGGGGCTCGGGCTCACGATCACCAAGAGCCTCTGCCAGATGATGCACGGCACCATCGACTTCGAGAGCACCTACGGGCTGGGCAGCACCTTCAGCGTCATGGTCCCCCAGGAGATCGAGAAAAGCGGGCCCTTCGCGGTCGTGCTCGAGCCCTCCTCCCGCAGGGTGCTCGCCGCCCTCAACCGCGACGACTACGCTAAATCCCTTTCCGCCACCCTGGACAACCTGGAGGTCCGCTACACGCTGTGCCGGACGGCGGACGAGCTGGTCCGCGAGCTGGAGTCGGGCTCCTGCGACTACAGCCACGCGCTGGTGCAGAACGCGGTCTTCAAGAAGGAGCAGGCCAGGATCGAGCGCAGGCTCCCGGGGGCCAGGGTGGGGGTCCTGACCGAGGGCCCGCCGGGCCGGCCCGCCCGGAACTTCACCTATCTCCAGAACCCCGTCTACTCGCTCGCGGTGGCGGACTTCCTGAACAACACCCCCACCGTGCGCAGCAGGCGGCTGGGCCGCGAGCGCCGCGAGCGGATCCTCATCCCCAAGGGCCGCATCCTGGTCGTGGACGATCTGGAGACGAACCTCCAGGTGGCTTCGGCGCTCCTCTCGGAGTACGGCTGCCGCATCGACACGTCCCCCACCGCCGCCGAGTCGCTTGAGCTCGTGAAGCGCCACAGCTACGACATCGTCTTCATGGACCACATGATGCCCAACATGGACGGCGTGGAGGCCACCCGCATCATCAGGAGCATGGAGAACGGCAAGCACGGGGATCTCCCGATTATCGCGCTCACCGCTAACGCCGTCTCCGGCATGAAGGACATGTTCCTCTCCCACGGCTTCAACGACTTCATATCCAAGCCCATCGACCTGAACGTCCTGGAGGAGGCAGTCCGCCGGTGGGTCCCCGCGGAAAAGATCATCTTCGTGACGGAGGAGGAGCTGGCGCAGCAGGCGGCCGAGGCCGCTGCCGCGGAGGCCAGGGAACTGGAGCTCAAGGCCGCGCGCCTGCCTCTGCCGCCCCTGCCGGGCGCCGTGCCGGACCGCGGGCCTGGCCGCGCGGTGCCGATGCCCGACATCGAGCTGCCCGCCGGCTTCACGGTCCCCGGCGCCAGGATCCTGGTCGTGGACGATCTCCCCACCAACGTCGAGGTGGCGAGGGCCCTGCTTTCCGAGTACGGCGGCGCGGTCGACGCCGCCCGGGGCGGCGCCGAGAGCGTGGAGATGGTCAAGGAAGCGGATTACGATCTGGTCTTCATGGACCACATGATGCCGGACATGGACGGCATGGAGGCCGTCAAGGTCATCCGTGGGCTCCCGGATCCGAAATACAAGGCGCTCCCCATCGTGGCGCTCACCGCCAACATCGTGCCCGGAGTGCGCGAGGCTTTCCTGAGTTCCGGCTTCGACGACTTCATCTCCAAGCCCATCGACGTGGAGCTGCTTGAGACCGTGCTCGCCCGCTGGATCCCCCCGGAGAAGATGGTCTTCCCCAACGGGAGCGCCCCCCGGATCCGGCCTCCGGTCGCCCCCGCTCCCGCGCCCGCCGAGACCCAGGATCCGGAGATCCCTCCGGCGCCACCGGCCCTGGACCTCGTGGACTTTGCCGAGGGCGCGAGGAA
>JAISFS010000094.1 GCA_031263485.1 Deltaproteobacteria bacterium | reverse complement strand
TACATTAAGGACTCCTTCCGGGTGGGACGCGGATCCTCCCCGTCAGCTCTGAAGCTAGGGTCTACAGGCCCTCAGTGAAGGCCTCGGGCGAGTGCCCGGGGCCGCCGAAATCATGCGGCCGGTGCGTCATCGGGGGACGCGCGGAGCCGCCAGACATCCACGAGGAAGCCGCCGTATGCCCAGTAAGGGTGCCAGTGCTTCCGCCTGCCGTGGCACCCGAGCTTCCGGTCGGCGGGTGCCAGGGCTTCCACCCGGCAATGCACCAGGGTTTCCGGTCGCCAGAGGCCAGGGCTTCCACCGGCGAGGGCATCAGGGGTTCCGACCGCCAGAGGCCAGGGCTTCGACCCGGCGAGGCACCAGGGGGTCCTGCCGCCAGAGGCCAGGGCTTCCACCCGGCGAGGCACCAGGGGGTCCTGCCGCCAGAGGCCAGGGCTTCAGGTCAATGGCACCTTGGCTTCAGACCGCCGAACGGCTGGACTTCAGACCTCCGGGCGGCTGGGCTTCAGGCCGTCGGCATCTGGGCTTCCGCCCGGCGGGGCACCTGGGCTTCCTGCCGCCGGGATGTCAGGGGCTACAGGGGGGGGCAGGGCTTCCGCCCGCCGGGAAGCCGGTCGGAGGCGCGGGCGGTGCGCCGCCGCCCTTGAGGGCGTCCCCCACGGCGCCCCTGTCCAGATCCGGATGGTCCCCCCGCGCGGCATCGATGCGGTGGCCAATCGACTCCATGCGGCGCTCCACGCACATGCGGCAGGCGGAGGAGGCGTCCCCGGTGCAGATCTTGTTGTCGTAGAGGAGGTACTTGGCGCGGACGTCCATGGGGGTAAGGATCGGCATGATGACGTTCGCGCCGGCCATGACCCCCTTCTCGCGGCCGGTCCCGTCCAGGGTGCCCAGGGCGGTAGTGGCCGGGAGAAGGAGCTTGGGGTCCATGAGCCTCAGGACGCCCAGCAGGAACAGGGTCTCGTCCACGTCCCCCGGGGGCTCCGCTGCCAGCGGGGTGTCCTTGTGGGGGATGAAGGGGCCGATGCCCACCATGTGCGGTTGAAGCTCCTTGATGAACAGGAGATCCTCGGCGATGAGCTCCGGAGTCTGCCCCGGGGTCCCCACCATGAAGCCGCAACCCACCTGGTAGCCCAGGGACTTGAGCGTCCTGAGGCACTCCACCCTGGACTCTATCCTCATCGATGGGGGGTGGAGCATGGCGTAGTGTCCCGGGTTTCGGGTCTCGTGGCGCAGGAGGTAACGGTCCGCCCCCGCCCGCCGCCACAGCTCGTAGCACTCGACCGGGCGTTCGCCCAGGGAGAGCGTCACAGCGGAGTCCGGGAAGGCGCCCTTGATCCCGGAGACGATCTCCGCTATGAGATCGGGGCCGTAGTGGGGGTCCTCGCCGCTCTGGAGCACGAAGGTCCTGAATCCGAGCGAGTGCCCGACCGCGCAGGTCTCGATAATCTCCTCGCGCGAGAGGCGGTAGCGATCGGCCAGGCGGTTGGAGCGCCGGATGCCGCAGTACAGGCAATCGTTCCGGCAGTGGTTGGAGAACTCCAGAAGCCCCCTGATGAACACGCCCTTGCCGAAGACGCGGTCCCTGGCCGCCGATGCCTTGGCGAAGAGGCGCCCAGCGGACTCTGTGTCCCTCCCGCGGACGAGCTCCGCGAATCCTGAGGCGGAAAGGGTCCCCTCCCGCTCCAGCTCGTCAATCAGCCGGTTCGTCCTGGTCACTTGTCGCCCCCACGCTGGAGTAGGCGGTCTTGGAGCTTACGCCGGGAAGCTTCCCGATCTTTCCGCCCATGGCGGTTATGACGTCCAAGGGCGCGTCCACGGCCACGCTGATGAGGTTTATCTTCCTCGCTCCGTACGGGATGCCCATGCGTCCGATGATGTACTGGGAAAACTGGTGAAGGATCTGGTTTAAGCCTTCCACCGAGTCGGGGTCGGAAACCACTATCCCCAGCAATGCCACCCTGCTGTCTGACATAGGCTGTTCTCCTCTCGCCATGCCTTTAGGGGGCCGGAACGACCGACGCTCCCCCCTCAAAAAAGAAAAGCGCCAGGCCCGGCCTTCAGACGGACATGACGCGCGAGGGGCCGCCCGGCGCCATGACGCCGAAGCTACCCGGAATCGCGCGGTCTTCCGCCTCAGAAGAAGGCTCTTGAACGTCGGAACCGCGCGGAAGGCCTGCAAGGGGCCTCCTGCATACAGACAAGATAGACCTCATGACGGTGCCTGTCAAGCGCCCATAAATTTAATTTGTGGATTTATGCCATTCAAATTGTCATCTTCTTTCCGGTCAGGCGGGATGCGGGGACGGCTTGAGCCCCCTCCCCTCCATTAACTGGATAGTCTACCGTCTCGAACTTTAAAATTAGAATGCCCCGATTCTCTTCCTCATATCGCTGTCGACTCTTGCCGCCGTTCGCTTTTATTCACAGTCGCTCCCCGAAAGAGCTCCATGCCCCCGTAAAGAGTTCCACGCCATCGTGTCTACCTCCGGGAATATCCCCGGAATCTGGCTACGGTCTGCTATTCTCCGGCAAGAACCGTAAACGGTCCCAGTCCGACGCTACCATCGCTGGGCGGCTCCCCCGAGCAAAACGCACCATGGCGACCGGACGGTCTGGTCCCCGTTCAGGATGACCGCCGAACCATCGGACACGGCAGACTCTTTCGCAGGCGTTGCCGATGTGTCTCGAGAGCCTGCCTCTGCCCGCCTCACGGAAAATGCATCCATACCCCCCCCGGTCGTCAGGCGTTGGCTCCAGCATCATCAGTTGCGACGTTGCCTGAACCTCTCTCTGAAGTGGGAGGCTTAACCATGGGTTTTGAGCTCTGAGGGGGGAGGTGCCGCATGCGGCGGACATCACTGACGCGAAAGTCAAAACGGCCGCCGCCGATCGCAACAGGCTGACTAGTCAAAGGAATGTAGTTGCTCAAGATAATGAAGATGATCATCTTGGACCGCGGTCACGCCACGACTGTGGCCGGAAATTGTCACCTATCAGATTACCCGATTGTCTTTAACATCCACCGATAGTCGTTGACATTTAGCGATTGTGTGGTACAATGATTATTTCATAGTCATGACGACTTGGTCTAGGGGACATTTCTCCAAGGATGCCGTCTCGATCTAGGCTGGCTGGCGCTTGGCCGAAATCGGGGAGAACAACTGAGGGACCATGAGAAGTCAACCTAAAGTGCTACCGCCAAGCGGATCGACATTTCGGGAAATCATCGAAGGCGGGTTTCTATACGCTGACAAAACAAAATACATTTACTGGCTGGTCAAAAGGTACAAAAGCTGCTTCCTGTCCAGGCCAAGGCGGTTCGGCAAGACGCTCCTGCTCGACACGATCCGAGAGCTGTTTCAGGGAGATCGCGAGCTGTTCAAGGGCCTATTTATCGAAAATAAAAGCGACTACGCGTTCGAAAAGCATCCGGTCCTGAGATTCAGCATGGGCTACGCTAAACTCTTAGCCAAGAAAGACCTTGAGGACAGGATCGAGTACGATTTACGCTTTGCGGCGAAAAACGAAAGGGTGAAGCTTTCCGCCAAAACCTACGGGGAGATGCTCGGAGAGCTTCTTTACGGTATTTCCGTAAAGTACCGTGCCAGTGCGGTAATCCTGATCGACGAATACGACTCTCCGGTCGCCAGGCACATCTCAAATCCGGAACTCGCTTCCGACTTCCGCGATGTCCTTCACGAATTCTATTCGGCCTTGAAACAAAATTTTATGTACATTAGGTTTTCAATCCTCACCGGCACCACCAGGCTAGCCTTCACAGCTTCAGATTCCGGACCGAATAGCTTCAAGGACATCTCATTGAAACCGGAATTTGCCGGGATCTGCGGGTTTACCGTCCCCGAGTTCAACAAGATTTTCAAGAACAGATTTTCAAAGGCTCTCAAGGGCCTGAAAAAAATAGGCGACATCGGACAGGACGCAGAGCGGGAGACGCTGAAAGCAAAAATCCTAGAATGGTACGGTGGATACAACTGGCTCGGCAAAGACCAAGTACTTAACCCGTATTCCATCATCAATTTTTTTGATGATGAAAGACTGTGCGCTTACTGGCCCTCTTCCGGACATCCTTCACGTCTGTCTGCTCTCATGAGGGAAAGACCCTTGGATTTCATCCGCCCAAAACTGGACAGTTATTTTGTTGATGACGTCAGGTCTATCGACATCAACAGTCTTGAGGCCGTCCCTGTCCTTTTCCACAGCGGCTATTTGACGATCGACCACCGAATACGCAAGAATAAGCAGACCATCGATGGCAAGACCGTTGATGACGAAACTATCACGTTCAGGTTCCCCAACCGGGAGGTGAGCCTGTATTTCACGTCTTTCTGCGTTGAGCAGATTTTCTGCCTCCAGATAGGCGTCATCCGCGACTTGGTCATGAAACTGCCCGGAGCCCTACTGCGTGAAGACTCGGAGGTTATTGCAGATGCGTTGCACAATCTTCTTGCCGGCCCCATGTCCCATATGGACGAATCCCCAGAAAACCGATACCGTTCCATGCTCCATGTCGCCTTGCTGGCAGCCGGGCTAGAAGTCATTGGCGAGACGCATGGCAAATCCCGGTCAGACTCGCTCGTTTTACTCGCGGACAAGGTACGCGTGGTGATCGGGCTGAAATACTGCAAAGCGGTAGGCACGACCGATAAGGAGCGTTTGGCGGAAGAACTCGCATCGGGTCTCGATGAAGCCGAGGTTCAGATACTGGATAATGACTCCATCGCGCCTGACAGGACGGCAGGATGCAAGGTCATCTGCCTGGCACTGGCGTTCCGCGGGAAAGACGAGGTGGCGGCACGCTTCTTCGATCCAGAAAAAATTCATGAGCCTCGGGAATCCTGAGCAACACCGATGAATCTTTGAGGCCGGCGCGGGGACATTTGTGCCGATGTCTCATGCCAGGTGCGCTACATGCCCGATCAAATTCCGATGTCCGTTGAGCAGGGAGCCTGTCAGAAGGGAGCCTCCCAGCAGTAAACCTTTCCGCAGTAAGTCTCTCCCACCAGGACTTTGCAAGATGCCGTCTGCAGCTCATGAAACAAAACAACTGATTTGGTACCTGGAAATCCTGGAAAGCCGATAATTGCCGTTCGTTGCCGACCGCATATTGGGTAGCAACCGGCATCACGGCTATCCAGACGATTCCGTTCAAAGTCCAACGTGACCCTTGAGAATCCCGGAGAATCTGGCCATCCAAAATACCGGGACAATTCTACGCGGTCTGGAAAGGTCCAACGGCATCGCACGCGGGACAAGAAAGGTTAGGCAAGGTTACAGCCACGCCATCTTTGCGCTATCGGGCATGCGGTCGCGACAATCGACCCGGACCAATAGCTTCGCCAGGATTCCTCCCGGGCACGCCGAAAATCGAATATCCGCCTCCGCTACAGCGGCGGAAGCCGAACAGCCAGCGGTTTCGAGGTGCAGTCCTTCGCGGGCTTGAAGCGTCAGCCGCACTGTCACGGATTGGTCGACTGTACCTCTCAGCCTCCAAACAACTTGACGAGCAAGCCAATCACGCCCGCCAGAATGGTTCCGAAGATGACCACCATCAACGACGAAAGCATGCCAACGCGCTTGTCCAGGCCGTCCATTTTACCCATGAGGGTGCCCTGTTCGACTTTGATGTCACCAACTTCACCTTTGAGGGCACCAACTTCACCTTTGAGGGCGTCCACTTCACCCTTGAGGGCGTCCGCTTTGCAGTTGAGGGCGTCCACTTTACCGTTAATACCAACGATTTCCAGCAGAATTTTGTTCAGTGCCGCCTCGATGTCGCCCTTGGTCGCGAATTTCTCCTGAGCGGCTACTAGTTGACCCTTGTCTTTCTCAAGCTCCGTCACCCTTCAGGACAATTCCATCTCGAAAGCCGTGTAGAATCCCTGGGGAGGAGCCGGGGTTGAAGACCCGCCGGTGCCTTGACGGGCATCCTGGGTATCCTGTACTTGTTTTGACATTTAAGCACCCTCCTCGAATTCTCAATATATATGAAGTATTCTCCAAAGTCAAAATATTTTGGGGGCGAGACTGTGTACCAAGATGGAGCAGACGAAGGTCAAGGGAGAGGCGCTTCCAGCAAGATCGAAGACAGAAAGAGATTTCCATCCCGGGCGAAATGCCAGAAGTCAGTCTTTCTGGCCGGACCAACGGCATCGGCAGGATGCCGCCTGGGCACGCCGGACAACCGGATTGCCGCCTCCGCTTCATCAGGGCGAATCCCGAACCCGTCAGCTAGCCGCTTTCCCGCCCCGATGTCATCAAGCTCTGAGATGGCATCCACTCAGGACGCAGACAGGGATCTCGCCACGGCCTCGCCCAGGGCCCGCGCCCTTCCTTTCGCGTCGGGATCGTTGTCCGGGTCGTAGAACTTGTCCGGGGTGACCTTGGCGCCGGGCCCGTACTCGCGCAGGAATCCGCTTCCCTCGCAGTCCTCCCCGTAGCCGCAGGTCATGCAGGGCACGTTCCCGCGAAGCTTCAGGGTCCCCTTGAAGCCCATCCCGAGGTAACCCTCGTAGTAATGCCTGAAGAAGAGATCGAGATCATCGAGTCCGGCGCTGCCCGCCACAACGGCCGCGCCGGTCTTGCCGCGCGTGAGGATATGGTTATGCCTGAGCGGCCAGTTGCGCTCGATGAAGACCTTCATGAGGGCGTTGAGCGACCCGAAGCTCGGGTAGCCGCTCATGACGAAGGCGTCCGCCTCCTCTATCTTGTCCAGGAGAGGGTTCACGTCGTCCTTGATGACACACCTGTTAGTATGGGCACACTTTTTGCATGCCAGACAGACCCTCACGTCCTTTGCCGCCAGGCGCACGAGCTCGTTTCGCTCCGCGCCTGCGGCGTCCAGGACCATCCTGAGCCCCTTCTCAATCGTGCCTCCCTTGATCGGCGTACTTGAAAAAGCCAAGACGTAGCTCATTATTGGTGCGCCCTCCTTGTGGCGCAGGGACGGCAGAGGTCCGCCG
>JAISFS010000134.1 GCA_031263485.1 Deltaproteobacteria bacterium | reverse complement strand
AATGGCAGTCATGCCCCTATAATTGGTATGTCTTGCAAACTCTTAAGCATACATGAGGCCAACGTCAGATGGCGTTGCCTCTATCGTGTTGCCTTTCCGACTTATTACGGTTCCGTCATTGATAGAGTCCAGAAGTCTCAACGTGTCCTGAAGGTGCCGAGAATCTCCACGATTTCGGGGGAGTGGCGGAAAGCCGGCTCGTCCCGACGACCGTTTCCGATGCCTGGCCGCCGAGCCGTTCCGCAGGAATCCTGATGGCACAATTCGTCAAGGAGGATTGAACGGCTACAGACCCTCGAAGGCAACCCGGAGGCCGGGGCGGATGCCCCTTTTGTCTTTCCGGAGGTTCCCGGAAGCCGCCCTGAATGCCGGATTACTCAGCCATCCGCCGAGGATCTCAACATTCCGGACTTGAACAAGGCGCCCTGAGGGATGCCGGAGCCTTTCACGGCAAACTTGCTGACGGTCTGGCCCCGTCGTGATGAAGGAGTTAGAGAGCGTCCTGGCGATTCCCGCAGGCCCCGTCGACCCCGCTTCTCCCGACGGCCCCTTCGGCATCCTCGGCTGGACGGAACGGCAGGGGATTGACGTTGCAGGCGGGGTAAAGGGTAGGGCCGTCTCCGCGCGAAGGGAAAGCTGCTATTCCCCGCCCGACCGGTCGGAGATCATGCGATGCCAGGCGTTTTGGGCTATCATTTGGGGGCGATGGACCGACCGCCCCTGCGGGCATGGCGTCTTTCGCGAGGTTCGGCCTGAAGCGGCCTCGAAAGCCCGCAGGAGGCGTTTTCGGGGATCCGCGTGACGCGTTGGGGCTTTTCCGTCGGCAATGTCCCTGGCGCGCCCCTGCTGCCTCAAGGGAGCCTCGATGATTCGATACCCATGCCCGCCGCTTGCCTGGGGCGCCATCCCGAACCGCTGACGGGCGCCTCCCGGGGCTAGTCCTGCGGGATTCGGGCGTCTCCGCGCGGGACGACAAGGTCGGGACTTTCGGGCGGCCCTGCGGACCGGAGGCCTCGGGTTCCGGTGCCCCGATGCCCCTGGCCACGAGACGCGCGGTCTCCACGTTCGTTGCCGGGTAGGATGGCATAAGCCATCAGGTCCGTACGGCGGGAAGCCTCTTCCCAAGGGCATGCCGACCGTCGCCGGCGTAAGGCGGGCAGGGATGCTTCCCCCCCGCGTGTCGCCGGTGACTTTGACTTCAGGATGCAGGACGGGAGGGTTTAAGGGATCGAGTCTGGCCGGGCAGGGAATGGCGCCGAAACGTCCGGTGCACCGCGCGGTGACCGCCCGTGCCCGGTGCGGTCACCGCCGGTGCCGTACGCGCTTGTCGCGAGCCGTGCGCGGTTTCGTTCCGGTCATCTCGGGATCATGTGCTGGCCCGAATCCCGCCTTGAGCCCGGCCTTGACTGCCGGCGCGGGGCTTACTAAAATGGCGGGGAATCACCCGTGCCTGCGGCTTAACGAAAGGAGCCTGCCCCATGAGCCCGAACAGTTTCCTCTTCACCTCGGAATCCGTGACCGAGGGCCACCCCGACAAGATGGCGGACCAGATCTCCGATGCCGTCCTGGACGCGGTCCTCGCCAACGACCCCAACGCCAGGGTGGCCTGCGAGACCCTCCTCTGCACGGGCCTGGCCATGCTGGCGGGGGAGATCACCACCGACTGCTGGGTGGACCTGGCGGAGGTGGTGCGGCGGACCGTCCGCAAGATCGGCTACACGAGCTCCGAGATGGGTTTCGACTTCCAGACCTGCGCGGTGGTGAACGCCCTGGGCAAGCAGTCCCCCGACATCGCCATGGGGGTGGACTCCTCTTCCGGGCACGAGCAGGGCGCGGGCGACCAGGGCCTCATGTTCGGGTACGCCACCTCCGAGACGGCAGTGTACATGCCGCTCCCCATCCGCCTGGCGCACCTGCTCACGAGGAGGCTCGCCTCCGTGCGCAAGAACGGGGTGCTGAACTTCCTGAGGCCCGACGGCAAGAGCCAGGTGACCGTGGAGTACCGGGACGGGTTGCCCAGGCGGCTGGAGGCCGTGGTCATCGCCGCCCAGCACTCCCCGGACGTGCCCGCCGCGAGGCTGCGCGAGGCGATAATCGAGGAGGTCGTGAAGAAGACCGTGCCGGCGTCCCTTCTGGACGCCGACACCAAGATCCACGTGAACACCACCGGCCGTTTCGTGATAGGCGGCCCCATGGGTGACTCGGGGCTCACGGGCCGCAAGATCATAGTGGACACGTACGGCGGCTGGGGCCGTCACGGCGGGGGCTGCTTCTCCGGCAAGGACCCCTCGAAGGTGGATCGCTCCGCGAGCTACGCCGCCCGCTGGGCCGCCAAGAACATAGTCGCGGCGGGGCTGGCCTCCAAGGTCGAGGTGCAGCTGGCATACTCCATCGGCGTGGCGGAGCCCGTCTCCGTCATGGTGGACACCTTCGGGACGGGGTTGAAGTCCGAGGAGGAGATCGCGAAGGCCTTAAGGGACGTCGTGTCCTTCAGGCCCGCAGCCATGATCGAGACTCTGAGGCTCAAGCGTCCCATCTACGAGGCCACCGCCTCCTACGGCCATTTCGGACGCAACGAGGAGGACTTCACCTGGGAGGACGTGCGGACGCTGGCCCCGAAGCTCCGCGAGGCCGCCGGTCTCCACGGCGAGGCCCCCGAGCCGAGGCCCGCGGTGCTCCTGGAGGACTAGCGGGGAGCCCGTTGCCACGCTCTCCCGCCGAACTCCTGTTCGCCCTTGTTCCTGTGACGTCAGCTCGCCCTTGACCCCGCGCGCCTGCGCTCTCCTGAACTCGACCCCAGTGCTTCCCGCGTTTCCTGCCGAGGCTATTGAGGTCCGTTCGCGACACTTTTTTCGTCTGCCAGATCCAACGAAGGCCCTGCCGTACCCCCATTCTGGAGGGCGGCGGGGCCTTAGCGCGTTGAACCGGCGTTTTCCGCCTTATGCATTGCAGGCCATTGCTTCGCATGCCGAAAGAAATGCCGCAGGCATCGGCACATGCTCCGCTCCTGGCTGTTCTCTGATTCCGCTCCTCCCCGTCATGGCCACTGATTCTCTGCTCTCCGGGCCTTCCTTTGAATCTTGCCCTCTCCGGGCCATATCTTTGTTGTCCCTGTCGGACATGTCCATGTTGAGCGTCAAAGTGATGTCGTTCGGGACCTTTGCTTGCCAGCGCCGCTGAACCCCCGTCTCCGCGGGGGATGTAAGTCGCGCAGTAGCCGGAGGGCTCCGCATGGTCCAGTCAAGAGACTTCTGCCCGGGCTTCAGCCGCTCCGTGGTGTTTTCAGCCTGTAGCGCGAAGTCCGCCCGAGCTCGACTGTCCCGCACCGGTCATCGGAGGGGCGTTCCGTCCGCCGGGAGAGATAGAGACGACCGTCCGGAATTGGCCTGGACGCGGTCGACGGTCAGCAATCCTGGGAACATGGAGTGAAACGGAGGTCCGGCGGGATCCGGGAAAGCGGTCCGCAGACAGGTTCAGGCGAACTCAACATCCGCGCAGGATCACGTGCCGGATAGGTATCGCCCGATGGGTCTGCCAGGAGAGATGCGGATGGCTAGCCGAAGACCTTGGGATGCCGCCTGCCCGGGAGCCGAATTTGAGCCGCCGTGATCCTGGGCCGAGCTGGGTCGCCTTGGCATAGAGGTTGCCGGCGCCGTGGTTCTCGCAGGGTTATTCCTCGGCTTAGAAGGCCTGGCAAGGCGTTAGGGAAGGGGCACCTCCCTGTCGGCAGACGCTTTGGTAAACGCCTTGTGACTGGTTGGCAACGAACTTCCCTTGCGGTCCTCGAAAAGCTGAAAGCCCCGATAGGCTGTCCGGAGGCCGTTTTGAGCAACCTCCCGGACGCCTCGGGGCCTCTGGAAAATACGTATGGCGGAAAGGGAGGGATTCGAACCCTCGGTGGAGTTTTAGCCCCACACTCGCTTAGCAGGCGAGCACCTTAGGCCACTCGGTCACCTTTCCGCCTCGGACGCTGTGACCGCGCCAGAAGCCGGAGGCAATCAGTGCGCGGTCGAGTCTGTGAGTATTTACCATAATCCTGCCGAAATCGCAATAACCCCTTGACGGCCAACGCCGCGCCATGGGCTCCTGATCCACGAGGGCGGCTCGAGGCGCGGCTTGCTTTCAGCCGGAGTTGCAGAACGCGGATGGATAGGGCCATCGGCCCTGGCTCGGCCTTAGGGCCGTGAGTGCCGCTGAGGCCGCGCGGGCCCATAGGATGACGCCACCGTAATAAGTCGGCGGGAGATTCATGATGATGAGCCGGAAGGGGCGGCGGCTGTCCTATCAGGGCGGATGGGCTGTCATGTCCCTTTACCTGGTTGGTGCGTTTTACTGACCCTTCAGCCTCCCTGCGGCCAGTGACCAGGGGGCGTTGCCTGACCCATATTGCCGTTCCGACTTATTACGGTTCCGGCATAGGATGAAGGGCATGCGCGGACTCCCCCGGTTACCGGGTCGTAGTCGGGGCACTGGTATGTCCTGAAACGGCCTAAAGGCCCCCTCTCGATCCACGGGGAGGGCCCGGAACCACTTGACAATTTCACCGGCCTCACTATAGTGTTTACCCTGACCGAAGACGCGTTGACGTTTTCCGCGCCCCCGATGCGGCCCTGGCGGGCTGGGGGAGCTAGGCGGAGGGATGGCCGAGTGGCTTAAGGCGGCGGTCTTGAAAACCGTTGGGCGCAAGCCCCGTGGGTTCGAATCCCTCTCCCTCCGCCATTAGCCTTTTGTCGGAAGCCCCAGGCCCCCAGGAGTTGCTGAAATCGGCTCCTGGACAGGGTTTCGGGGCTTCCAGTTTTTACCGGACGATACCGGATAGCTTTTGATTTCGCATCAAAGGCGTATATAAGAGCGTATACCGGTCAGATGAGGCACTATGGTATACGCCCTCACGGAACGTCTTGTGCGGTCTTCTTGTGCGGTCTTCGAAACCGTAAGGAAAGCCCTGCAAGCCAATGAAATGAAGGGGAAGGCATTTAAATTTGAATGACCCCGCGCGGCTCCGGATTATGGAGGGTCAAGTTCATCCACTTGGGCAAGGGGCATCCCTCAAGCCGTGGCGAATGACCCGTCGTATCTGTCTGGCATGCTAGGTCCCCTGCCGAAACCTTAAAGCCGTACTTCCGCGGTGGTTGCCGGTCACTGCCGGATTCATCGTTGCCGTCCGCCTGAACTTTTTCGGGACCGGCCGCCGACTGGCAGGCGCGGTTCCCGTCTGGATACAATCTGCAAAGATGCGGAGAGAATAGGTTTCTCCCTGACAGCTACATCCTGTCGACCATCGGACCCATGCCTGCCGACTGCATGCGCCAGGGCCATCCTGGCTGGGCGTTTCGGTCGCTGGAGGCGGAGGTGAAACTCTCAGAGGCGGCATTAGGTCAAGTCCGTTTCGAGGTTGATTTCAGTTACGGGGTCGCAAGCGGCAAGGGTGGCTCCGAACCCGCGCGGGACCTCGGGGGGTGCGGAATGGCTCGAGGTCCGTCCACAGGCCGGTCATCATCCTGGACCCCGGCGGAATCGAAAAGACCGTCGATGATATTGGGGTCTAAGGCGGGACACCGGTCGCGCCGATTGCCCTGCGGCTTTTGCCAAAGTCATCTTGCGGCACGGCGGGCTTCGTAACGCCGACCCGGTCGAGCCTCTTCTCGCGGAAGTCGTATGGCTCATCCTCGCCTCCAGCAAGGAGATGCGTTCCCCGCAACCAGGGATTTTGTTCCGTCAGGCGGCGGGCGTTCTCGCGGAACTCTGGCCGCTGTCCGGTACGGGGAGGTTCGTCTTCTACGGTACAGAGCTCGTACCGGCAGGCAAGTCGAGCTCCGATATTGCCCTGGCTCCGCCTTGCGGTCTATCGGATACATCTTAGGAGCCTGTCGATTGAATCGGTAAGAAATGACATTGACAATGAGAAATCTGGCTATATCGGCAATCGTTCATCCCTCTCGCCCGGTCGCGTGCCTCCTCGTCGACCTCGTTCCCCGTTGGTCCGGGCTTGATCGCGTTCCAGCGAATAGCCGCCATGCCGGCCTTCCAGGCCGTCTTCGGGCTTTCTTTCATGCAAACGACCTCCGGGGTCGGTCGTCCGGTTCAAAAGGCCCGAAAGTCCGGTGCCGCCGATCGGCCCGTCGGCCTTCCAATGCGTCTTCGGGCAAACTTTCAAACAATCAATGGATCCCCTGCGTTCTCATTCGAACTACATTTCTCCGGTTCTTTCGGTCGATTTTCTGAACCCGGGGCGACTGGCAGGTTCAGAAGGGGGTAACAAACTTGCTGTTGACACATATTCTGACAAATATGATAATCATGATTATTATATCGATGATCTATTTCCTAATCTCCAGCTGAACGTATATGGGCTGGCTGAACGTATATGGGCTGGAATGAAGCTAAAATTTGTTGAACACGCTTTTGAACGCATTTCCCGCCTCCGTCAACCATCTGTTGCAGCCGCGGAATGGGTTCTCCCGCCGAGTCGGTGTTCCTGCAACGAAATAGGTCGTTAACGTGAATAAACCGTCCATGCTCCTGCAAATTTCCGAAGATTCCTTGATAGGATTAAAGGCGCTCAATGGGGCGTATGTCGACAAAACGGGTTTCCTGGTGGATCTGCTGAAATCATCCGGGCCATATTTCCTGGCAAGGCCCAGAAGATTCGGATAAGCCTACTGCTGGATACGATCCAACAGATATTCGCGGGAAAAGAGGAGCTGTTCACTGGATTTAAGATTGAAAGTCAGGCACATGATTTCAGCCGGAAGCCTTTTCCTGTTATCCGGATCAACATGGATACCATAGGTGCCGAGCCTGACGTTTTTCGAACTGGCCTTATCGGTAAGCTTACGCGGTATGCCGATTCAAATGAGGTACAGTTCAACCAAACCACAGTTGCCGATGCCATCAGTGACTTGATCTTGAAAATTTCCGCAAAATTCACAACCATGGAGAAAAGATCTGACAAGCGGTTTGGCATCGTTGAAAAAGACATCGTGCTCCTCATTGACGAATACGATTATCCGCTTCTGAATCACCTGCGCAATCCAATAAAAACTGAACAAATTCTCAAGATATTTTATGGGTTTTATTCATCTATCAAAGGATGCAGCAATTTCATGCGTTTTGTATTCATAACCGGGATCACGAAATTTAAACAGCTGTCTCATTTTTCCGGCCTAAACAACATTGTTGATCTCACTTTCGAAAAAGGATTTTCCGAAATCTGCGGGTTCACAAAGGAGGAAATCACTTCATCTTTACCTAAATATCTTGATGAGGCCCTTTCATCGCACGTGGAAAACGGGACCCTTGCTCCAGATTCCACGGTCGATGACCTCATGAATAAGATTGCCTAGTGGTACGACGGATATAGCTGGGACGGAAAGTCCAGGGTTTTCAACCATTTTTCGATAAAAAGCTATCTTCATTTCCATGACTTTGGCAATTTTTTGCACGAATCGGGAAAGTCTCTTTTTACAGATATTCTCGATTCTTCCGATGGAAACCGGTTTTCGGTATTCGGCAATAGCGTTTCGTTAAAGGATCCTCTTGAAATCCAGGATACGGCCAACATCAACGATGAGGCATTCCTTCTGCAGGCTGGCTATCTGACTGTAGAAAACATCGAGAAATTCAAAGGCACGAACAGATATCGGCTAAAAATCCCTAACAACGAGGTCAAAAACGCGATCAACAATGAATTATCCGTAAAATTCCAGAAATTTGTGGCGAATCTTCAATTCATAAAAAACAGAACAAATCCGATGTCGGAATTCACGGGCATGAAAGACAAGCTCTTGTCGACGTTATGGGCACGCAATGTCGGACAGTCAGAGACGCTTCTGAGTTCCATATTCTCCGGTAATCCTAAAGAGTGGTATCGAGGCGGAGGCGAAGGCAGTTACAAATTAGTCTTACTGACCATTTTGAGGTTAGGAGGCGCTATTTTCACGGGCAACATGCTGGATGCGTTGAGGGAGAAATTCTCCGATGACGGCTGGGCCGATTTGCTGTTAGACGTTTCCGGAAACGTGTATGTCATCATAGAGATGAAATATGCCCAGGCCGAAGAGGAGCAAAATTTCCGGAACGGCCGGCAGGTCCTTAACGAAGAATCGCCGTCATCGGTCGCTCCTGGCTCTCAATCAGATGCTGGAGAGCCAGCCGTCCTAACCGGACTCACCAGGCTCCTCGAACATGGGAAGGTGACCGATAAGGTCAAGCGCATCCTAGAAAGCAAGGTCGAGGAAGCTTTCGCTCAGATATTGGTCAACAATTACGCCAAACCGAACCTAGTTTCGGAGAGCCCCGCCCTTGCGGCCTCCATCGCGGTCTACGGCACTTCCGTCGTGATGGTACGTTTCGCGGAAGCGATATGGACCGCCGACGGGAAACAGGTGCAGAGCTTGACGGATATACAGCAATCAGGTCCGCAGAATCCCGGATGCATCCCGTGAGGCATGACCCGCCGCGAGCTTTGTCCGCCTTCGTTTCCGCACTGCTGAACGGAGCATGAAAATGCATTCCGATTCCACGGTACGTCCGAAAACCATCGGGGCGTCCGTGCGGGTTCTGCACGGGCGAGCCGGTGGCTTGGCAGACGCCTCTTTCCTGAACGTGTTAAACTTGCCACGCTCGGCAGACAAGACGGAAACACCCCGCCGGATTCCTCGTTCAGCACCGGGTGCCATGACGCCAAACGATTTTAGGCGACCGCCGCGATCGCAGTGCCGCTCTTTCACGGCGAGCCTCTTTCCGGAAGGGACCCCAGCCAGTCGTAGACCACGGACATGCTTCAGGCGAGGCATGCCGATTCCCTTGCTCCGGCATCGCTCGTGGCATTGGGTCGAGGTGCGTGGCATTCTTTCGTAGCCTTCTCTCGTGGCATTCTCTCTGCGGACTTGCCGGTCGCCTCAGGGAAGAACTCCTGGTCGCTCTCCTTCAGCTCCTTCTCGCGCTGCAAGGTCTTCACTCGGTATATGTCAGCATCCGTAAACGGGCCTGAACGGCGTCAGGTCCCAAGGCCCGACACGGCGATCCGCCCGCCTTGCCTTCTCGCGATTGTCCCGGCCAGCCGGGTGAACGTGACTTTACGGACATGACAAGGCCCACTTTTCCCGCCGTTTGCCATATCGGATTCCAAGGTCTCCGTCTCGGCTATGGTCACCGTCCCTTCGTGTGGCCTCTTGAGGGGGAGGGTCACCCTATCCGCGTCCAGGTCCTCGGAATAGCCGTCCATGCGGGAGCCGCACCGATCTATCTCGTGTGAGTGGGCCGCGGGACACATAGGCTATTTCGACGAGGAGCCTTATGTCCGGTCTCTCAAGCCGGACTCAGGACAGGTCGGGGCCCTTATCGGACAGGTGCATGACAGTCCGGGCGTCCCGTATCTCCATGGCCTCCGCGACCCTGCCCGAGGAGGGCCCGGGGAAGTCAGGATGCGACGGGTGGCCGGTTCGGGGGCTGGGAGCGGGAGTCGACTTCTCGCCGGGGTCGGGAGGACGGGCATCGGGCTTCAGTTCGCCGGTCCGAGGTTCGACGTGAGCGTCGGCGTTTTCTGGCGCGCCCCTTGTCATGGGCTTGAGGCTCTCCACCCAGGCGCGGTTCTCCGTGCAGGAGGTCATGAGCTTGAGGGACGCGGAACCGTGCCAGCCGATGACCGGCATCATGGCATTCTTGCCCGTGAAGGTCGCCGGAAGATCCCGTCGTCCGCTTCCCGGACCGGCCCTCCGGTTTCCAGACTCATCATTGTGCGGCGACGCGGCCCGCGCCGTCAGGGGCGTCGTAGAAGCGTTCAGGGTGCGGATCGTCCCATGAATCATTCTTGCGGGCGGCTCGTGTGGCACCCGGGACAGCCGAGCGAACGCCGATGAGGTCGACCGGACCGTCCCTCGGCGCATCTCGGGCCGAAGGCCCCGGCGGAGGCCTGGGAGCGAATGGCACCCCAGGGTCCATGCCTGCGGATCACCCGACCGGCAAGAGAGGCGTCTCGATGGAACGCCGGGGGGCAGTCGCCCCTCTCTTTCGGCTTGGCGCCGTCGGCTACGCCTGGGGCGTGCTTCCCGTCGGCATGGGCGCCGTCGGCAACGCCTGGAACGTGCTTTTCTGCCTGGACGCACGTGCGGCTCGTACGCGCAAGGGCAGGCGACACGTCAAGGGCAGGCGCCACGTGAAGATCGGAAAGAGGCACGGCTACGGGGCGATCTGCAGGATGCCCGTACTCGCGGTTGCCGGGAACCGCGCCTCAGTCATCGCTGAACTCCCTTATGGTCTCTGCCAGGGGGGGCCGGTCGTCCACCGTGGACTCGCGGAGCGGATCGCGGCGGAACGTCCAGCCTTCAACGTGGGAAAATCTGGACCACTCCATCCACCAGCCGTCCCCGAGCAGACGGAGGCTCGTGTCCACGTCCCACAAGGGCTGCCTGTCGCCCGGCAGGAACCCCGGAAACACCCCCTGCGCCGCCTCCCAGAACTCGTGGGGGCAGTAAGGGTGCAGGCGCGCCTCGGCCTTGATCAGCTCGGTCCCCTTCACCCCGTTCCTGGCCATCACTCCGAGCGTGTAGTCCTGAAGGCTGAACGTCCTGTTGGTCACGGCGGCCGCCCTCGCCGTTAGCCTCGCTATCTGCCTGTCGCTGTCCGCTATCCGCCCCTGCAAGGCTCTGATCTTCCTCTCTCTGGCCGCTATGTCGTTCGAGATCTCCGTGATCCTCTTGTCCCTGAGGAGCCTCCGCCCCACGTGGACGGCGGCGAGAACGACCCATACGGCGACGGCGATCGCCCAGATGCCGGTCCCAGCGTCAGACACAGGATACCTCCGTCAGGGCCGCCGCGCCCTCCGGGTCAGCCGTAGGCCGGCCCCGTCCGCAGCCGCGTCCGGCGGCTTCCGTATGCCGCTGGGCCGCCGCGAGGCCGTAGGGACCGTAAAAATTCACGCGCATCACCTCTCCTTTCGTCCTTTCTGGCATTCCTCTTTTCCGCCCCCTGCTCCCGCACGTCGCTCAAGTGTAACAAAAGTAGCCTCTCCCATGAAGCTGAGAGGCAGAGGTTCGGGTCATGGGCTTATCCCGCTGGCGCAGTCGCTGTCCGACGCTCAACGGCAGCGTCGGGTGGCGGCAGCCCGGGTTCGGCGGCCCGGGGTCGGCCGTGCCACCGCCTTTGGCTTCAGGTTGGCTGAGGTGGATGCGATTCGGCGCGTTGCCGGGATCGGTAGCGCCCGCAGCCGCCCCCGCTGTTTCTGTCGTCGCCGTCCCCCCCGCTCCCGCTGTTTCTGCCGCCGCCGTCCCCGCCGCTGTTTCTGCTGCCCCCGCCCCCGTTCCCGCTGTTTCTGGTGCCCCCGCCCCCGGTCCCGCTGTTTCTGCCGCCGCCCCTTCGGGTTCCATCATGATGCCTCGCCGGCCGGTTTCGTTGGCGTCGCCGGATGGCATCCGGTCGCGCCGCCTCCAAGGTCCCATGTCCCGATACCGTCTTCCGCGCCGGTCTGTTTCCTGGATGTCAGCGCCCGCGCCGTCGCCGGCGCCGCCGCCTCATCGGTCCCGCCGGCGCCTTGACGGTCGCCTCCCACTCCCTCACACGCCGCCAATGTAGTTTCGGGGGAGCGCGCCCTGGAACTCCGCAGAGCCGCGGAGCGGTCCGATGCGGACAATGCCCTGCTCGGCGGCTTTCAAGAGAGGGCTATTCGAGGGCGGCTCGAATCCGGTCCCGCCGGCCTCCAGGACTGCATCCCGACCGGCCCCTCTCGCCGAGTCGGGTGAATCGCCCCGGCAATCTGCAAGCGGTCGACGCGCCAGGAAACCCGGGGCGCCGATGCGGTCGGGAAGTCACCGTCAATGCACGGCGACACGTCCGGCCGATGCCGCCGACAGACGCGGATACCGCCGAGGCTTCCGGTGCCTGGCGGGTCGCCCGTCGGAACCTGGCGCTCCTGCCTCCGGAGACCGGCGGCGACTGACCGTATTCACGGATGCCGGACAGTCGGCAGGGCCGGCGCGGCTTGCCGGCGTCCGAGGCAAGACTTCCCGCCTCCGGCCAGATCCGGGGTGTTTCCGAACCAGAGCAAGTGTGGTATCTTTGTGGGCGCGGAATCCCGGGAGCCGACGGCTTCGACGGTCTGGTCCGAGGCGGTTTCCTTACGCGGTCGGACCTTCGGCAATGCCCCCGTAGCCGCCAAGTCGCCGGAGCCGGTCACCCCGGCCCCGGACATCACGGTGCCGGGTTCCGGACATCCCGGCGCCGGGTTCGGACGCCCTCGACCCTATCATGGGCGGCGCCCCGCGCCTTAAGGGGGCCGTCAGGCAGGGTTCCCGGCAACGGGCATCGGGATCGGGCCGGAGGTCTTCCGTGCGGATAAGGCTTAGGCCTGGCCGCCAGGTCCGCCGTGCCAGCGCCTTTTCGTCGGCCAAGGCGGTCGAGCGTTTTTTTCTCCCCATACCCTTAAATGTCCAACAATAAAGGGGATTTGTCGGCAAGGCCGGTCCCCCTCCGCCACCCTGAGTCCGCTCCCGGCTGAACCCCCCTCCCGCGAGCCGCAGCCGTCTGCCCGCCGTCGGCGCGGGCCAGCCCTGCCGCCATTGCGGTCCGGAAGGTCCCCCCCCTTGCGTAGCCTCGCGATAAACCTGGACCTGAACGGCGCCCTCGCCCTGGTGATCGGCTGCGGGCGGGTGGGCCGCCGCAAGCTTTCCCGGCTACTGGGCACCGGCGCCAGGATCGTGGCGGTGGATCCCGCGCCTTCCGACGAGCTCGTGGCCCTCAGGGACGAGGGGGCGCTGGAACTCCACGCGGCCTTCGAGCCCGGAATGCTTCAGGGTTGCCGCCTGGTCATGGCGGCGGCGGGCGCCGAGCTTCCCCGGGAGGTGCTCCGGGCCGCCCGGGAGGGGAGGGTGCTCCTGAATTCCGCCGACTCCCCCGAGCTGGGCAGTTTCACCCTGCCCGCCGTGGCGGAGGACGGCCCGTTGTCCGTGGCCGTCTCCACCCAAGGCCTGTTCCCGGCCCTGTCGGCCGCCGTGGCTGCCCGGCTCAGGAACGACTTCTCGGGCTGGGGAGCCTACGTGGAGCTGCTGGGCCGGGTGCGTCCGCTGGTGCTCGCCTCGGGGCTCCCCCGGGACCGTAGGGACGGGATATTCAGGCGCCTGGCGCAGGACGCCGAGCTCCCAGGCATCGTCGTCTCCGGGAAGCGTCCCGAGGCGCTCGCGCTTCTGGCCAGGCTCGCCTCTCCCGTGGAGATCCCGCCGGATCTGGACTGGCCTCACCGGGCCGACCGTTCCTCGGCATCGGCATCGGCATCTTCATCATCCGCGTCATCCCGCTCTTCGCAGTTCTCCCCCTCAGCCCCTTCAGCAGATGCGTCTCCTTCGTCCGGAGCGCCTTGCTCGGTCGACGGCGGCCCCGCCGCCTCCCTTCCTCCGGAGGCCGTCTGATGGCCACGGCGGAGATATTCGTGTTGGGGGTGGGACACCGGGAGGCGGGGGTGGAGATCCGCGAGCGCCTCCAGGGCTCGGGGGCCTTCACGACGGACGCGCTTTTCCGTTTCCAGACCGCAGGCGTCCTGGACGAGGCGCTCCTCATCTCCACCTGCAACCGCCTGGAGGTGGTGGGCACGTCCCGGGACGCCGCAAGCGCCCGCGAGCGGATCGAGGAGAGGATGTGCTTCTTCTCTGGCCTGGAGCCCGAGGAGCTTCAGCCCTGCGTGCATTTCTACACCGGCGAGGACGCGGTCGAGTACCTGTTCAGGGTGGCGGCCGGCCTGGACAGCCGTGTGGTCGGCGAGGCGCAGATCCTGGGCCAGGTGAAGGAGGCCTTCCGGGAGGCCATGCTTTTCCGGACGGTGGGCCCCATGATCAACCGCCTCTTCCACAAGAGCTTCCAGACCGCCAAGCGCATCCGCTCGGAAACGGGGGTGGCCTCGGGGAGGGTGTCGGTCGCCTCCGCGGCCATCGCCTCCTCTCTGGAGGCCCTGGCCGCCGCGGGGGTGTCGGTCGCCGACGTGAACGCCCTTGTCGTGGGCGCGGGCGAGATGGCCTCGCTTCTGGCCTCCCACCTGAAGACCCAGGGCGTCAAGTCGCTTACGGTCCTCTCCCGCTCGCTGGGCAGGGCCCAGGCGCTGGCCTCACGTTTCGGGGCCCAGGTGCGCACCCTTCCGCAGCTGGGGGAGGCGCTTCTGGAAAGCGACGTGGTCTTCACGGCCGCGGGCGGCGGGGCCAGGGTCCTTCTGAAGGACGAGATAGCCCCCATCCACGCCCGCCGCGGCGGCAAGCCCTGGTGGATCTTCGATCTGGGCGTCCCCCGCAACGCGGAAGGCGCCGTGGGGGAACTGGAGAACGTGACCCTCATGAACGTGGACGCGTTCTCCGCCGAGGCTGAGCTGAGCCTGGAGCGCCGCCGCTCCGAGGCCCTGAGGGCGGACGTCATCATCCGCGAGGAGGTCTCCAAGTTCAAGGAGTGGGCCTCCGCCCTGGCCACGCGGCCCACCATCAAGGATCTCACCTTCCAGGCCGAGAAGGCCCGCCGGGTAGAGCTCCAGCGCACCATCTCCCGCAACGACTTCACCGAGAAGGAGATCCAGTCCCTGGACGCCATGACGCGGGCGCTCGTGAGGAGGCTCCTCCACCATCCCCTGATGTTCACGAAGTCCTGCCACCGGCATTGGAAGGCGGAGTTCAACCTTGGCATGGTGAGGCGGATCTTCGGACTGGACTAGCCCCGATCGCGGGACGGCCTGGCCGCTCCCCTGGGCGTTACGGAGCCCTTCGGGAAGTCCTTCCGCAGGACGCTATCCCGACCAACGGGACGCAGGGCGCTCCCCGGGTTTCCTCTGGAAGCCTCGGGGTTTTTTTTGTCCTCACTTTGGTGGGAATCTGGAAGCAGGCCTAAAGCAAGGGAATGCAGGCCCTGGGCAATGGAAGCAGGCCTAAGACAAGGGAATTCAGGCCCGGGGCAAGGGAATGCAGGCCCTGGGCAATGGAATGCTGGACGGGGTAGCATGGGAAGCACGGAGAGCAGGGGGAGCTGGGGGAGCACGGAAAACACATGGAGCATGGAAAGCACGGAAAGCGCGGGGAGCAAGGAAAGCACGGAAAGCGCGGGGAGCAAGGGAAACCAATGTCAACAACTTAAGGCAGAAATCAGCAGTGTCTCAGATATTTTCATCAATGATATCAGATGCTTGCCAGACTCCGCTCCTCTTAATTTGTTGACATTGCAAGGGAAACTGGAGAACAGGGGGAGCAGGAGAAGCGGTTGCCGGCGAGGCAACGGCGGTTAGTTGGCGGTCGGGATAAGGAGGGGGGCGGTTTGGGCGAAGGGGCTCCCTTACGAATCGGGTTTCGGCTTCTGCGGTCTGAGACGGCCTTGATTCTCGGCAAAGGTGCCGACACCCTCCCGTCGTGGCCCGGCGGGGCGGCAAAGCGTGGCGGGGGGTGGCGAACGGTTCCGGCGTCCTACTGGCGGGGCTTTCCGGGGGAGAAAGTCGCCTTTTCCTGTGAAAGGTAAAATGATATAAAGGGGCGGACGAATCGGCGCCTGACAGGCGCCTGCCCCTATAACGATCGCCCCAAAAAGACCATATAATACCGCATCGGCCTTGGGGAACTGCCTCCGGAGGTGGCGAAGTGGCTTTAGTGATAGACCGCGAAACGCTTCTCGAGAATTTCATGGACGACGAGGAGCTCCTTTTCGAAAGCATAGACACTTTCCTCACGAGCGCGGCCGCGCGTTCCGTCTCGCTGGACGCTGCCGTCGCGGCCGCGGACGCCGAGAAGGTCATGCACGAGGGCCACACCCTGAAGGGCATGGTCGGCATATTCTCCACGGGCGAGGCCTTCGAGGCGGCCAAGAAGCTGGAGTTCATGGGACGCAACAACGACCTGAACGGCTCGGTCGAGGCCCTGGCCGACTTCAAGGCCAAGCTGAACGAGCTGTGCGTATACCTGGAGGCCTGGAAGAACGAGGGCTAGCCGCCCTGGCGTCCGGGGCCGCGGACGCTTTTCCCGCTTTCGGCTGGCTGGCCCCCCGTCGCGCCTTCGGCGGTGCCCCGTCACGCCTTCGATGGCCCCTCGTCACGCCTTCGACGGCCCTTCGTCACGCCTTCGGCGGTCGCCGTCGCCAGCCGAAGGCACTTTCCGGGGCATTTCCCGTTCCGTCAGACCCCTGCTGCGGTCGTTCAAAGGCTTCAGATGCCTTTTGACCGGCCGCCCCAGGTTCCCGAAGGCCTTCCAGGCCCTTCCCTTGACCCTGCCGCGGCCCGTCCGAGGCCTTCGGTAGTCTTCCCGTCCTCCGGCCGTACCTGCCTTTTTGCCCTCTTTCGGCCCTTATCGGGCTTTCAGGCTTCCGACTGAGGCCCGGACGGGATGCCGTGTGGGCCGTCGGCTCACGAGAGAGCCCGGATTTCCGGGTCTTCTTCCCCGCCAAGGTTTCCCGGCGGGCCTCTCCCGCCAGGCACCCTCCCGCAGGCTCCCCTTTCGCCCGGACCCCCCCAGAGGCTCCGGGCCAACCCGGGCGCGCGCCCTTTGACGGGCGGTGCGCCGTTTCTATCTCGAGGACGAGAAAGAGTGACCGACACCAAAGATCCAGGCTCCCCGGCAGCCCCGGTCCCCGCTGACCCGGCAGACGCCGTTGGCGCGTCCCCGACCGGCGCCGCCGACGCGTCCCCTTCAGGCATCCCCGCCTTCGTGGGGGAGTTCCCCCCCCTCATCCAATCCCAGACGGCCAAGGCCCTGAAGATGAGAGACGGCGGGACCGAGCTCTATCCCAACACGTTCAGGCCGGAGCACGGCACGGGCGGCATCCGGCTGGAGTTCGGGGAGACGCCCCGGGAGGAGCTCGAGGAATCGAAGCCCTTCCGGAAGATTGCTGGCCGCCTCATGGCCCGCCGCGAGCACGGGAAGACGGCCTTCTACACCCTCCAGGACCCCGAGGGCAGGATCCAGCTGTACCTGAGGCGGGACTCCGTGGATCCGGAGATCTGGGAGCTGGCCTCGAAGCTCGATCTGGGGGACATCGTGGGGGTCTCGGGCACGGTCTTCAAGACCAGGACAGGGGAGCTCACGGTGAACGTCGGCCGGCTGGAGCTGGTCACCAAGGCCCTCTGGCCTCTCCCGGAGAAGTTCCACGAGATGGACGTGGAGATGCGCTACCGCCGCCGCTACCTGGATCTCATCATGAGCCCCGCCTCCCGGAGGGTCTTCGAGATAAGATCCCGGACCGTGGAGTACCTGAGGAGGTTCATGGGATCCAGGGGGTTCCTGGAGGTGGAGACCCCCATGATGCATCCCATCCCCGGCGGCGCGAACGCGCTTCCGTTCGTGACGCGGCATAACGCCCTGAAGATGGACCTTTACCTGCGCGTGGCGCCGGAGCTGTACCTCAAGCGGCTCCTGGTGGGAGATCTGGGCCGGGTCTTCGAGATCAACCGCAACTTCCGCAACGAGGGGATATCGGTCAAGCACAACCCCGAGTTCACGATGCTGGAGTTCTACCAGAGCTACGCCGACTACGGCATGCTCATGGAGCTGACCGAGGCGATGCTTTCCGGCCTGGCCATGGAGGTGTTGGGCACGACCGAGCTGGAGTACCAGGGGGAGAGGACGTCCTTCAAGGCCCCCTTCCGGAAGGTCACGTGGAAGGGCGCGCTGGTCGAGATCGGCGGCGCCCCCCCCGAGGTCCTGGAGTCGGCGCCGGCGGCGGAAGCCTACGTGAGGTCCCTGGACCCCGCCTGCGAGATCCGCCCGGGCGTCACGCTCTCCGAGCTCCACGAGCTGGTATTCGATCTGGCGGTCGAGAAGAAGCTCGTGAACCCCACCTTCGTGACGGACTATCCGACGGAGATGAGCCCCCTGGCCCGGCGGAGCGACCGCGACCCGACGCTTACGGACCGCTTCGAGCTGTTCGTGTGCGGCCGCGAGATAGCCAACGCCTTCTCGGAGTTAAACGATCCCCTGGACCAGTACGGGCGGTTCGCCGAGCAGGCCGCCAGGCGCGAGGCGGGCGACCAGGAGGGCATGTACCTTGACCGCGACTACGTGCGCGCCCTCATGTACGGCATGCCCCCCGCCGCCGGCGAGGGCGTGGGCGTGGACAGGCTTGTCATGCTCCTGACCGACTCGGCGAGCATCCGGGACGTCATCCTGTTCCCCCAGATGCGCCCGGAGTCCCTGTGACCAGGAAGGCGCGTTCCCGAAAGGCGGTTTCCGGAAGCGCGGCTTCCGGTCGGGCCTCCCCCGGAAGCGCGGCTCCGGATGACGCGGCCTCCGGCCGGGATTCCTCCGGAAGCCCGGTTCCGGACGACGGGGCCTCCGGCCGGGATTCCTCCGGGAGCCCGGCTCCGGACGACGCGGCCTCCGGTCGGGATTCCCCCGGAAGTCCGGCTCCGGCTGACGTTGCGCCCGGCCGGGATTCCTCCGGAAGCCAGGATTCAGATGACGTGGCTTCCGGAAACGCGGCGCCCGGCAAGGAACCTTGCGGTGCGGCATCCGGAAGCGCGTCCCCCGGCCAGTCGTCCCCAGGCGGTCCGGATGGTCCCGGCAAGGCGCCCTCTTCCGGGGGCCTGGGGCTCAGGGCCGAGGCCTTCATAGCGCTGAGGTATTTGCGGAGCAAGCGGCGGAGCAGGCTACTCTCGCTCATCTCGATTCTGGCCGTGGGAGGCGTGGGACTGGGCGTGGCGGCGCTCATCGTGGTGCTCGCCGTGCTCGCGGGGTTCGAAACCAACTTCAAGGAGAAGCTCTTGGGCCTCCAGGCCCACGTGACCGTCTACAGGCCCGCCTCCAACATCGAAGGGTGGCGGGAGGCGGTAGGGATCATCCAGCGCGTCCCGGGGGTCGCCTCCGTGCAGCCGGTGGCGACGGGCCAGGTGATGGCCGCTTCCCCCGACGGGGCGACCGGCGTCATAATCAAGGGCATCGACCCGGATCTCGCCCTGAAGGCCGACTACTTCGGTCCCATGAACCTCACCCCCCACGGCCTCGAGAACCTCACCAGACGGCCCATGGCGAACCCCTACCCCGCCAGTTGGCCTGACTGGCCGGACGAGGGAGATTCCGAAGAAGAGGGGTATTACGGCCCGCTGGACATAACGGACTACGCGCTGGACGATCCCGAGGGGGAGCTGTCCGTGGAAGACATGAGCGGCGGCGTCCTGACCCCGGAGCCCCTGCGCCCCTTAGAGCCTGAGGCTCCCGATAACTCAGCCGGCTCCGGAGCCGCCCCCGAATCGCTTGCGGCCCCGCCCGAAGCCGTTGACGGCGAACGGGACGCCGCCGCCAACGCCCGGGCCGCTTCCGCGGACGCGGCTTCCGGAGACGGCGGCGCGTCCCGGGCCGCCCCAGGCGAAAACGGGGGCTTACAGGTCTCCATCGGGAATGCCGAAGTTGCTCCTGCCGCCGGGAATGCCGAAGTTGCTCCTGCCGCCGGGGATGCCGCAGTGGACCCTGCCGCCGGGGATGCCGTATCCGCCGTTGAGACCGGGGGTGTTTCGGCGGCATCTGCCGCCGCCGATGGCACGCCCGCCGCAGAAGCCGACCCCGACGGCTCTGGAGCCACTGGAGTTTCGGGGGCCTCCGAGGGAGTGGCAAGCCATGACATCCTGGCTCCAGTCGGCCCTTACGGGTTCGGGGATTCCGGGGAAGTGGTAGACGAATCCTTCCGGGATCCAGAAGCCTACCCAGAACCGGAAGAAAATTATGTCGGCCCCGGCTATCCCGCCGAGGGCCCGCTTTTCCCGGACATGTCCGACGGCAGCCCCCCGCCCTCGTCTGGCCCCTCCGCGCCCGTGCCTGACGACGTCTCCGGGCCGCCGGAGCGGGGCATCATCCTGGGGAGCGAACTCTCCATGCTGGTGGGCCAGGGGGCTTTGGGCGAGGTGAACGTCATCTCGCCTTTCGGCAGGGTCACGCCAATCGGGCGGCGCATGCCGCTCTCCGCCATCTTCAGGGTTGCTGGCGTCTTCAGGACGAACCTCTTCGACTACGACAGCCGCGTGGCCTTCGTGACGATAGAGGACGCCCAGGAGATGCTTGGCATGGACGACACCGTCTCTGCCATCGAGATCATGTGCGAGGACATCTATCAGGCGGGGGAGGTCCGCCAGCTGGTCCTGGCGGCCCTGGGGCCGGAGTTCTGGGGGCGGGACTGGATGCAGATGAACATGAGCCTCTTTTCCGCCCTGAAGCTCGAGCAGACGGCCATGTTCGTGATCCTCACGCTCATCATCCTGGTCGCGGCCTTCAACATCGCCTCGACCCTGGTCATGATGGTGACCGAGAAGACCCGGGACATAGCGATCCTGAAGGCCATGGGCGCGACCGGCGGGCAGATAAGGAGGATCTTCACCATCCAGGGCCTGGCCGTGGGCGGCGCGGGGACCTTGGGCGGCTTCGCCGTGGGGGTGACGCTGTGTCTCCTGCTGGCCCGCTACGAGTTCATCTCGCTTCCCCCGGACGTGTACCTCATGAGCACCCTGCCCGTGGAGATGAGGCCCCTCCAGGTCGCGGCGATAGTCGCGGTGAGCATGATCATCAGCTATCTCGCCACCCTGTACCCGTCCAGCCAGGCCGCCAGGCTCGACCCTGTGGAGGCCATCCGCTATGAGTAGCGCAAGGGCAGCCGCGTCCCCGGTCGCCCCGGAGAGCGCCGCCGAGGGGGGGCTCCTGGCGGCAAAGGGGCTGGTCAAGGCCTTCCGGAGCGGCCAGGAGGAGATCCTGGTACTGGACCGGCTGGATCTGGAGGTGAAGCCGGGGTCATCCATCGCCGTGCTGGGCGCCTCGGGGAGCGGCAAGTCCACGCTCCTGTACATCCTGGGGGGCCTGGAGCGCCCCACCGCCGGGGAGGTCACCTCCTTCGGCAGGGACGTCTACGCGCTTGCCGATGCCCAGCGGGCGCGGTGGCGGGCGCGGTCCGTTGGCTTCGTGTTCCAGTTCCACCACCTGCTCCCGGAGTTCGATGCCCTGGAGAACGTGGCCATGCCCCTGAGGCTGGCCGGAGCTTCCCGGGAGGAGGCCGCCGCGCGCGCCCGCCCGCTGCTGGAGAAGGTGGGGCTCGCCAAGAGGCTCACGCACCGCCCGGGCCTCATGAGCGGCGGCGAGCAGCAGAGGGTGGCGCTCGCCAGGGCCCTGGCCATGGGCCCCAGGATCCTCCTGGCGGACGAGCCCACCGGCAACCTGGACGTCCGCAACGCCTCGATGGTCAACTCGCTCATCATGGAACTCGCCCGCGCCGGGAACATGGCCGCCGTGGTGGTGACCCACAACGCCAAGCTCGCCGCCATGCTGGACCGGAGGCTGGTTTTGGAGGGCGGGACCCTGAAGGAGGGGTGAGGGGGCTGAGGAGGAGCGGCGCCGCGACCGCCTCGGGGGAAGGGGGTCCGTTGCCGATGAGGGCCCGCGATTCGTCAGGGACCATTTTCTCGGGCGCCTTCTTGGGCGTCATGGCCTTGGGAAACCAATGTCGACAACTTAAGGCAGAACTGACTGTTTCTCAGATATTTTCATCAATGATATCAGTTGCTTGCCAGACGCCGCTCTTCTTAAGTTGTTGATATTGCTTGGGAAGCCTGTCGCGTCGCGATATCTGATAATGATCCTGCATGCGCAGGGTCATTGGCAATCGGCATGGACGTGCCTGAATCCGACATGCCCAGGAAATTCATACGCTTCGCGGTCGCGCGATATCAGGGCAGAAAATGACGCTGGGCAGTCTCAGCGGACTTCCCGGTACCTCGTCTCCTCCGGCCGGCGACCGTCGGTCCCCGCGACCAGGCAGTCCCGCCATCGTCGGGGCTGGCCCGGGGCCGGAGATCGGCCCGGGACCAGGTGCCGGGGCCGCGATCCGCGGGAAAGTAGACCGTCCGGACGCCCGGGCCCGGAAGGGGCGGGGAGGTTCGACTGAAGTCCCCGGAGGAGAGGCCGTCAGACGGCCTTGCCGTTGCCGCTCAGGATCCTGGAGACCTCGGGCGGGCTAAGCCCCATCATCTCGGAGATCTTCCCGGGGCTGATGCCGGCGGAGTGCAAGGCCAGGACTGCGGTCTTGTTGGAGTCCTCCACCTTAGAAGCCAGGGCCTTGTTCTCCTCGTCCCTGGACTTGATCATCTCGTCCCTGGTCTCGATCGTCTTCAGCAGTTTCCGAAAGTCCCAACCGGTCAAATCCTCCACGAATTCCGCGACGTCATCAGATAAGTCGTAGCCCATACCCACGTACCCCTTCGCGTACCTCCGAGTCATGCCCGAGTCTGCGATTCCGCCGGCACGGGCGCCGTTCACCATGTCCAGGAAGTGGTGCCTGTCCCCGGTCAACCGCAACTGGACAACCGCCAGATCGAAGTAATCCTCGCCCGCCGACTCGCGATCGCCTTCCGCCTTCCCGAGAGGGGCAACGAGCTCCTCGAGCTTCTCGTCGTCCGTCAGGACGTATTCACCCGGGCACGACTCCTTGCGCCAAGGCGCGGACGGGCCTGCCCGCAACTGTCTGGCATGCACGGCCTGAAAGTCAGGCCGGGCTCATGGCGTGACCTGCCCTCATCCAAAGGTGCCCCGCTCGGGGACGCCTCCGGCATGAGCCCTGCGGAGTTTCCGGCACCCGTCTCCTCCGCCGCCGACCATCGGCCCCCGCGACCCGGCAGTCCCGCCATTGTCTGAACTGGCCCGGGGCTTGAGATTAGCCGGGGACCAGGCACCGGGGCCGCGATCCACGGGAAAGGAGACCGTCCGGACGCCCGGGCCAGGAAGGGGCGGGGAGGTTCGACGGAAGTCCCCGGAGGAGAGGCGTCAGACGGCCTTGCCGTTGCCGCTCAGGATCCTGGAGACCTCGG
>JAISFS010000270.1 GCA_031263485.1 Deltaproteobacteria bacterium | reverse complement strand
AGATCGCTTTTAAACTCGTCCGGTTCCGAGCTCACGGTGTTCATGTTGATTCGGAGTACCGGAAAAGACTCCCAGGAAAAATTCGGAGCCTTCCTGTCAATTTTCAGCCCATCGAAAAGTTCCTTTTTCCCTTCGAATATCTGTTGGATCGTATCGAGCAAGAGGCTTTTGCCGAATCTTCTCGGCCTCGCGAGAAAATACGGTCCACGCGATTTCAACAGATCAAAGATCAAGTCCGTCTTGTCGACATATACGGCGCGCTGCAACGCCAATGCCAAAAACGAGTCTTCCGTGATTTCCAAAGGCCGTAATTCGCAATCCATGACTTGGGACCTTACGTGACTGGAACCGCCGCAATACACGTTGCCGTAGCAGGGCCCCATAAAGCCAACGGAACCGACATTCTACGAAACGGTTGCCTGTGTGACGTCAGAAGATCGACAACCGTCTCGGACAGCAACGAATACGGGCACCAAAGCGAACAAAGCTACCAAAATTATAATACATGCCATTGTCAATTTTGTCAATCTTCACCCGATAGCGGCACTGTTTTTCAATCATCGCGGGATTCATGATGGTGAGCCGCGCGGCGTATCCCTCCATATGCATGAGCCATCGGACCATATCAGCGTCCGGTACCCGGGTAAAGGCGTTTCCTTATCCTCTCGGGGAAATATGCCACCCTGAACCCGTAGGATCCCCGGATGGATTCCGGGACCTCGTCCGGCGGAGAGCCCAACCGATCGGAGGGCCTGGCGTGGAAGGGGCCGTCGTGGCGGGAGCCACCGCGCACCACCCTGTCCGCGCCGCCCTCGGGCCCAAGGGGATCCGCGACCCTCCTCCGTTCCGCGTAATGCGAGTAGCCGTAACGGTCCGCCGTCCATTCGGCCACGTTCCCGTGGACGTCGTAAAGGCCGTAAGGGCCCGGATCCTTCCGGCCCACGGGATGGGTGGTCCCGCCGGAATTGGAGAGGATCCAGTCGTAGCGGCCCAGAAGCGCCGGATCGTCCCCGAAGAAGTACCGCGTCCTCCTGCCTCCCCGTGCCGCGCGCTCCCACTCTGCCTCCGTGGGCAGGCGGTACTTGCGCGTACCCTCCCTGGCGTTGAGGCGGGCCACGAATTCCATGGCGTCGTCCCAGCTCACGCTGTCCACGGGGTTGTCGGGGCCCCTGAACTGGCTGGGGTTGCGGCCGATGACCGCCTCGAACTGCCTCTGGGTGACCTCGAATCGGCCCAGCCAGAAATCACGGGAAAGCGTCACCTCCCTGAGGGGGGACTCGTCGTCCTCGCCTTCCAGATCCCCCATGATGAAAGTCCCGGCGGGAATCAGCACGAACTCCATGCCTATCGAATTGACTGCTACGGAGAGGGGCTGGTCAGCTGTCGCCTCGCGGGCCGAAAAACCGGAAAGCGCCGCCCAAACCGCTATCGCAACCGCAAGCAACGCGGACGGCGTTATCAGCGAGTATGACGCGGCGCTCCGCTGGCGACAGGACGGCGCGGCGTATTGCAGGTGACCGACCGGATAGGGGCGGAGCGGCATGGATCCGTCGGGCAGATCGCCCTGCGGAGCCTCCGACGCACCTGCGGTCGGCCCTGCGCGGTTCCCCGCGCGTCCGGGCGTCCGCGCCGGACGCGTCAGGCGAGCCACAGGAAGGAGGTGTTGTCCCTGCATCCCAGCCCCTTCAAGGCGCCGGCCATGCGCACGGCCGCCTGCTCCGGCGGCCCGGCCCGGGACATTCGCTCCATCTCGCTTCTGGGAAGCGCCTCCCAGACGCCGTCGGAGCAGATGAGGAAGGCGTCACCCGCCAGGATCGGAGCCTCCCTGAAGAATGCCCTTGGCGGGTCCGGGGAGTCCTGGACGGAGGACGTCAGGATGTGTTTAAGGTGGTGGGTGGCCATCTCCTCTTCGGTGATGGCCCCGGTGGCGTACAGCTCGTAGACCAGTGAATGGTCCTTGGTGATGAGGTCGAAGAACCCGTGGCGGATCCGGTAGACCCGGCAGTCCCCGCAGTTGAAGGCGAGCGCCCTGTCACCTTTGGCCCAGACGCCCGCCACCGCCGTGCCCATCCCGGCGAGGGTCGGGTCCCGCCAGGCGGCTTCCGCGAGTTCGGAAGCGGTCTCCGAGAGCGAGCGCAGCACGGCCTCACGCGCTTCGTCCCAGAAGGCCGGGAGCTCCAGCGACCCCAGCCCGCGCAGGACCGCCGCGGCGGCCTCGGCCCCGCCGGGGCCGCCGCCCATGCCGTCCGCCACCGCCGCCATGAACCTATCCTCCGGGAGATCGGCGGCCTCGGGGGAGTCCATCTCCGCGCGCTGGATAATCCCGCCCATGAAGACGGCGTCCTCGTTGCGCTCGCGCGCCCCGCCCCGGTCGGTGAACGCGTAAGCCCTCACCGGTCCACCTTCAGGGAGCAGCGGGTGGAGAGCCCGAGCTCATCTCCGGGCTTCAGCTCCAGCTCCTCCCCGACCTCGGCCACGCCCCTGCCGTTGACGTAGGTGCCGTTGTCGGAAAGGTTCCTCGCGTACCACCTGCCGCCCCGGAACTCCACCGAGAGATGCCTGCGGGAGACCGTGGGGAAGCCTTTCAGGAGATCCTCGCCCTTGCCGAGCCTGCCCACCACGTCCCCGCTCCGCACCGCGAAGCTCCCCCCGTCCGCGACGCGCAGGACCAGCTGCTCCTCCTCGGGATAGAAGATCTCGATCTGATCCCAGTCCTCCCCGGCCCCGGAGGGTTCCGGGGCGACCGGGGGCTCGGCGTCCCCGGCGCCGACGGGATCCCGGACGGCTCCCCCCCTCTCCGCGAAGGGCACGATGGGGGCGAGCATGATGTTCTCCAGGCACTCCGGGTTCAGGCACACCACCGCGTCCGCAGGGTTCACGTGGCCCCGGGAGCAGACCTTGACGGGAGTGTCCGGCTCGGGAGGCGTGTCCAGGAAAGGCGCCTCCGGGCCGCCGCCGACCGGCACGGGCTCGGGGGACGCCACTATCCATTCCGCCGGGATCTCGACTTCCCCGGCGGCTATGGCCAGGGCGTTCCAGGCCTCGGACTCGGCCGAAGGTGCCGGGCCGACCCGCAGGGCCTGTGAAGCCTCGGGGACCGGACCGGACGGGGAAGCATCCGGGGCCGGACCGGACGGTAAGGCCTTAAGGATCGGAACGGCCTCGGGCGCTCCGGGCCCCGAAGCCGACTGATAAGGCGGGGCAAGGGGCGCCGATGCGTCGGGGGGATCCCCCGCGACCGCCGAAGCGTCAAGCCGGGCGGCGGACATATCCTCCTCCATCGGGGGCACGGCCGAGATATCCCTCCGGCAGACGCGGCACGCCAGCGCCTCGGGGGGGTTGCGGCACCCGCAGGCGCATGTCTTGACAATTGCCATGAAGGCTCGGGCCTTTCAGGGGATCCGCAAGCGTCTTAGGCGCTGCGGGCGCTGGCCGGGCTATTCCGGGACACCGGCGGAAAGAAGGCGGCCCCTCATTGGCCCGGGGCGGGGACGGCGCGGAGGCCAGCGGTTTCCGGAGCCGTTCCGGCCCGGCCCTGAACCCCGTCAAATACTATCATAAGTGCCGATGCGGGGAATACCCAGGATCCTGAACCCTCCGGGGAAAGGCGCCAGCTGGAGGGGCCGCTCCCGCGATGCCTCCCAGCGGGCGTAGATCTCCGCCATGCTTCCGTCGAAGACAGTGAGCGTCTGCCCGTCCGAGCCCTTCCAGGGGCTTTCCGTGGGCCTACCCTCCTCGAAGGGGCCGTCCACCAGGGCGGTGACGAGCTCGGGCACCCAGGGATGCGCCGCCAGAAGCTCCCCGACCCTCCGCCCGGAATAGACCAGGATGTCCCCGACGCCCCCTTCCCTGACGAGCGACAGGAGGATCCTCAAGGCCTCGGGCCGGTAAAACGGCTCCCCGCCGGAGACGGTAAGGCCCGCGAGGCCACCATTCTTCACGATGTCCACGATCCACTCCGCCAGATCCCCGGCTGCCACGGCGTCCTCATCCGAGGCCGTCTGGAGCTCCGGGGCAACGCAGCCTGGGCAGGCCAGGGCACAGCCGCGGGTCCAGACGCCCGCGCGCATACCCGGCCCCAATGCCGCCAGGGGGGCGTGGGTAAAGCCCAGGTAGAGTAAATCGGCGGGAAGCGAGCCACCGGAAGCCGGGCTGCCAGCGACATGGCCAGCATGCTCGCCGTCTTCGCCGCCAACATGCCCGCCGTCTTCGCTGCCAACATGCGGGCCATCGCCCGCGCCGATTCCGCGGTCGTCCTCCGGCGCCATGCCACCTCCTTACGTCCCGCGCCGCTCCGGTATGATCCGGCACGCCGCGCGTCTCCCCGGTCATCGCGAAACACGCCGGATGGACGCTCACGGGCGGCGAGTCCGCCGGTCAAGCGGAGACTGCGATGCCGCAGGACGGCAAGCCGACGTTTCGCTTCATGCGTCAAACCTGACCTGAATGCCCGGGTGCGGGCGCCCAAGCAGCAGGGAGAGCTTCAAGGTCGGACGACCTCCTTCACCGGGCAACGCCCTGCAGAGGATGTTGTCGCCGGGATTGGGGCCGAACGCGTAGAGCTCCCGGGAGAGCGGGTTCACGAAGCACTCCTCCAAGGCGTTCCCGATGCCGCGTCCGCCCATGGACAGATCCCTGGTCGCCCAGGCGCAGAGCGCTTCCGTGCCCTGGGGCTCCATCTCTATCCGGATGCTGCGCTGCTCGGAGAGCCGTTCCAGGACGTTCCCGAGCATCTTCTGGAAGATGGCCTTGGCGTTCCCGCGGCGGATGAAGTCGAAGACCACGATGTTCTTGCCCAGGCGGTTCAGGATCTCCGGGCGGTTCAGGGTGAAGGTGAAGAAATCCCTGATGGCGCCGTTTATCCTGGACTCCACCTCGTCGAAGGGCATGTCCTGGCTGACCAGCGCCTCCCGCACACCGCCGGGCGTCTCGCGGTAGACGCCGAGGTTGCTGGTGAATACCAGCACCGCATCCGTGAAGTAGGCCGTCTCCCCGCGTCCGGAGGTGAGCCTGCCGTCGTCGAGGATCTGCAGGAAGATGTCCATGATGCGGGGGTGCGCCTTCTCGATCTCGTCGAAGAGGATGAGCGTGAAGGGCCTCTGCCTGACCGAGTTGGTGAGCTCGCCCCCGACCTCGTAGCCCACGTAGCCCGGCGGCGCCCCCATGAGCCTCTGGTCCGAATGGGGCTGGTTGAATTCCGACATGTCGAAGCGCAGGTAGTTCTCGGGGGAGCCGAAGACGAGCTCGGTGATGCCCTTGGCGAGCTCGGTCTTGCCCACCCCGGTGGGGCCCGCGAAAAAGAGGACCCCCTTGGGCTTCTGGGAGTGGGGGGAGAACTGCGCCCCCGAAAGGTCGAAGATCGAGCGCTTGATGATGTCCAGGCTGTGCGAGACGGCCCGCTCCTGGCCGATGACCCTTTTCGAGAGAAGATCCGCGCCGTCCAGGATGGCCTTCCGGTCCAGCTTGTCCCACGGGTTGTCGGGCACGCCCAGCTTGTAGTGCCTCACGGCGTCCCCGATCCGCGTGAACTCCGTGCGGTCCTGGGCCGCCATGAGCGCGATGGAGACCAGTTCCCCCGCGTACAGCCCGCCGGTCTGGTCGGCGAAGCGGTTCACGAGGGTCCGGAGCCTTTCCGGGTCCCCCTCCGCCGTCTCGCGGTAGCCCTTGATGACGCGGCCGGCCGAGCGGATTATCCTGCGGCGCACCTCGTGGTCCGGTCGAGGCACCGGCACGGGCATGATCCGGGAGTTCCGGTACCACGCGGGCAGGTCGTTTTCCTTGTCCAGCGACCAGATGACCAGGCTCAGCCTGCCGCTCGCGTCCGCCTGGGCAGAGATGGACAGCCTGAAGAGGTCGTAGAGGAACTGGGGATATTCCTGGGCACAGAGATCGGGCAGCCGGGACGCGTAGCTCACCAGCACCGCCGCGGGGAGCCTCCTGGCGGCAAGGTCCCGCACGAGCCTCGCGAGCCGCTCGAGGGTCACGCCCTCGGCCCCGGCCTGGGGGATGTCCAGGCCCATGGGCAACTCCTGGTCCGGCGGGCACATGAGGCGCGTGAGCGAGAAGGGCTCGTACCTGAAGAGGTACGTGTAGCCCCGCTCGGAAAGCACGCTCTTGAGGAACGCGTCCATGGTCCCCATGCCGTGCGCCTGGCCTCCCCGGATCGGGATAGGGTAGACGTCGTAGATGTTCCCGAAGAGGATGAACTGGGACTTCACCCCCAAAAACCTCTGGATCTCCCGCGCCCACTTTGGGAGCGCGGAAGCTTCCCCCTGTTGCGGGCCGGAGGGGCCCGGGGGGCCGGAGGGGCCCTGGAGCCCGGAAGGGCCCTGGGGGCCGGAAGGGCTCTGGGGCCCTGGGGGCGGGGGAGTCTCCATCGCCATTGCATGTCCTTTCGGGTTCTCAAGCGGCGCACCGGGCAAGTGAGGCCGGCACGGGAGCCGGGCAACCGCCAGAGCCAGGGGACCGCGGAAGCCGGAACCGGTGCTAAGGCGACGGCAAGTCGGGAATGCCGCGGTAAGTCCGGGAAAGTCCCTTCAGAACCCGTTGCAGGACAGGAAAATCGGTTCATGAAAGCCCCATAGCCGACCGACAGCGGGGGAACCGCCTGGTCGCCGGGAACTCCGCCCGCGTCCCGCCGGAATTCGGAAAGCCTTTCGCGGTAAGCTCCCGCGGCAAGTCTATCGAAGGAATCCCTTTGAGTCGAGGCCATCATGGCAGGATAGCCGACAGGGGTCAAGCGTGGCCCGACCGAAGCGTCCCCGTCCGTCCGCGCGGGGCCTCAGGCGCCAGCGTCTGTCCGTCCGGGGGGGGACCCAAGGCGCCCGCGTCCCATCCGGCCACGCGGGGGTACCTCAGGCACCCGCATCCCCCTCCGTCCGCGCGGCGGACTTCAGGCCCGCCTCCCTCGCCACGGCCCCGACCGTCCGCCCGAACCGTTCCTTGTTCTTGTCCACCATGACCGGGAGCGGGGACGCCCCCGACCTCTTCAGGACCTCGTAGGAGACCTTGGCCCCGTCGTTTTTGAGGATCTCCGAGAGTTCTGCCTGGGCGGAGCACCACCTTTCCGTCTCGGTCTTCTCCAGCTCCGCGCGGTAATGGCTCGAGAGAGCCTTGGCCTCCTCCCGGGCGGCGACCACCCTCAGATGCTGGAGCTCAAGGCCGCCGTGGCGGTCCACGTGGGCGCGGATCCGGTAGTCCGGGTTGGCGCCGCCGAAGTAGTAGACCCCGTCCCGCGCGAGCGGGAAGGTCGCGTTCACGGGGCGACCGTTGGCGTCGAGCAGATGGTAGCCGCGCTCCGACAGGAACCTCCGGGCCTTCACCAGGAGATCCAGGCCCTCCGCGGCGGCGCGGTCCGCCTCCAAGAGCCTCAGGTACTCCGCCCGGACAGGCTCCACGTCCTCGAAGCGGATACGCCGCTGCGCCATGAGCTCGTTGGCCCTCCGCACGAACTCGTCCCCTACGGCGCCCTTGGGACGATCCTCTATGAAGCCCGCTATCTCCTTGCGAAGGAGATCCGTGCGCATGCCGACCGTTATCTCCTTGGCGAGCGCCGCGCGCACCGTGTCGTAGATGAGATCCAGCCTGCCGCGGTCCATGCCCTCGGAAAGCTCGCCCACCAGCGCCTCGACCGCCGAGGCCGCCTCTGGGCTCTCCCTGCCGAGTTCCTCGAAATACGCGAGGCACGCGGAGATGGTCTCCCGGGCCGCCTTCAGGGACTTCTTCAAGGTACGCGAGGCCTTGGAAGCCTCGACGTCGGAGACGGTCTCCAGACGCCCCGCGCCCTTGAGTTTTGCGACGGCCTCTTCGCCCATCTCCGCGAGCCTCTGCCGGATCGCCTCCTGGATGCGGATCTCCCGCTCTCGCAGGGCCTGCTCCACCGCCTCCCTCAGGGCCTTGGCCGCCTCCTCGCGGCGGCGGCGGGCCTCCTCCAGCGTCTTCCTCTGCTCAGGGGTCATGTTCAAGTAGGATTTGCTGCTCATGAAGGTCCTCTAGAAACCGCCGAGGCCGAAAAGCTCTAGATCGCGAAGGGAAGCTTGAGGGCCAAGGCGAAGGCTGCCGGGGCGGCGCTATCCGCGGCGACGCGGCGTGCCCGTGAGTTCAGGCGCCCCGTCCGGCCCTGCCGAAGCCGGGCGCAACTCACCCGTGCAGGGGTCGGGACGGTGTTTTTAGACGAAATCAATCTTACTTGAAAACATCAAAAAAAACAAATGCTTAGACCAGAGAAAACGAACTTGGGCGTCCAGGGCCCTGCAGACGGAGGAAATCCGCCTGTGATAATCACTTCAGCAACCCCCGCGTCCGGGCGGAGCCTTTCCCGCCCGTGCCGCCCTCCGGCGGGCGCGGGCCGGGCCCCATTCCTTCGCCGGACCGCATGTCGCGCACGCCCGGCGTGTCCGATGCCTCATGCCGCAGAAGGCGACCGCCAAGATGCATCCCGGATTCAGATCATGAAAGGTTTCTTGGGCATCGCGGCCTTGGGCACCCTTCATAATCGAGATGCCCCCGAAAGTTTCATACTGCGGGGCGTCAATAATCGCCTTAAACGTGTCAGGCGGAGGAACATGGCTCCTTCAGGATTTAATTAATAATATCAAAGGGTTAACTAATTACAACCCCTATAACATTGTTGACGGCGGACCGAATATGATGCGCTCTCGAGAAGGAGTTTCATGCTATCATGTCGTATTAGGATATCTAGGGGCATGTTGCATAAAGGGTTTTGAGGAAGGATATGAGGATGGATGTGGCAGGCAAGAAGCAGTCCGCCCACACCTAATAGCGCCGTGGCAATGCAATTATGAATTATGCAACAGGCTCCTAGGCGCCGTGACACCCCAGGGTGCCGGACGCCTTGGGGGGCGCCCCGATTTCCATTCCGGTAAGCTTGCTCAACCAGTCATGCCGCAACTTGAAAGGGTGCGCGGCAACCAGCTTTCGGTGACTGGGCGGTCCATGTCCGCAGGGCTGTTTTTTTTTGCCAAGGCCCCCCGCATGAAGTCCGGGGACAGTCCGTTGTCGGAAGCAAGCAGGCTCCCAGGAAGACTGCGGAAAGGACAAGTATGTACGAGCAACTCTCCGAGCTACTCAAAATGTACATGTGGGCCATCGGCATAATCGTCGGCATTATCACAGTGGTTTTCACCGTTCTCTTCAACAGTCTGTCCAAAGGCATGGACAAATTGGCCACGGCCATGGAAAAGGGGTTCGAAAAGGTGGAGGCCCGGATTGCCGGGGTGGAAACCCGGATTGCCGGGGTGGAAGCCCGGATTGCCGGGGTGGAATCCACCGTCGCGGATTTACGTGTGGATTTCGCAAGATTACAGGTTGCCGTTTACGGACAGCCTTTCGTATTTCCCGACTGGCTACGGCCCAAGCCCGCTGAAGATCCCGCCTCCGGAGGGATTGTCGGCAAGGGTTCTCAGGACAGTGCCGACAAGGCGGAGTCACCCTCCGAGTAACGGACGAACCGCCGGGTCCGGCATCCGGCAGCGATCTTACTTCGCCGCCTTGGCCGAAACATCCCGTCCACTTCCGTTCCGGGGGAGGAGTCTCAGGACCAGCCGATGGGCTTATCATGAAACGTTTCTTGGGCATCACGGCCTCTTGGGCTCCCTTAATATTGTGATGCCCCATAAGGTTTCATGCGCCGGAACGTCGACAATCGGCGTAAACGTGTAGGTCCAGGCTTCCCGGTGGAAGACACATCCCGGTGGAAGACACATCCCGGCGGACGGCGCATCATGGCTTAAGCCTTCCCGGGGGAAAGCTCGTCATGTCCGGGGGGACGCCCGTCATGGCGCGTATGCCGCCGAAAATGGCGCCGCCGCCCTCCGGTCTGCCCTGCCCCCCTGCCAGGGCTCCGGGCCGCTCAGAACCCGAAACGGCGGGCCGCGTGGGACCGGAGCCGGTGGCGGAAGCGGTTGATGAAATAAAGCCCCAGCAGGTAGGCCGCGGACGCTTTCGCGCAATATAGGGGGAAGCTCTGCATGTACAGGAAGAACACGGCGAGCAGGAGCGAGATGCCGACGGCGCCCTTCCAGTCCCAATGCCGCCAGGTCGGCGGCAGAGCCAGCGCGGCCGAGCAGGCGAGCCCGGCCACGCTCATGATATAGTTCATGAGACCCTGGGCCCGAAAGGCCAGATAGCCCTCCCCGCTGCCCCCGAATACCCCCGAGAGGCCGAAGAACCACCCCGAGAGGAGCAACGCCAGGACCGCCGGGAGGGCGTTCACGGACGTGAACCCCGGCCCGTAGAAGGGGTCCAGCTCGCGCCTGAGCCAACGCTCCATCCGCCAGAAAAAGGCCTCGGCGGGTCCGGCGCCCGCAATATCCTGGACGCCGAGCGGCCTTCGCACCGGAGGCCCGGTAGCCTCCGGGCCGCCCGGAAAGCCGGGACCGGCCGGACCGCCGGAACTTCCGGGGCTTTCCGGGCCCCCGCGCCTTCCGGGGCTTTTGCGGCCGCCGAATTTTACGGGCTCCGGGGCATGGCGTCCGTCCTCCTTCAGGGCCTCCGCCGCGTCCAAGAGCTCCTCCAGGGAGGCGTCGGCTATCTTCACGCGGCCTGCCGCGGCCTTCCACGGGACCAGGCCGGGAAGGTTCCCGCCCACCCCCGACGCGAGCGCCCCCGAGGAGGCCATGAGCTCCAGGAGCCTCGCGCCGGCATCGTAATCGCCCGGCTCCGAGAACCTCTCTATGATCTCCCTGGGGATGACCGCCCTTCTGGGGACCAGAGACCAGAAGCGGTTCCAGGTCATGAGCGGGGCGCCTGCGGCGAGCGCGAAGAGGAGCGCGTCGGGTCCCGGCGGCGGCGGCTCCCTGAAGCCCCACACGAAGGCCTCGGGATTCACGGAGGCGTCCAGTCCGGAGCGCAGGGCCTCGGGCGCTACAGGCGCCCCGTAGGCCAGAAGTGCCTCCATGACTCGATCGAAGGGGTGCCCCGCCTTGCGGGCGATGTCCGGAAGCGCCGCCAGTCGCCCCTTGAGGACGTCGTCCATAAACAGATCGGCGGCGCCTTGCGCCGGCCCCTGCTTCCGCCCCGCCGCCCCCTGCCCCCCGCGGACGCGGGGGGCGCCGAGCGCCGTCCCGCCCCTCGGGCCTGCGGCGGCTCCTCCGATGCCCGCGCGGCCTTCCGGGCCCTCCAACCTGGCGTCCAGAAGCTCCAGGACGCCCTTGCGTGTGAGCGGGAGCCCGCGCCAGACGTGGCGGGACTTGGGGCTGAAGTTCTGGACGAACGCGAAGAGCGACTCGTCGGGACCGAGCCCCATGCTCTCGATGCGCCCCACGAGCCTCAAGCCCTCCGCGCGTCCCGACTCCTCCATGTGGCTCCGCAGGTAGCCGCGAGCCAGATGCTCGCGGCCCTGGGCCCAGTCCTCCTCGGAGGACTCGAAGGCCTCTGCCAGCTCAGCCGAGGTCGCGTAGGCGCGGCCCCTGAACCTGTAAGGTGCCCTGCGGCCCGCGCCCGGGGCTCCCGCCTCGGCGCCGCCTCCGGCGGCGCCATCGGGCGCCTCGTAGTAGACCTCGATGTCCCGTTCCCCGGCGAGCCAGCGGGCCACCTCCGCGGCGCCCCAGCGCCTCCTGTCGTCCCGGGTGAGGAGCCCCTTCAAGAGCGCGGCCTGGGGACCCTTGACGGACGGCGGCACGCGCAGGCCCCTCAGGGATATCTCCCGCATTACCTGGTTCACGGAGAGCCCGGCCAGCGGATGGCGTCCCGCGACCCCCTCCAGGAGCACCGCGCCCAGGCTCCAGAAGTCGCCTGCGGCACCCGCGAAGTCAGCGAAGGACTCCGGCGCGGAATACAGCGGGGTGTTGGCCGCCCGGGTGCCCTTGACGGAAACGCCGGGCGCCAGCAGCGACGAGATCCCGAAATCCGCCAGGGCCACGGCCAGGGGCTTGCGGGATCGGACCAGGATGTTGTCGGGCTTGACGTCCCTGTGAACCACGCCTTCACGGTGGAGCGCGTCAAGGGCCTTCGAGAGCTGGCGGGCGAGCTCCCGGAAGTCCGCGTCCGATACGGGCCCCCCGGCGAAAATCCCCGCCAGGTCCCCCTGCCTCACGTACTCCTGGATCTCGAACCACTTGCCTGACGCCTCGTCGCGACCGGTGCGGTAGGTCTGGCAGATCATGCCCCCCAGCCGGGCCGAGAGTTCGGCCAGCCTCCCGAACACCTCGGGCTTGGGCTCGCGGCCCTGCCTGAACAGCCTCAGCACGTACTCGCTGCCCGCCCCGTCCCGGATGACGTAGATGTCGGCCTCCCCGCCGGCGGAGGAGAGCGACCGTTCCACCGGGTAGCCCTGAAACGAGGAGAGCCCGAAGGGGACAGGGCGCGGCCCGGTCGAGCCCGCCGCGTCCGATACCGTCGCGGCCCCCTTGACCGGCACTCGTCCGGTTCCGCCGTCCCTTTCCCGTCCCGCCTCCATAAGCCTCCCGGGCCGATTGCCCCCCGTCAAGCTCCACGATCGCGACGGACGTCCAATTTCGTAGCCGTTTTGCCGCCTATGCCTCATCGTCAAGGCCATTGCCGTTCGGCATAATCGCCGCAAACCCGTTGCGGATCCAATCGCCGCAAGCCCACCGCGATACCGATCTTCGCAAACCAGCCGATGATCTAATCACCGCAAGCCAATTGCAGCTCAGATTGCCGCAAGATCCCAGCCAATCTAATCCTCGCTAGACCCCAGCCAATCTAATCGCCCAAGACTGCCGCTCATCTAATCGCCGCAAGACCCCTGCCCATCTAATCGCCGCAAGACCCCTGCCCATCTAATCGCCGCAAGGCCCCTGCCCATCTAATCGCCGCAAGGCCCCTGCCCATCTAATCGCCGCAAGGCCCCTGCCCATCTAATCGCC
>JAISFS010000118.1 GCA_031263485.1 Deltaproteobacteria bacterium | reverse complement strand
ATGCCCCGTGTCTGGCCGCCTTCCGGCCCGTGACTGGCCGCCTTCCGGCCCCTGACAGGCCGCCTTCCGGCCCGTGACTGGCCGCCTTCCGGCCCGTGACTGGCCGCCTTCCGGCCCGTGGCTGGCCGCCTTCCGGCCCGTGGCTAGCCGCCTTCCGGCCCGTGGCTGGCCGCCTTCCGGGCCCGTGGCTGGCCGACTTCCGGCCCGTGTCTGGCCGACTTCCGGTCCGTGTCTGGCCGACTTCCGGCCCGTGTCTGGCCGACTGCCGCCAGGGCACCAATCCGCCGTTCCTCCGGGCGCTTCATGATCCTCGGTCACCTATCGGGAACCCCGTATCACGGCCGACGTCACGGAATCCGCATATCGCTTCGCCAGCGGCGGGGCGCAAGCCCGGCAGTCCGCCGCAATCCTGGCCCCCTACGCGCGGCCAGTGTCCCGCCGGGGAGTCCCTCTGGCGGAGAGTCTCAGCCGTCCATGCCGTAGTGCCTCTTCATCCACTCCCGGTACTCCCCGGAGGTGACCGACTCCACCCACCTCGCATTCGCACGGTACCAGCAGACGGTAGCCTCCAGCCCGTCCGGGAAGCTGTACTCCGGCATGAAGCCCAGCTCGGACTCGATCTTGGTGGAGTCGATCGCGTAGCGGCGGTCGTGGCCGGGCCGGTCCGCCACGTGGACCGCGAGCTCCAGGTGCCCTGCCCCGCCCTCGCGCGGGGCCTCCGCGTCCAGGATGCCACAGATGGACGTCAGGACCTCGATGTTGGCGCGCTCGGAACGCCCGCCGATGTTGTAGGTCTCGCCGGGGACCCCCTTGTCCAGGACGAGGGAGAGGGCCCGGGCGTGGTCCTCCACGTGGATCCAGTCGCGGATCTGGCGGCCGTCACCGTAGACGGGCAGGGGCTTTCCGGCCAGGGCGTTAATCGTCATGAGCGGGATGAGCTTCTCGGGGAACTGGTAGGGGCCGTAGTTGTTGGAGCAGTGGGTGGTGACGGCCGGGAAGCCGTAGGTCCTGAAATACGCCCGGGCCAGGTGGTCGCCAGCGGCCTTGGAGGCGGAGTACGGGCTGTTGGGAGCGCACGTCGACAGCTCCGTGAAGGGAGGGTCGTCCGGCTCCAGGCTCCCGTAGACCTCGTCGGTCGAGACGTAGATGAGCCTGAAGCCGTCACGCCCGGCGCCCGTCAGGGTCTCCCAGTGGGCCCTGGCCGCCTCCAGGAGGGTGAAGGTGCCGACCACGTTGGTCTGCACGAAGGCGGCCGGTCCGCTTATCGAGCGGTCCACGTGGCTCTCGGCAGCCAGGTGGACGATGGCCCTGGGTCTGTGCTCGCGGAGGATGCCTTCGACCAGCTCGCGGTCGCAGACGTCCCCCCTCACCAGAAGATGGCTCTCCGGGGGGAGGTGGGCCAGATTGGCGGGGTTCCCGGCGTAGGTGGCCAGATCGAGATCGACCACCCTGTCGCCGCCGGAGGCCAGGTGTCCCAGGACGAAATTGGTGCCGATGAAGCCCAGGCCGCCGGTGACTAGGATTGTCATGGAGTCCTTGACGTACGGGCCGCCAGCCGGACGGGGGCGGAAGGCGGCGGACAGGAGTTTGCGGAACGCGCCCATTATAGACGTTCTGCGGCCTCTTGGACAGGGAGAAGCGCCTTCCGCCTGAACCGCCAATGCGGCCCGGGACGCCCCGGCGGTCCCGGTCTTCACGGCGACCAGAACAGACTCGACTGCCTGGGCATATACGGCGGCTCCAGCCGTCAGAGGGATTGGGGACCCATGACAACCTGAGCGGCCCTGGCGGCCAGGGGCACGTAAAGGAGCCTTAACCCCCCTGGGACATGGAACGTCCCTTACGGCAGACCGCCACCGCGACCTTCACCGCCCTTGATGCCCGAACCGCCCCTGACGACTGATCCACCTCGGCGGTCCAGGGCGGAAACCAGATGCATCGGTCTCATGTCCGTCCGAGTCCAGGCCCTTTCGCGTCATCCCCACCTCCGGCTGGCCCGAGTTCCGGCGACACGACGGCTCCTGGTGCCACAGTAGGGTCGGCTCCGGGCGATGCGATGGTCCCGGCTCCCGGCGGCAGGACTGGCTCTGCTCCAGGCGGTTGGACTGGCTCAGCTCCAGGCGGTTGGGCTGGCTCGGCTCCTGGCGACAGGGCAGACTCGGCTCCTGGCGACAGGGCAGACTCGACTCCAGGCGACAGGGCAGACTCGACTCCGGGCGACAGGGCAGACTCGGCTCCGGGCGACAGGACAGACTCGGCTCCGGGTGACAGTGCTGGCTCGGCTCCTGGCGACAGGGCAGGCTCGGCTCCAGACGACAGGGCAGGCTCGGCTCTAGACGGCGCATCCGCCCCGGCTCCAGGCGGCGCGGTAGGCCCGGCTCCTGGGGGAGTGGCAGACACGGCTCCTGGCGGTGCAACGGGTCCTCCCTGCCCCGTCAGGCCGTTCCGACCCGTCAGGCGGCCTTGCGGTATCGCGCCTCCCGCACCGGTAAGCCTCCTGCCGCCGGAGGCGGAGTCCTGGACGGGGTATGCCGGAAGGGTCTCGGGGACAGGGATGCGCCTGGGTCTCTCCAGCAGGGTGGCGGGCATCAGGGCCCCGTCCCCGAAGCGGGTGTTGATGTCATCCATGGCGGAGACGAGTCTCCTGTCCGTGTGGGGGAGGGAGTCTGGAGGGAGTCCCAGATCGAAGAGAGGCCTCGGCACGGGCGGGGGCGGCGGTAGCTCGTCCGGACGCACCAGCCCGGAGACCTGAATGCCCAGAAGCCTGAACGGCCCCTTGGCCCCCCTGGGCCTGAGCCTCAAGGCCAGGGCCAGGATGGCCCGGTGGTCGTCCAGCAGATCCTTCTGCGTCCGCGATCTGGTGATCGTCTTGAAGGACGGGTCCCGGAGCTTCAGCGTGAGGGTGGAGCCGGCCAGCCCCGCGCCCCTCAGGCGCGCGGCGACCCGCACGGACAGGCTCAACAGCTCCCGGCGCACCGCGTCCTCCCCTCTGATATCCACATCGAAGGTGTCCTCAGCGCCCACGCTCTTGGCCTCACGCTCCGGCTCGACCTCGCGGGGATCCCGTGCCCAGGCGAGGTTCCAGAGCCGGGCGCCGTTTGCGCCCAGGGAGCGCGAGAGCGCCTCCTCGGGGAGCACGGCCACGTCCCCGATGGTTTTGAGGCCCATCGCCTCCAGGCGGGCCACCGTCACCTCCCCCGCCCCCCAGAGCTTGCGGACGGGGAGCGGCCACAGGAAATCCGTCTCGCCCCCTTCCGGGACCGCCGTGAGCGCGTCCGGCTTGTTGAAGCCCGAAGCCACCTTCGCGACGTATTTGACCGCAGAGACCCCGGCAGAGACCGTGAGCCCCGTCTCTGCCTTCACTTCCGAGCGGATGCGCTCCGCTATGCCCTCGGCCGGCCCGAAGATTTCCTGGGAGAGCGTCACGTCCAGGAACGCCTCGTCCAGGGAGAGGGGCTCCACCAGCGGCGTGTAGCGATGGAAGATCCCCATCACCATGCCCGAGAGCTCCTTGTAGCGGTGGTAGCGCCCCGGCAGGAAGACGGCCTGCGGGCACAGGCTCCGAGCCCGGCCCATGGGCATCCCGGATCTCGCCCCGAAGGCCCGGGCCTCATAGGAGGCGGTGGACACCACTCCCCGGGGCCCGAGGCCCCCCACGATCACCGGGAGCCCCTTGAGCGCGGGGTTGTCCAGGACCTCGGCCGCCGCGAAGAACGAGTCGAGATCGAGGTGGATTATACGTCTGGGTGGGGCTTCTCCCACGGTCGCGCCTCAAGGGATCTGTGTCTGGACGCCTTGCCGCGAAGCAGGGGCCTGCGGCGTGGTTCGAGCGGTATGCCAGGCGGCGTGCGAGAAGATCAAGGCGTCCGCAACCGACCGGCGGGAGGGAAGATCAAAGCGTCCGTAACCGACCGGCGGGCGGGAAGATCTAAGCGGCTCCGGCAACTAGCCAGGGATGTTGCAGTCGCGAGCCGCCAGAGAACCCGGCCAGCCGCCGATCCGGCGTCCCCGACCGTCATCGGCCGGATGCCGCCGAAACCGCCCTGAGAGCGCAACATGATTTCGGAAAGGAGGCAAAGCCACGTTAGGCCGACAAATCGGCTCCGATTCCGAATGATGCCGCACTGAGACCGATGGGAGGGCAAGCATTAAGAGCGCCCGGGAAGACGCGCGAGCGCCAGTGAAGACGCGCGAGGGCCAGAAAAGGCGAACGGAAGCCTTACACTTCGGATTGTAGACCATGACAAAGCCCCACTCAAGAGACACAGCGCACCCCCGCGCCCGACGCCAAGCGCCCGGTCAGCGGTTCCGGAGGATATGCCCGGACTCCGTAGCCGTGACAAACCACAGGCTTCCGACCGGGCGACGGTCGTTCCCGAAGCGATACCGGCGCACGGCACCCTCAAGCCGGTACAATGCCTGCATCTATTTTTCCTGCACTTCCTGACGGATACCGTCTTCCGAGTCATCACCGGCTGAGGACGCTCATGTCCGGAATTGACACCGGCACACCGCAGGGCATAACATGTCGGGAAAATCAAACGTGAAATTCATGATGATCCTTCAAACGGTGCGGTCTACCGGTTTTCACTACGAAACTTCGTGGCGTTCCGACCCAGAGCCTTCGTGCCTTGCGCCGCAGTTCAAGTTCGACTGATGGCCCGGAAGCGGGACAGTCCGCGTGCCCGTATTTCCTGCCCCCATGCCGCAAAGGTCTTAGGAGACTGGACATGCGAATGTTTTGGACAGCGACGGCCCTTGCCCAGGACGCGGTCTTGGCAAAACGACCCTCGCGGAGGAGCCTTCCGCACAGGACGGATGGAAAAGGCGATAACCGAACCGGTCACCGCTTACGCGGACAGCGGCCACCTCCGGAGCTTCTCCGGGTTCATCCCCGTGCGGCAAGCGGGTGACCTGACAGGCTACGGATCGGCAACTTCAAGGGCATCAGCACCACGCAATCCTGGAGGGGCGAGACGCAAAGGTTCCGCGCGAACTGGCTCGCGTCGGGGAGCACGGTATCCTTCTCGGTCAAAGTGCTACACCCCTATCAAGAAGCTCCCCACGAGACTCTGGCGACGTGGGCGCTCGCGGCGGATATCTTCCACGACTTGGACGAGGAGCTGGCCAGGCGGCTGGGCTTGGCCTCGGAGCTGGAAGGCCTCTACACGGAGGACAGGCTGTCCGGACATTTCGCCAGCTACGAGGCCTCCGCTTCGGGGAGCGGGACGCCTGACGAGGCGTCCGTCATGACCGCGAAAGGGCTTTACGGCCTCACGCCGCTTCTTGACAGCCGGGAGCGGCTCGGGTCCCTTGCCGCCCTCGCGCCCGGGACGACCGAATCCTACTGGGCGAGGGCGAGCGAGAAACACGGGATATCCGGCTCGGTGCCCCCTACGGAAGGTTTGACAGTTTACGAGGTCAGAGGGGATCCGGATCCAACGGCGTGCCTCGCCTAACGGGATTAGACCTCGTTGGGCCGCGCGGGACAGCGCAAAACCGCGCGGGACACCGAAAATCCGCGCGGTGCAGCGCAAAGCCGTGCGGGACAGCGCAAAGCCGTGCGGGACAGCGCAAAGATGCGCGGGACGGCGATAAACAGCGCGGGACTGGGGCTTGCCGTGAGAATCTCGGCGGCACAAGACATCAGACCGATACCATTTGATATTGCCGGTTATGTCGACCATGCTGGCCATGACGACCTCGCTGGCTATGACGACCTCGCTGGCTATGACGACCACGTTGACCATGCCGACCATGAAGACCACGCTGGCCTTGCCGACCATGCCGGTCATGACGACCGCGCTGGCCTTACCGATCATGCCGGTCATATATTTTGCGGCGAACCGCCGCGGGAGACAAGCCCATGAGACCGC
>JAISFS010000117.1 GCA_031263485.1 Deltaproteobacteria bacterium | reverse complement strand
GACGACCCGATAAAGAACCGTGAGGAGGCGGACAGCGTCGCGATCCGCGACAAGATCTGGGAATGGTACACGTCGACCCTGTACACGCGGCTCTCGCCGGGCGGGGGGATAGTGATAATCCAGACGCGCTGGCACGAGGACGATCTTGCCGGGCGGCTCCTGGAGGGCATGCGGACGGGCGAGGGCGAGACGTGGGAGACGCTGAACTATCCGGCGATAGCGGAGGCGGACGACGGGCACCGTGCGGCGGGCGAGGCGCTCCACGAGGAGCGGTACCCCCTGAAGACCCTCGAGCGCATCCGTTACGCGGTGGGCCTGCGGGACTTCGCGGCCCTGTACCAGCAGCGCCCGGCCCCGGAATCGGGGGCGGTGTTCCGGAGGGAATGGTTCCGCCGATGGAAGCCCGCCGATCTCCCGGACAGCTTCGACACCGTGGTGATGAGCTGGGACATGAGCTTCAAGGAGGCGTCCGGGTCGGACTTCGTGGTCGGCCAGGTGTGGGGCAAGAAGGGGGCGCAGGCTTTCCTTCTGGATCAGGTGCGGAGGCGGATGGGGTTCGTGGACACGTGCCAGGCGGTGAAGGCGATGGCGGGCAAGTGGCCGGAGGCGGGGGAGAAGTACGTGGAGGACACGGCGAACGGACCGGCGGTGATAGACGCGCTGAAGAAGCTGGTGGGCAGGATCATCCCCGTGAGCCCGGAGGGCTCCAAGCGCGCCCGCGCCCATGCGGTGACGGGCTACGTGGAGGCGGGGAACGTGCTCTTCCCGGCGGACGCAGAGTGGGCTAGGGAGCTGGAGCAGGAGCTCCTGACGTTCCCGGCGGGGGCGCACGACGACCAGGTGGACGCGCTCACGCAGGCGCTCCGGAAGCTGATGCAGAGGGCGGTCGGGGCTCAGATCCGGTCGTTCGGGCAGCGGGGCGCGGGGGGCGGGAGCTGGGGGATCGCCGGAAGGGGCGGACCCTCGTGGGGGTTCAGTTACTGATGCTGGACTTCGTGAAACGGGTATTCAGGGCCGCGCCCGCGGAGCCGCCCAAGCCGCGCGTCCTGCCCTCCCTGTGGAAGGCGCAGGGGTGGGGCGAGCTGGCGGAGCGGCTGCTGGCGATGCCGGACCCGGACGTGATCCTGAGAAAGGCGGGCATCCGGCGCTGGCACCTGGCGAAGCTGACCTACGACGACGAGATTTTCCAGGCGCTGGGCACGCGCGAGGACGGGCTCCTCATCGTCCCGGTGCGGCTTGAGCCCACCGAGTCGGAGGCCGCGCGTTTCATAACGGAGCGCTGCCTGAGCCCGGAGATCGTCCGCACGGTGGTTTCCGGGGCCTTCCAGGCGCGGCTGTACGGATACAGCGTGATGGAGATCATCTGGGACAGGGAGGTCTACGATTCGGAGGGCGCGTTCGTCCCGCTGGACATAAGCCTGCGGGCGATGGAGCGGTTCGTGGTGCGCCCGGACGGCGTGCTGGTCCAGGTGGCCTCTCCGGGGGCGTGGGAGCGGCTGGAGTCGGATCCGGAACTCCAGCGGAAGCTCCCCCGTCATCTCGCGGGTGGGGACGCGGCGGTGATGGACACGCGCCACAAGTTCCTGCTGACGCGGAACGGGCCGACCTGGGACAACCCCTACGGGGAGGCGCTGCTGTCGCGGCTGTGGTGGCCGTGGTTCTTCCGCCAGCAGGCGTGGAACTTCTACGGGCAGTATCTGGAGCGTTTCGCGATCCCGATGCTCGTGGGCACGGGTGACGATCTGGACGCCATAGCCTCGGCGCTCATGCAGGCGCAGCAGGACGCGGTCATAGCGGTGCATACGGGGGACCAGGTGACCTCGCTGAACGTGAACGGCATGGGCCACGAGCTTTACGCCAGGGCGGAGGAGATGCTGGTCAGGCGCATCGAGAAGGTGATCCTGGGCCAGACGCTCACGAGCGGCACGGACGGCGGGAGCGGCAACCGGGCGCTGGGCCAGGTGCATAACGCGGTCCGCGAGGACAAGACGAAGTCGGACGTGGAGCTCGTGAGGCCGACGCTGCAGCGGTACGTCGAGGCGTGTTTCAGGCTGAACGGGCTGTCGGGGGACGTTCCGGAGGTGGTGTTCGGGGACGACCGCCAGCTGGCGGAGGACCGGGCGGCGCGCGACTCGCTCCTGAAGCAGAACGGGATAGTGGGCGGCTTCTCGGAGGATTACCTGATGGACAACTACGGGTTCCGGCCGGGCGAGATAGAGATGCCCCCGGAGCCCGCCCCTGTCGCGCCGCCGGAGCTTCCGGACGGGGCCGCGGAGGACGGGGACGAAGGGGAGGAGGGGGACAAGGGGGACGGGGAAGAGGGCGCGGACGGCCCCGTGAAGGCCTCCGCGGGCGGGTACGCGTTCGCCGCGGGCACGCGGGCGGGCACGGACATGCGGATAGAGGCGCTGGCGCTGTGGGGGGCGAAGAGGGCGGGCAGCCCGATAGACCCGGACGCCATCAGGGCGGCGATCCTGGAGTCGGAGACGCCGGGGGAGATGCTGAGGCGGATAGGCGGGCTTGAGCCGCGGGCGGGGTTCGCGGAGGCGGTGCTGGCGGCGGACATCGCGGCCTACGGGGCGGGCGTGGAGGGCGTCGGGGATGAATGACTGGGACGCCTTCATGGCCAAGAGCGTGGAGGAGCCGGGCATGTACGCGGCCCTGGGCTACCGGGAGAAGCTCACGGCGTTCACCGTGACCTGCGACGCGACGTTCGAGCAGCTGGAGGGCGTCCGGGACGCGCTCGGGGCGATATACAGGCGGGGCGGGACGTTCGCGGACTTCAAGAAGGCGGTGGCCGGGGGCGATTACGGCGGCGTGTGCGATCTGCCCGAATACAGGCTGGAGAACGTGTTCCGGACGAACGTGAAGGGGGCTTACGGGCGCGGGCGTTACATGGAGCAGCGGGAGATGAGGGACGTGTTCCCTTACCTCAAGTACGTCGCGGTGGACGACTCTCAGACGCGTCCGACCCACGCCGCCCTGAACGGGCTGATAGTGAGGGCGGGGTCGCCGGAGGCGGACAGGATTTATCCCCCGAACGGGTACCAGTGCAGGTGCGCGATGCGGGGTCTCACGGCGGCGCAGGCGAAGCGGATGGGCGGCCCGACGCCGATGGACGAGCTCAGGAAGAGGATAGCGGAGAACCCTCCGGACGGCGGCTGGGACGGGCCTCCGTTCGAGGGGGGCGCGGACGCGCTGACGTCCTTGCCGGAGATGCCGGACGGGGAGCCGAAACACGTGGGAGTTGGGAAGGAGACCGTATCGGACGCGGAGTACGGGGCGGCCCTGGACGACCTGCAGGGGAAGGCCGCCGGGGAGGCGGATGCCGAGGCGGAAGCCGAGGCTGCGGCGAAGGCCCGCGCGGAGGCGGACGCGTACTGGAAGGAGATGGCCGAGGCGCTGGAGAAGGTGGCGGCGGATCTGGACGCGGAGGACAGGGATAAGGATCTGGCGGAGGCGAAGGAGGCGGAAAAGAAGGCGGAGGCCGAGGCGAAGGCGAAGGCGGAGGCCGAGGCTAAGGCGCGGGAGGCCGCGAAGAAGGCGGCGGCGCAGACGGCGCTGGCGGCGAAGGCGCTTAAGTCCAAGGTTCCGGCGTCGGCGACGAAAGGGACGAAGAAGGCGGCGAAGAAGGTCAAGCAATACGATCTGACGAAAATCGATCCGGAAAATCCGAAGATGCAGAAGTTCGAGCTGAAGAAACGGGAGGAGATAAGGCGGGACATGCTGGCGCAGTTCAAGGCGGCGGGAATCCTGGGGGAGAATGCGACATACGCCGATTACGAGGCGCACCTCGAGAGGATGATGCGTGAGATTTACAAGGACGCCGGGCTGGACGCGGACCGGTACCTGAGAGACAGCCAGTCGTGGATAACGGTCTTCGACACCCTGGAGCACAGGGCCGACCGTGACGCCAGCGCCCTCCTGAGCGCCGATACCATGAAGTTCCTGAGCCTGCGGGAGAGGCAGGCGCTGAATTTCCATACCTGCAAGGGGGACAAGTACGCCCTGCAGGTGTTCGTGAAGGAGAAGGGGAAGGTCCCGCGCGAGAAGGTCGAGAGGATGGAGGACTATTTCAGGGCGCAGTCGGTCATAGGCGAGGTGCTGAACAAGCACGTGAAAAGGCCGGAGAGGGAGCTGCACAGGGGCGCGGAGAATTACAGGGACGATACGGACACGGTGGATCTGATCAGCTTCATCAAGTCTGGCGAGGGCAAGACGATGAGGATGCGGCTGAACTTGTCGTTTTCAGAGGACGAGACGGTGCCGCAGGATTTCATAGTCGGCAAGACGGCCACGGTCATCTTCCATATCGTCACGGACAAGGGGATCCCGATCAAGACGGTCAGCGCCTTCAAGCTCGAGGACGAGCAGCTGCTGCTGAACGGGCAGGTATACAAGATCGGGAAGGCGGTACAGATGCCGGGAAACGGAAATCACTGGGAGGTGACCATAACGCTTCTGGGGCCGGACGCGAAGCCGGACATGGTATTCGTCATTTGATGCCGCGGACCATCTTGGCGATCTTGACCGAGTTCTCGTTTATGCGCCTGAGAACGTCCCGGTCGAGCGAGCCGACGCACGAGTCCATGACCCACCGGCGCTGGATGGGCGAGAACCGGTCCCACTCGCCGGACTTCTTGGATTTCACGACCGCGGGCGGGTCCGGGAACCACACGCCGTCGAGGTATTCGCCGTAACGGGTATCGTTGCCGTTCTCGTCCAGGTAATCGCGATCTTCTTTCATAGGAGGCCTCCTTCGGGGGTGACAGGGGCTAAAGGTAACGCCTAATGGATAGCAAGAAACGGGCCGGAAATCAAGAATTCACTTTCATGACCGCGGCGGAGTTCGCCTCCGGGCAGGAGCCGCGAAAGTTCAAGGGCACGGCATACGGCGGGGGGATAATCTCCGACCACGGCATGTGGGATCGGGTGATATTCGACCTCAGGACCACGAAGGCTCCAGACAGGATGCCCGTGCTCCTGGACCACGACTCGGGGCAGATAGTCGGGTACACGGCCTCCGTGGAGGTCGGGGAGTCGATCCGGGTCGAGGGGGTGGTGACGGACGGCGAGGCGGGCCGCAAGGTGGCGGACCAGGCCGCCCAGGGTTTCCCCTGGCAGATGTCGGTCCGCATCATGCCGGAGACGATCGTCCGCCTGGACGACAACGAGATGATGTCGGTCAACGGGCGCGAGGTCAAGGGACCCGCGTCGGTGTTCAAGGACAGCCTCATAAGGGAGGTGAGCTTCTGCGCGCTCGGGGCGGACCGGGACACGGAGGCGAACGTGTTCAACATGAAGGAGGCAAGGATGGAGACCAAGCCGGCGGGCCAGGACAGGGATCTGGCCATACAGGCGTTAAGCGACGAGCGGGCCGCCCTGAAGGCCGAAACCGAGACCCTGAAGGGGCGCGTGACGGAGTTCGCCTCCGCCAACGCGGAGCTCAAGGGGCAGGTGAAGGCGCTCGAGTTCGAGGGCCGCTCGCTCAAGGAGTCGCTCGAGGCGGCGAGGAAGGAGGCGGAGGAGGCCAGGGCGCGGTTCCAGGCGCTCCGCCTGTCGAGCCGCTCGGCGATCCTGGAGGAGGACTACAGGAGGCTGAACATGAAGTTCTCCGCCGAGGACGCGGGCATCTCCGCGGTGATCCAGGCGGAGGACGCGGTGTTCGAGGCGTTCAGGAAGGCCCTGGGCGAGGTGAAATCCCCGACGGTCCCGCCCGAGGGGGCGTTCGTGAACATGACGGGGGGCGAGACGTTCGGCGCCGCGCCCTCGAAGACGCTCTCGGAGCGGGCGAAGGAGCGGAAGGAGCTGAAGGAGGGGAAGAATGGCAACTGACCTGAAGAAGGCGCCGGTCCTGAGCGATCTCGTGAAGATCGAGCCGGCGAACTACCTGGGCCGCGAGGCGGCGAAGTTCACCTCGGCGGACGCGCTCAGGCCCGGCACGGTGCTCATGGGCGGCCCGGCGGCTGCGGAGCCCTGGGACCTGTCGGACGCCGCCGACATCTACGGGATCCTGGTGGCCGAGGTCCCGGAGGGGGCGGCGGGCTTCGGCGCCCCGGTGCTCTTCAACGGCCCCGCGGCGGTGAACCCGGAGGCCCTGATCTGGGCGGTCGGGGCGACCGGGGCGCAGATCTCGGCGGGCCTGGAGTTCCTCAAGGCGGAGCGCCTGATACACACGAGGGAGCCGTTCACCAACGCGCTCTACCCCGGCCAGATCAACCGGGTGCCGGACTGACGGGCTAGGAGGATACAACCATGCCGATGAACAACCCGTTCGACACTTTGAACAGCGGCTTCACCCTGGCGGAGATGACGGCGGCGATCAACAACCTCCCCGCCAGGCCCAGCCGGATCGGCTCGCTGAACCTCTTCTCGGACGTCACGCTGCACAGCAACGTGGCGATAATCGAGCTGAAGAACAACGTGCTGTCGATACTGCCGACGCGCCCCTGGGGCTCGCCGGGGACGACCGGCAAGGCGGGGGAGCGCGAGCTGAAGTCGCTCATCATCCCGCACACGCCGTGGGAGGACGCGGTTATGGCCGCGGACGTCATAGGGATCCGGCGCTTCGGGTCGGAAAGCGCCCTGGAGACCGTCCAGGACAAGGTCCTGGAGAAGCTGCAGCAGGCGCGGGACATCTTCGACGTCACGGACGAGTTCCGCAAGGCCAAGGCGCTCCAGGGCATCGTGCTGGACGCGGACGGCACGTCGCAGCTCTTCAACAGCTACTCCTTCTTCAACATCACGAAGAAGTCGCTGGACTTCAAGCTCGGGGACACCACCGTGAACGTCCCGTCGCGGGTCAGGGACCTCAAGCGGTACATGGAGGACAACCTGATGGGGGAGACGATGACGGGCATCCGCGTCTTCGTCGGCCCGACGTTCTACGACAAGCTCGTCAACCACGCCTCCGTGAAGGAGATCTTCCTGAACTGGGCTGGCGCCCAGGCGCGGCTCGGGACCGACCTCCGCGCGGGCTTCGAGCTGGAGGGCGTGATCTTCGAGGAGTACCGGGGCATGGTCCCGAAGCCCGACGGCTCGGGATCGGTCCAGTTCATCCCCGACTCGCAGGGCATGGCGGTCCCGATCGGCACCACGAACACCTTCAAGAGGTTCGTCGCCCCCGCGGACTACCTCGACACGGTGAACACCCTGGGACAGCCCTACTACGCGCATCAGGAGAAGATGCCGGGGAACAGGGGCATACAGCTCTTCGCGCAGTCCAACACGCTGCCGATCTGCCTGCGCCCCGGACTCCTGGTGGAGCTCAAGACGACAGCCTAGGAGGCGGCCATGCCCTACGCCGTGAAAAAGGACATGCTGGAGAGGTACGGGAAGCCGGAGATGGAGGGGCTGGTGGCGGACGGCGAGAAGGGGGAGGCGTCGGTGGACGCGGCCCTCGCGGACGCCGCGGGCGAGATCGACGGGTATCTCGCCGTCCGCTACGCCCTGCCCCTGCCGCAGGGGAGGAACTGGCCGTCCCTCAAGTGGATATCCTGCGACATGGCCCGTTACAGGCTCTGGGAGGGCAAGATCAAGGACGAGACGGACACGGTCTACATGCGGTACCGCCGCGCCGTCGGATACCTCGAGGCCCTGGCCGCGGGGGAGGCGACGCTCGTGGACGACAAGGGCGAGGGGCCGCCCCTCTCGGGCAAGGGCAGCTCGATCCGCGTGAGGTCCGACCGCGCGAAGGCGTTCACGAACGACGTCCTGAAAGGCATGAACTATGGCTTCGATAATTGACGTCCAGCTGCACACGCTGGCGCCGCAGAAGCTCACGTACCTGAAGAAGGAGCTGGAGCCGGCGAAGCTGGACGCCATCAAGCTGCGCGTGGCGGCGGTCCTCCAGTCGCTGACGGTCGAGAGGTTCGAGACGGGGACGGACCCGTGGGGCAACCCGTGGATCCCGTCCCAGCGGGTGGTGAACCAGGGGCAGCTCATCGATGAGTTCGCCGCGGCCAAGGCGGCGTACCCGGAGAAGAGGAAGCGGTACCGGGCGGCGAAGAAGGCCTATGACAAGCGATACGCCAAATGGGTGTCGGACGGCATGAAGGGCAAGGCGCCCGAGGCGCCAGAGGAGCCGAAAAGGCCGGTCCAGCCGACGGTACGCTCGTCAAAGCTGACCAAGGCGGGCCAGACGCTGGTGCTCTCCACGCGGCTGAGGGACTCGTTCGAGGTGGCAAAAAAGGGGGACACGGTAGTCCTGACGCAGGTGAAAAAGGAGGCGACCGCCGAGTTCGGGGGGGCCGGCGCGATATCCAACCTGGTCTATTTCCCGACGCACCAGTGGGGGCTCCCGAAGAAGAAGGTGCCCGCGAGGCCCATGCTGCCGATCCGCGGGAACGTGATAGACCTGCCGGAATCCTACAGGAAGGATATCAGTGCTAGGGTGAAGGACTGGGTGAAAAAACTTGTTGCCTGACGGGAACTACCTCTTCGCGGAACCGCTCATCGTCGCGCGGCTGCGGGAGAAGATGCCGGACGTACACGTCGCCGGCATAGGGGAATCGGACGAGCTGTCCTTGACGAAGCACAGGTTCCCCGGGATCTACGTCCTCTTCGCGGGGGACGAGGTGACGGGCGCCGCGGGGCGGGGCGCGGCGAGCCAGGCGGTGCAGCACTGGATCGTCACGGCGGCGGCGAAGTCGACAGACTCGCTGGCGTCCGGGACGAAGGTCCGCGAGATCCTGGGCAGGCTTTTCTGCCAGGCGCTCGAGGCGCTTCAGGGATTCGAGGTGGCGCCGGGCATGACGCTGGTAAGGACCACATGCTCGGTCCCTGTGATGTACGAGAGCGGCCACGCGTTTCTGGCCGCGGAATACCTATTGACGGTCGACATAAGAGGAGGCAACTGAATGGCAGAGCCGAGGGTTTACTACAGGGGACAGGGCAAGATCTTCGCTTACACGAGGGAGCTGTCGGGGAGCGTCTACGTCCCCGGCACGGGCGTCTGGCTTGGCAACGCGCCGGACTTCACGCTCACGATGAACGTCACCAAGGTCGACCACAGGGAGTCCTACAGCGGGCAGAACCTGGTCGACGTCTCGTACGTGACGGAGCGCACGGCGACCCTCACGGCGACGCTGGAGGAGTTCTCCGCGTTCAACCTGAGCCTGTGCCTGAACGGCAAGAACACGGAGGTGACCGCCGACACCGGCAAGGAGGTGATCTACACCGAGCTCAACGCGGGGAAGACGTACCTGCTGGGCGGCGACATCAACGTCAAGAACGTGGTCATCGAGGACTCGCTCTCGTCGCCGCTGGTCCTGAACACGGACTACACGCTGGACGCCCCGCGCGGCTCCTTCACGATGATCACGACCAAGGCGGGCGGCGGCACGGCGGAGTACGACACCGACGGTTACGGCCTGACCTCGCTGTTCACGGAGCCCGACGCGGAGTGGTGGGTGCGCTTCGAGGGACTGAACATGCTCGACAACAACAACCCGACGGTGGCCGACTTCTACAAGGTGAAGTTCAACCCCGCGCAGAACCTGAGCCTCATCTCCGCCGAGATCGCGCAGTTCCAGCTGGAGGCCTCGCCCCTGGCGGACGAGACGCAGCCCGCCTTCGGCGACATGGGGCAGTTCGGCTGCATCAAGATAGTGAGGGGCGCCGCATGACATACGACGGAGTCCTGGCACCCGATGCCTCCTGGAAGGTGACGGTCGGGGGGGAGGAGTACGAGATCCACGAGGTCAGGCCCTGCGACATGCCTCCGCTCCTGGAGTTCGTGGACGGCAAGGAGGAGCCCGGCGGGGCGTTCGACATGACGAACATCCTCAAGGCGGCGATGCGGAAGCCGGACGGCGTGTGCCGGCTCCTGGCGGCGCTCCTCGACCCCGATCCCCTGGGGCCGGGGAGCGCGGAGTGGCGCGAGAGGTTCACGGCGCGGGCGATGGGCCTGCCCGTGAGGGAGCTCACGCCGGCCATCGGGAAATGGATACGGGTAAACGCCTCTTTTTTGGCAGAGACGGCGGCTCCCGTGGTGATGGGGGCCGTCGACTTCATGACGGCGCTTCAGGGCATAGTGGAAAAGGACCTGGAGCTGAAGCGGTCATCCGCCATTGGGAGCGCCTGACGGCGGAGGCGTCGATGCACGGCATGACGTTTCCGGAGGCCGCCAGGACCCCCGCGCGGAAGCTCCTGGCGCTTAAGGAGCTCCGCAGGTCGATCGACGCCGAGGCCAGACTGGAGAGGCTGGCCGATCTCGGCTCCCTGTTCGGCGGGGCGGCCGCCAAGAGACACCTGAACGGGCTGACCTCCCAGGCGGCGGGGCCGTCGACGGCCAGCCCGGTTTTGAAGATGGACGAGGGCGGCAAGACGGTGGAGGGCGCTCCTTTCGTGCTCGGACGCTCTTACGTGACGGGGTAAGCCAATGGCCGGCGACTTCGACATCAAGATAAACATCAAGACCGTCCTGGACGGCCAGAATGGCCTGCTGACCATCCTGCAGCAGCTCCTGGACCTCCAGAAGGCTATCCAGACGGTGCAGGCGGAAGCCGCCGCGAACGGAGGCATCGTAAGCCCCGAGGCCCTTGCGGGGGTGAACAACGCGCTGACCGCCCTGGTGACGACCGTCGGGGAGAGCGCGACGGCGGCGGCAGAGGAAGCCGCCCAGGCCGCCATAAACGCCGCGGAGGAGGCTGCCGCCGCGATAGGCGGCATTACCGGGGAAGTCGGCGATTCCGCCGACGAGGCCGCGGAACAGACGGGGGACGCGGCGCTGAAGGCCTCGGAGGAGGCGGTCAAGGCGGCGGAGGAAGCCGCGAAGGCCGCCGAAGAGGCCGCCGGGCTGATGGGCGAGGCGTATGTCGCCGGTTTGGAGGGCCTGGACGAGGAGCTCCAGAAGATAGCCGAGGACGGCGGGATAGAGATCTTCGACCTCTCGGGCGCGTTCGATTCGCTCAAGGGCGCCATCATGGGGGCGCTGGGGGCGCTTACGGCCTACGCCTCGTTTTCCGGCCTGAAGGGGCTTACGGAAAGCATCATAGCCACGGGGGCCGACTTCGAACAGACGATGCTCCAGGTGAAGGCCGTGACCGGGGCCACGGACGAGCAGTTCGAGCGGATGAGC
>JAISFS010000114.1 GCA_031263485.1 Deltaproteobacteria bacterium | reverse complement strand
GGTCAGTAAAACGTACCAGTTAAAGGGACATGACAGCCCATCCGCCCTGATAGGACCGCCGCCGCCCTTTCCGGCTCTTCATCATGAATCTCTCGCCGACTTATTACGGTGGCGTCATATGATATCCTGATCGATGTGGGCGTATCGTGCAGACGACACATGTTCAGGATGCCAAGGACTATATGACTGTACGGATTTGTCGATGCCTGCGCACTGTCAGCGTAATGAAGCGGAGTGGACACAGGCATGAAGAAACTGTCGCTTATAGGCCCGTCATTTCGGAAAATCATACTGGAAAATTATCTTTATGCCGACAAAACAAAATATATCCACGAAATGATTGAAAATTATGACAGCTGTTTCCTGTCCCGCCCTAGGCGGTTCGGCAAGACCCTCCTTCTCGATACGATCGGCGAACTGTTCAAGGGCGACAGGGAACTTTCCAAGGGCCTTTGGATAGACTCCAAAAGCGGCTACTCGTTCAAAAAGCACCCGGTCCTGAGACTCAGCATGGGTAAGTACACGGAAATCTCCTCCAAGGAAGATCTTGTCAAGGGGATCATGTTCGATTTGAGTCAATCGGCTAAAGAAGAGGGATTGAAAATTTCCGCGCCTAACACCGGGCAGATGCTGGAGCAACTTCTGAAAGGCATATCCGGAAAGCACGGCGTCGGCGCGGTCGTCCTGATTGACGAGTATGACGCCCCCGTTACAAGACACATCGCTGACCAGACGCTTGCATCGGACAACCGCGACGTACTCCATGATTTTTACGCGGCGTTGAAGGAAAACTACGAGCATGTCCGCTTCTCCATGGTAACAGGCATCACAAGGTTCGCCTTGACATCCATGGACTCCGGGTCGAATAATTTCGTCGACATCTCGCTGTCGCCTGAATTCTCGGGGATATGTGGCTTCACAACCCCGGAGTTCCTCAAGCTGTTCAGGGACAGATTCGAGGAGACCCTTAAGAAACTGAAATATGCCGGACGCATAGGACAAAAGGCAGGCCTCAAGGATCTGAAGAGGAAGATCCTTGAGTGATACCACGGCTACAACTGGCTAGGGAAATATCGAGTCCTGAACCCCTACTCGATACTCAATTTTTTCAGAAACAAAAGATTCGACTCTTACTGGCCGTTGTCAGGACAGCCATCCCATCTGACCTCCCTTGTGAGGGAAAGGCCATTGGATTTCATCCAGCCAAATCTGGACGGATATCTTTCCCAGGATATCAAGAAAGCCGCCATCGGGCGTCTTGAAGCCGTTCCCGTGCTGTTTCACAGCGGCTATCTGACTATCGACAAGGAAATTCTGGAGGATTCCTCGGCCAAGAACTCCGAGGGAGAGACTGTCCAGGTAGAGTCATTCGCGTTCAGGATCCCCAATCTTGAGGTTGGGTTGTATTACAGATATTTCTGTTTTAGCGAAATTTTTGGACGTGATGGAAAATATTTCAACAAATTTTCAATGGACCTGAAGAACTCGCTTCTGAAAATGGATCAGGAAGGCTCGAGTTCGTTGCTGGAAGCCCTTCTTTCCGGAATCACGCACAGGCAACACAAGCCAGATGAAGGATATTATCATTCCCTGTTGCAGGCAGCTTTTGCCGCCGCAGGGGTTGAGGTCCTGGGCGAGCCTGCGGGTTCCAGGGGCCAGGCCGACATGGCCGTGTTCCTCGACGGCAGGATCCGGGTTGTAATCGAGCTGAAATACCGCCAGGCCGACGGCACGATAAGCGATGGCGATCGCCCTGCTAGGGCCTTATCCGCGGCTCTCGATGAGGCCGAAGCGGCGATAAGGGACGCGTTACGACTGGATTTTCAAGCTGACAGCCAAAGACGTGATACGTCTGGCTATCGCCGTCCGAGGGAGAGATGAGGTGGCAGTGCGCTTTATTGAGTAGCGGACGACATACGGTACGGCCGGACACCGAGGCTTTTCGGCGGCGTCATCCGCCGAACCAGCTCCAGGGCGCGGCTCTCACGGTCAGGCGCCGCACCACGACCGTGATCCGAAATGATTCGGCGTCAAAGGCGCATCCCCGTCGCCTGCGGACTCTGTGGCCGGAAGCATACGCGTGGCCTTGGGCCTATCAGAAGACTCGGTTACAGGACACGCCGAGCCCGGATTCGCTGCCGCAGGTTCAGGCATTCAAGGCGCATCATCGCCGATGCGAACGAGACCGGCCCATGGGCCACGAGCCCGCGTCGTTGTCAGGCGGAACCTGAAGGACAGATCTTCCCGGCGCCTTCAGATCCCGCGCGACGGACCGGTAACCTTCGCCGTGATTGCCGCCTGGCTTAACCGTCGTGTCCGGTTCCTGCACTCCCCGCCAGGAGACGAGGGGCCAGGCGACGGTCGCGTGTCTGGCCGGGGGACGGTTCGGGCCTGTCGGCACTCCCGTGCGCGGTTGCCATTGCCGAACATACGCGTGCTCCTGCAGGGCAACCGGGACTCCCCTAGCGGTTGGCGCCCCGGATGATTCTGACGTCCGCGTGCCGGTTGCGTTGACCTCATGGTCTGGGATATCATTTCCAACCTGGTGATCAGGGCCTGTCGCCGTAGGACGGCCGCGTCCTGCGGCGCCGTTTGCGAGACTTATGGCCTTCGCCTGAGAATCCGGAGCTTTCCGAAATAGGCTGGTAACCGAAAAGACTCCCGTTGACCGATGTTCCCATTCGCAAAGTCATGCCGGAGAATTTTTTCCCCGACAAGACAGGACATATCCTCAATCGGGCAGGTCCGCCCCCGGCGATCCCCGCCCCGGCGCGGCCTGAGGAAGGTCCGGCGCCTCGGGCCGTTCCGGTCCCGGCATCGCCCGGCACCGCCAGAAAGGAATTTCCACGATGATCGATCCCGTATCGCTCGCTCTCGCAGCGGCAGCGGCCTGGCTCGTTTCCCGCGGGCGGGGGCTCCTGGCCGCGGGAAAGAAGGGAAAGGCCGCCGCCCTCAAGGGCCCGAGAGGCTCAATGGTCTCAAGAGGCCATAAGGGCCCAGGGTCTGCCAAGGCCGGCGGGGGCAAGACCGATGCCCCTCTCGTGTGGAGGTACCGGCCCATGATTCCCGCGCTCGAGGAGCTCCGCGCGGTGGCCGAGACTTCCGACAAGAAGGGGGACCACGACCGGGCGACCCTTTCGTGGAAGCAGATCCACACGCTGGCGAGGGGCCTGTACGGCCATAAGGATCCCAGGGCCTGGGCCGCCATCTCCCGGGCGGCGTTCCTCTCGTTGAACGATCCCGGAAAGCGCGCGCATCCCCTCATTGAGGCCTTCATGGCCGGGGAAGGCTTCAAGATCGTCGACTGGAGAGGCGCCTTCGCCGAGACGAAGCCCGAGGAGGCGAAAAGGCTGATCGGGGCGGAGGACGGACTGGTCCAGCGGACCTTGCAGGAGGCCGTCTCGATCGGCGTCCCCATAAATCTTTACGGCTGGGATGAGGCAGGGCGCACCCGCTCGCTCTCCTTTGACGGCGAGGACGGCTGGGAGGGCTGCGCCCTGAGACCTCCTGCGGACCTGAAAGACGTGGAGGACGGGGACGGAGGCGGCAGGCCGGTCGGCGCCGCCGGCGTTGCCGGTCTTGTCCGGAAGGGCTGGCGGCTCATGAGGGAAATGGAGTGCCCCAGGGCGGCCGGTATTTTCCGGAGGGCCCTCGGGGCTATGGCCGGGGGCGGCGGACATGACGGGCCCGAGACGGAACCGGCCCTGACCGGCCTGGGGGCGGCGCTTTTCCGCATGGCGGACTACGCGGGGGCCCTTCCCGTCTTCAGGCGCCTGCTGAAGGTCCGCGAGGGCGCCTTCGGCGCGGGGTCGCGCGAGACGCTCCTGGCCAAGTCCGCCGTGGGGTGGACGATGTTCCAGTCGGGGGACCGCGCCGGGGCGCTGGAGCCACTGCGCGAGGCCCGGGAAGGGCTCGAGGCGCTGCTGGGCCCGAGGCGCGGGGACGTCCACATGGCCAAGGTCCGCTACGCCAGGGCGCTCGCGGGAGACTGGCGCCGCGAGGTTTCCGGGCCCGTGCCGCCTGCGGACGCGCTTGAGGCGGTCGCCCTGTTCAGGGAGCTCGTGGAGACGGGCGCCTTCCCCGACTCGGACGTCGACCCCATCTCGGAGGACGGGCCCGTGGACGCGGAAGACGCCTCCTACAGGGATTTCGTCACGCGGACGATGCTCGCGGACACCCTCTTCGCCGTCGGCGACCGAAAGGGGGCCATGGCCGTAAGGGCGGAGTCGCTCGACATCGCGACGGGAAAGAAGGTGGGCGACCTCATACCCATTGCGAAGATGGACCTGGGGCTCTCGCTTTTGAGCGCCTCCCGCGGGGACGGGGCATCGGAATCCCGCCCCGGGGAGCTTCGCAAGCGCGCGTTAAGGCTCCTGAAGGAGGCCAGCGACGCCGTGAATGAGCATGATGGTTCCGCGAGTGACCAGATAGACGTCGCGGCCTCCCTCGCCGAGGCCGAGTGCTGTTGCGGGATGACGCTTCAGGCCTTCAGGCGCTTCATGCGGGTCGTAGCGGTGATCGAGAGTGGCCATGGCCCCGACGCCCTGGATGCCGCCTGCGTGCGGGTCCGGGCCGCCCGGGCCCTCGAAAGCGAGATGCCGGAGGCCGCGGCGGTTCTCCTTGCCGGGGCGGCGGCGTCCCTCCTGCGCGTCCAGGGGGCGGAGGATCCGGGCTTCCCGGAGCTCATGCGGCTGCTGGGGGAAGTCTGCCGCCGGACGGGGGACGCTCGGGAGGCGATAGCCAGGCTCTGCTTCGCGGACGACGACATCTCGGGACCGGCCGGCGGAATGCCCGCCAGCCCCCGGGTGCATGCCGCGATCGAGGGCCTCAAGGCGGAGGCCATGCTCGGGGCCCGCGAGGGCCCCGCGGCCGCCGCCGGGGAGCTCGCCCGGGCGCTTTCCCTCAAGGCCGCCGCCTTCGGGCCGGAACACCCGGAGACCGCGCGGGCAATGGGGCTTCTGGCGGAGGCGAAGGAGGCCGCCGGGGATCCGGTCGAGGCGCACGGTCTTGCGGAAAAGGCGCTCGAGGTGTGGGAGAAGTCCCTGGGCACTGCCAGCGACGGCGCGAAGAAGGCGCGCCTCGAGCTGGCGAGGCTCGCGGCGGTCATCGGTTGAATGGCATCGGCTCCCGCGGCGCATCGCGGGCCTGCCCGGCGTTCGGGCCTGCCGGGATGCGGGATGGCGGAGCCGACTGCCCGGGCCGCCACGGGGCGCCCGCAGAAAAAACCGCTTGACAGGCGTCGGGCTTTCTGAGTAATATCCGTCTTGCCTCAAACCGCCGATAGCGGAGAATTTCGTCCGGAAGGCGTCAAGCCGCCGGGCACGGTTGATCAGCACATGCTGAAGGCCGGGGAATCGCGTGTTCCTCGGCCTTTTTTTTTGCCCGGGCCCCCGCGCGGCCATGGGCATCCCCTGTGGCGTGAACGCGGGCTGCGGCGCGACAAGCGTTCCCCCCCGGCGCTCACTCCCGTCCCGCCGTCCCGCGTTCGCCGGGACGCGCAGAGGTTTTCCCATGAAAAATACAGCCGTCCCGATCCCGGCCTTGGCCCTGGGCCTGGCCTTCGGGCTTCTCGCGGGCATGCTTCTTCCCGCCCCGGCCGCCCTCGCGAAAAGCGTGGAAGTGACCAACGTCTCCTACGACCCGACACGCGAGCTCTACGACGAGTACAATACGGCGTTCACGGCCTACTACAAGGAGAAGACCGGCGACGACCTCGAGGTGGTCCAGTCGCACGGCGGTTCCAGCAGGCAGGCGCGGACAGTGATCGAAGGAAACGAGGCGGACGTGGTCACCCTGGCGCTGGCCATAGACATAACGGCCATCGAGGAGGCCGGGCTCATCCGGCCGGGCTGGCAGAAGAATTTCCCCGGCAACAGCTCGCCGTACACCTCCACCATCGTCTTCCTGGTGCGGAAGGGCAACCCCAAGAACATCAGGGACTGGGACGACCTGGCCCGCGAGGGCGTGGGCGTCATCACGCCCAACCCCAAGACCTCCGGGGGCGCCCGGTGGAACTACCTCGCGGCCTGGGCCTACGCGGACGCGAATTACGGGCACGACGAGGCCAAAAACGTCGACTTCGTGAAGCGGATATTCGACAACGTCCTGGTGCTGGACACCGGCGCCCGCGGCTCCACCAACACCTTCGTCCAGAACGGGCAGGGCGACGTGCTCCTGGCCTGGGAAAACGAGGCCTACCTGGCGCTGGCCGAGACGCCCGGGCAGTTCGAGATTGTGGCCCCTCCCACGAGCATCCTTGCCGAACCTCCGGTGGCAGTGGTCGACGTGAACGTCGACAAGAAAGGCACCCGCGAGCTCGCGACGGAGTACCTGAACCACCTCTACTCCGACGAGGGCCAGCGGATCGCGGGCAAGCACTATTACCGGCCCTCCAACGCCGTGATAGCCGAGGAGTTCAAGGACGTCTTCGTCCTGAACATGAAGCTCGTGACGATAGACGACCCGCTGTTCGGCGGGTGGGGCCCTGCCCAGGCCAAGCATTTCAACGACGGCGGGATCTTCGACCAGATCTACTCCCGCTGATCCGGGGCGGTGCCTGTCGGCTCCCGACCGTCGTCGGCGCGGGATCCGGCGTCGTTGCGGGCTCCGGCGTCGCCGCAGCTCCGGAAACCTTGCCGGGGTTTTGTGCCGAGGGCCCGCCCAGGCGGGATGGATCTTCGCCCGCCTTTAACGCATCGGCGAGCCGATGAAGGGATTTTTGGACCGTCACCGCCGTAGCTCGTCCTCGTCGCGTCCGCAATCCGTCCGTTGACGTTTAGCGGCCCGTCCGTTGACGTTCCGCGGCCCGTCGCCTAAGCTTCGCCTTACGGGCGCCGGTCGTTTGCTCATACGCGAGCGCCTCGGCGGGCGGAGAGCCAGGAAGGGGGCGAAGATCCCCGGGAGAGCCACTTGAAGAGCAGGAACCCCAAGAAGACGCTCCCGGGTTTCGGGATCACCATGGGCGTGACGCTCTCCTACGCGTCCCTGATAGTCCTCATCCCCATGGCCTCGCTCGTGCTGATGTCCCGGAGGCTGGGCCCGGAAGGCTTCTGGAGGACCGTCACAGACGCGCGGACGCTTGCCGCCCTCAAGGTGAGCTTTCTGTGCTCGCTCGCCGGGGCGCTCGTGAACCTCGTCTGCGGGCTCGTCCTGGCCTGGGTCATCGTGCGCTACCGTTTCCCGCTGAGGCGCTTCATGGACGGGCTGATCGAGCTCCCCTTCGCGCTTCCCACGGCGGTGGCGGGAATCTCGCTCGCCGTGCTCACCTCCGACAAGGGCTGGGTGGGCCGGCCGCTCTTCGAGCTCCTGGGCATGAAGATCGCTTACACCGAGCTGGGCATCGTGACCGCCATCACCTTCATCACCATCCCGTTCGTGGTGCGCACCGTGCAGCCCGTGCTGGAGCAATTGAGCCCGGACTTCGAGGAGGCCGGGCTCATCCTGGGCGCGGGTCCGGCGACCGTGTTCTTCCGCATCATACTCCCAGAGATAAGGCCCGCGCTCCTGACGGGATTCTCCCTGGCCTTGGCGCGGGGGCTGGGGGAGTACGGGTCGGTCATCTTCATCGCCGGGAACATCCCGTTCCGCACGGAGATAGCACCCCTGGTCATCATGAGCAAGCTCGAGCAGTTCAACTACGAAGAGGCCACTGCGGTGGCGCTCCTGATGCTGGTCTGCTCGTTTATCATCATGTTCGCCGTGAACCGCATCCAGGTGCATGCGGCGTCCTTCGCCGGGGAGAAGTGAGATGCCTTCCCGGACGCGCGGCGGCAGGGCCCTCAGGGCCCTGCTCATAGGGTTCTCCTTCGCCTTCGTGCTGGTCATGCTCGTGCTGCCGCTCTGCCAGGTGCTCTACAAGGCCTTCGAGTTCGGCGTGAGGCCGTTCTGGGAGTCCGTCTCCGACCCGTTCGCCGTGAAGGCCCTGCGCCTGTCGATCCTCACCACCGTCCTGGCGGTGCTGTTCAACACCCTCTTCGGGCTCTGCGCGGCCTGGGCCGTCACCCGCTTCAGGTTCCGCGGCAAGGGGCTCCTCATAACGCTCATAGACGTGCCCTTCGCGGTGTCCCCGGTCATTGCGGGCCTGGTCTTCATCATGACCTTCGGCAGGCTGGGCTGGGCCTACCCGTTCCTGGACGCCCACGGCATCAAGATCGTCTTCGCCGTGCCGGGCCTGGTCTTGGCCACCATCTTCGTGACCTTCCCCTTCGTGGCGAGGGAGATTATCCCGGTGCTCACGGCCCGGGGAACCGACGAGGAGGAGGCAGCGGTGCTGATGGGCGCCGGCCTTATCGGAACCTTCCGGCGGGTGACCCTCCCCCACATACGCTGGGCGCTCCTCTACGGGGTCATACTCTGCACCGCGCGGGCCATGGGGGAGTTCGGAGCCGTCTCGGTCGTCTCCGGCCACCTGCGCGGCCGTACGAACACGCTCCCCCTTCACATCGAGATCCTCTTCAGGGAGTACCACACGCTCCAGTCCTTCTCGGCGGCGGCGATCCTGGTGGCGGCGGCCGTCATGCTCCTTGTCGCCAGGAATATCGTCGAGGGCGTCTCCCGCAAGGACGCGGACTATTATGTGCGTTAGCACCAAAAAGGACGAAGGCGCCCCCTGGCCCGGTTCCGCCCCGGCGGCCACCCCCGGCGGCGGTCGCGGGGAGGCGGCGATCACCCAGACGCCTCCGCCGGACTCGGCGGCGAGGCCCGTGGTCTTCCGGGTCGAGGACGCCGGTCCCGGGTCTTCCGCAGGCCAAGGGCCTTCCGCAGGAGGCGGGCCTGGCCCGGCGACTTCCGCTGGCCCCGGACCTTCCGAAGGCGGAGGGCCAGCCCCGACGCCGTTCGCTGGCCCCGGGCCTTCCCGGGACGGCGGGCCCGCCCCGGCCCCTTCTTCGGGCGAGCCGGCAGCCGCAAGCATAGCGGCGCGGCCAGCCGGCAGGCCGTCGGCGTACGTGTCGCTGGATGCCGTGAAGAAATCCTTCGGGGACTTCCAGGCGGCGAGAGACGTGTCCTTCTCGATCCCGGAGGGAACGCTCGGGGCGCTCCTGGGCCCCAGCGGGAGCGGCAAGACGACGATCCTCCGGATGATCGCCGGTCTGGAGACCCCGGACGACGGGGACATCCGCATCGGCGGCGCCCGGGTGAACGACATCCACCCGGCCCGCCGGGGCATCGGCTTCGTGTTCCAGAACTACGCCCTGTTCCGCTATATGACGGTTTTCGACAACATCGCCTTCGGGCTCAAGACCCAGAAGACCCCCAAGGCGCGGATTCGGGAGCGGGTGGCGGAACTTCTCTCGCTCACCGCCATGGAGGGCCTGGAGAAGCGCTATCCCGGCCAGCTCTCCGGCGGCCAGCGCCAGCGCGTGGCCTTCGCGAGGGCGCTGGCCCCGAGCCCGCGGCTCCTTCTGCTGGACGAGCCCTTCGCGGCCATAGACGCCAAGGTGAGGAAGGAGCTCAGGAGCTGGCTCAGGGACATGATAAGCCGCCTGGGGATCACGAGCATCTTCGTCACCCACGATCAGGCGGAGGCCATCGAGGTGGCCGATCTCGTCATCATCACCAACCGCGGCAGGGTGGAGCAGGCCGGGACCCCGGTGGAGCTGTACCGGGACCCGGCCACGCCCTTCGTGGCGCGCTTCGTGGGGGAGAGCACGGTGCTCGAGGGCTACGGCCGGCTCCTGGGCTTCGAGGGGGCCCCGGAGGGCGCGAGCTGCGCAGTGCGCCCGGAGTTCGTGCATGTCTGCCCGCCCGGCGAGCCCGTGCAGTTCGGGAACAGCGCGGAGGACGCCCTGGTGGAGTCGGTATCCTTCCGGGGCTCGTCTTTGGAACTCAAGCTGAACGTCAAGGGTTTCGGGCTCACGTCCTTCTATTCCCTGGAGCATGCCCCCCTGTCGGCGGGGGACAGGGTCAAGGCGCTCATCTACCGGGTCTACGCCTTCGACGGCGACCAGGCGCGCCTGGTCAACAACTCCCTCCTCTCCAGCCAGGGCAACGGCTACAACTTCGTCATCTGATCGTTTCCGCGCGCCGCCGCCGCCGATTTCTGACGGAAGACCCCGCGCGGGGAAATGCCCCGGCTCGCGGGGCCGCGCCCCGTTATACGGTTACGGCGCCCCGAGGGCCTGCGGCGGGGGTTCGGCGCAAGGTAACCCTGGACCGCAACTCCGATGCTCGCGGCATCCCGTGACGGGCGCCGGGGCGCAAGTTTGCGTGCTGAATATGTAAAATTTATTGTTTTTCTTTCGGTTAGATCCGACCGGCGGCGCTCGCAGTCCTCGGTATGGATGCCGCGAACGGTCGGTTTCCGCGTCCCGCTCGGTCGGCCGCTGAAAATTCCCGCGATTGACAACGGGAAGCGGGAGGATCTAAGGTGTTTTCCCGGTCGTGTCCCGGAATGGCGCGGCTTCCCCCGAAATCCGCGACTGGCCCCGCGGATGCCGCCCGGATCCGGGCCGGCTCCCGGCAGGCCTGAAGGGACATGCCCAGACAGGGCTTGCGCATGACAAGGCCCCGGGACTCGAGTCTCCCACGCACAGCCGTCACCCCCAAAGGATCTCCCGAAGCCTGAAGCCATGCCTGACGTTTTCCCGAAGACAGTCCGCCTGAAGGCGGACGCGGCCGTGATAGGCGGCGGCACCGCCGGCGTAGCCGCCGCCTGGCTTCTCGCGGAGCGTGGCTTCAAGACGGTCCTGGTGGAGAAGGCCGCGATCGAGCGGAGCGGCTGCCTCGCGGCCGGGGTGAACGCCATAAACGCCTGGATCGCCCCGGGACGCTCCCCCGCCGACTATGCCGCATACGCGCTCGCGGACGCCCACGGCATCGCCTCCATGGAGCTCCTGCTCACCATGTCCGAGAGGCTCCGCGAGGCGGCGCTGTTCCTGGAGCGGCTGGGGGTGCCCTTCCACCGCGGCCCTGACGGGGCATGGGCGAGCCGTTCCTGGCGGAACGTCAAGATAAACGGCGGGCCCATCAAGCCGCTTCTTGCCTCCCTGGTGCGGGACCGCCCCGAAGTTACGCTGTTGGAACGCGCCCACGCGCTCTCGCTCCTGGTCTCCCCGGACCCGGGGTCGCCCGGGGCCTGCCGTGCCGCAGGCGTGGCCGCGCTCTCGCTCGACTCGGGCGGGATTGTGGCGGTCGAGGCCCCCTTCACGGTCTGCGCCACGGGCGGGGCGGCGGGCATCTACCGCCCCAACAATCCAGGTCATTCAGGGCACAAGATGTGGTATCCGCCATTCAACACCGGGGGAGGCTGGGCCATGGGCCTCTGGGCCGGCGCCGAGCTCACCACCCTCGAGATGCGCTTCGTGGCCCTGAGGCTCCAGGACACCGCCGCGCCCACGGGCACCCTGGCGGTGGGCCAGGGCGCCAGCCAGGTCAACTCCCTGGGCGAGGCCTACGAGTCCCGCTACGGCAACACCACATCGCAGCGGGTCCTGGCCTGGAGGAAGGAGACCGAGGCGGGGCGGGGACCTTGCGTCATGCGCACCGGGCCCCTGGACGCCGCCGGCCGCAGGGCGCTCGTGAGGTCGTACCTGCACATGAACCCCATGCAGGCGTTGCGGTTTTTGGAGGAGGAGGCGGAGCTCGCGGATTCGGGCGCGGAAGGAGTCCAGCGGGAGTGCGCGGTCCAGATTGAGGGGACGGAGCCATACATCATGGGAGGCCATACCGCCGGGGGTTTCCAGGTGGACCGTTTCCGAGAGACGACGCTCCCGGGCCTGTACGCCTGCGGGGACGCGGCGGGCGGCGCCCCGCAGAAGTACGTCACGGGGGCGATGGCCGAAGGCTGGATGGCGGCGGAGGCCATAGCCGCCCGGTTGGAAGGGGGTCCGCCGTCCTCGACCGAGACGTTCGAGGCGTCCGCCCCTGGCACGATGCCGTCCGCCCCTGGCGCGATGCCGTCCGCCCCTGGCGCGGGATCGCCCGCCCCGAACGCGGGGCTATGCCCCGAAGACGTGCTGGAGCGCCTCAGGGAGCGTCTCGCGCGATTCCTTCGCGGCAAGGCGCCCGTTTATTCTGCCGAGTCCCTCGAGGAGGCCATGCAGAAGGCGATGGATCTTTACGCCGGCGGGCGCACGGCCGGTTACCGCTACTCCCGCGCGGGGCTCTCCGAGGCGGCATCGAGGGTCCATGACGTCTGGCGGCTTTCCGGGTCGCTCGCGGCGGATTCCCCCAGGGGGATCTCGCGGATCTGGGAGCTCCGCGAACGCCTGGCCGTGGCGCGGTCGCTGATATGTCACCTGACGGAGAGGACCGAGACCCGCTGGCCCGGCTTCGGCGAGTACGCTGAATACCCCGACCCGGACCCGGCGCAGGAGCATTTCGTGAACTCCCGGGTCTCGCTTCCCCCCGTGCTCCCGCCCGAGGACCTGGCCATGCACCCGCCGGTCGCCCTCACGCGCTCCTTGGACGGGCGCCCCTTGGATCGCGGGGACAAAGAGGCGAGCCGCCATAAGGATGGCGAGAGCCGCATGGAGGGCGGCGCCCCGGAGATCGGCGCCGCGGATCAGGCGGTGGGGTGCCGTTCAGGAAAGGGGGGACTGGCGTGTCCGTGACCTTCGACGGCTCGCTGTGCGTCTCCTGCGGCCGTTGCGCGGCCGTGTGTCCCGGCACGCTCATCGAGGCGGGAGACGGGGCTCCCGCCAGGATCCTCTATCCCGACGACTGCTGGGGTTGCGCCTCCTGCCTGAAGGCCTGTCCCCGCCGCGCGGTTAGGCTCTGGCTCCCGCCAGCCCTGGGCGGCCGCGGCGGGCTGCTGTCCTGCCATGAGGAGGGCGGAAGGCTTATCTGGAGGCTGGATCGGCCCGGTCTTGAGCCCGTCGATTTCCCCGGGGAGCCTGAAGGGGAGGGGGGGTACTAGCCGTTAATCAGTTCGCGGCCGTCTCCGCCGTCTCTTCCGGTCCTGAATCCTCGTCGGTTTTTGAGCTTCTTTGGCCTTCCGGGCTTATTCCGGCCTTTGTCGAATATCAGCATTCAAGCATTTCCGGCCTCGGGATCGTCGGTGATTTCCGACCCTTGGCCCTGTCGGGGCCGCCGCTTCCGGACTTTTTGTCTTTCCCGGGCCTTCGGCCGGTCCGGATCAGTCCTCCGTTCCCGCCGCCCCTCCGGCCAAGTCCGACCCCGGCTCACGCCGCGGTCGGGACGGGGCCGGCCGCGGCCCCCCCCCGGGAGGGGGAGATACCCGTGAACCATCTCTCCGCCCTGGAGGCCCAGAGCGTCTTCATCCTCAGGGAGGCCTACGCCAACCTGGGCAAGCTTGGCCTCCTTTGGTCCATAGGCAAGGACTCCACGGTGCTCCTGTGGCTCGCCAAGAAGGCCTTCTTCGGGCACGCGCCGTTCCCCTTCATCCACGTCGACACGAGCTTCAAGATCCCCGAGATGATAGCCTACCGGGACAAGGTGGCGCGGGAGCTGGGGCTGGATCTCATCGTCCACCGCAACGAGGCCGCGCTGGCGGAGGGCATGGGCCCCGACCGGGGCCGCCTCGCGTGCTGCAGGGCGCTCAAGACCGATGCTCTGGCCGACATGACCAGGAAGTACGGCTTCGAGGGCCTCATCGTGGGGGTGAGGCGGGACGAGGAGGGCTCGCGATCCAAGGAGCGGGTCTTCTCCGAGCGCGGCGAGGACGACCGCTGGGACTATGCCAACCAGCCGCCGGAGCTCTGGGGGCAGTTCAAGACGGACTTCCCAAAGGGCCGGCACATCAGGGTGCATCCGTTGCTCGAGTGGAACGAGATAGACGTCTGGCGCTACATCGACCGCGAAGGCATCCCGGTCATCGACCTGTACTTCTCCGATGGCGGGGAGCGGTATCGGAGCCTGGGCTGCGCCCCCTGCACCGGCAAGGTGAAGTCCCTCGCGTCCACTGTCCCGGAGATAGTGGAGGAGCTCGCGAACACCAAGACCAGCGAGAGGGCTGGCCGGGCCCAGGACCGCGAGGACGCCTACGCCATGCAGAAGCTCAGGAAGGACGGTTACATGTGAAGCCGCCGGGCAGGCCTGTGATGCCGCCCGGGCAGGCTTGTGAAGGCGCCCGGGCGCACTTGCCCCCTGGCTATCCCGAGCGGGCTGTTTTGAAGGGGGGCTGGCGGGCGCGGCCTGTCGGGCGCCATGTGCAGGGTAAGGTCCAGCGGAGCGGGCGGGATCGCGCGAAAAGACGGGGAATATCAAACGCTAACTGACATGTCCGGCAAACGGCGGAAAACGCGAAATGGCGAGGGATTCAGCAGGTGATATGGCATATAAGCGGTATGGCAAGGAATGTCGTTGTTGATACTGCCATATTTGGGATGGCGGCTGGTTTTGTCGGCAATAATGATTTGAATGCTGAATATTTATGGATTGTACCTGGTAAACTTATGTAAATGTCAATCAGTCAAGGAATCAACAGGATCGGCATTGCGAAAGTCAAGCCATTTAGGGTTCACCGATGGAAACTGTATGAATCGCTTGACTTAGGCGGGTTCGGGCGATGATACGGCGGAAAATGCTAGACTATGGCGATGTTGACATGGAACCCGCTGACGCGTTCGATCGGTTATGGATTTTGCCGCGAGGCGGCAGAACGTGACAAGCGGCAGCGGATTCGGCCGACTAAGCGGCGGAAAGGCTCAAAGGTGACGGATTCAGCCAAGGGAACGGCGGGACAGGAACCGGCGGCGGGATCGGCCCCGCGCGGCGCGGCGGACGACTCGCGGGAGAAGCTCTCGCTGGTGGTGACCGGGCACGTCGATCACGGCAAGTCCACTGTCATCGGGCGCCTCCTCTACGACACGGGATCGCTCGCGCAGGGGACCATAGACAGGGTGCGCGAGATTTCCAGGGAGACCGGCCAGCCCTTCGAGTTCGCGTTCCTCCTGGACGCATTCGAGGAGGAGCGCAAGCAGGGGATAACCATCGACACCACCCGCCTCCAGTTCAGGACGGATCTCCGCGACTACCTCATCATCGACGCCCCCGGCCACAAGGAATTCCTGAAGAACATGATCTCCGGGGCCTCGGACGCCGAGGCGGCCTTCCTGGTGGTGGACGCCGCCAGGGGCGTGGAGGAGCAGAGCCGCCGCCACGCCCACATGCTCTCGCTTCTGGGCGTGGGCCGCGTGGGGGTACTGGTCAACAAGATGGATCTGGCGGGCTGGAGCGAGGCGGCCTTCGAGGCGGTGAAGTCGGAGCTCTCGGCGTACCTGTGGAACCTCGGGATCGAGGCCGGGCCCTTCCTCCCCCTCTCGGCGCTTCTGGGCGAGAACGTGACGGAGCCGTCCGCGCTGATGCCGTGGTTCGCGGGGCCTACGCTCTTGGGGGCGCTGGACGGGATCGCCAAGCCGCCCCGGGAGGACGGCCTGAGGCTCCCCGTCCAGGACGTCTACAAGTTCGACGACCGCCGCATCGTGGCCGGCCGGGTGGAGAGCGGCACGATCGCGGCGGGGGACGAGATCCTCATAAGCCCGGGCGGCAGGCGCACCCGCTGCCTCACGGTGGAAGGCTGGCCCGCTGACCCGGGCCGCCGGTCAGCCTCCGCCGGTGAATCCGTCGGCATCACGCTCGCGGACGAGTTCTTCAACCGCCGGGGCGAGGTCATCTCCTCGCCCGACGACGTTCCGGAACGTTCCGACTCCTTCAAGGCCTCGGTCTTCTGGATGGGCCGCGAGCCCCTGGAGCCGGGCCGCCGCTACCGCCTGAAGCTCGCCTCGGACGCCTGCGGCTGCCGGGTCACGGGCATCTACGGTCTCATCGATTCCGAGACCCTCGCCCCCGCGACCTCGACGGAGGGCGTCCGCGCCGGCGAGGTCTGCGAGGCGGCGATCCGCCTGGAGAGGCCCGTCGCGCTGGATCTCTTCTCGCGTCACCGGACGACGGGCCGCTTCGTCATCGTGGACGGCTACGACGTGGCCGGGGGCGGGATAGTGACCGGCCTGGGGCTTCCCAAGGAAAGCGCGGCGGGCTTCCGTTCCGGGGGGGTGTTCGCGAGGGCGGCGGTCTTCGAGGAGTACTGCTACAGCCTGGAGGGCGAGCTGGTCGAGATAATGCCGCCCGCGCCCGCCCTCTACGCCGTGGGGGACCCGGTGCCACTGTCCGGAGCCTCGTTCGCCTACCCCGGATCCTTCGACGTCGTGGTCTTCCGCGACCGCGCCGCGGTGCGGATCAGGGACGGCAGGGTCGCCGAGGTCCTGCCGCTCTCCGGCTACGCCTGGGGAGGTCTCCCCGCCGTGAACGGGCGGGGCTTCGCCCTGAAGGTGTCCTCCGAGGCGGACTGGCAGGAACTTCTGGACGCCTTCGCCCGAGGGGCCTCCGGGGCGTGCCCGGACCCCGCCGCGAGGTGGCTTGACTTCAACGTCTTCCGCAGGATAGCCTTGTCCGGGCCGCTGGCCGGGCCGGGCGGCGAGGGGGCGGCGCCCGGCTCCGCGAGGGGGGCCTGAAAGGCTTCTGCGCCCGCGATCGGGGGGCCAAAGAGGTCAAGGCGCCCTCGAGCGCGGGAACCTGAAAGGCTTCTGCGCCGCGAGCGGGGGGGCAGAAAGGTCAAGGCGTCCGCGAGCGCGGGAGCCTGAAAGTCATAGACGCCCGGCCCGCTTCCCGGGGGCCGGCCAGAAACGGGCGGAACGCCTGAAGGACGTTTGCGAAACGCATGAGAAGCGCCGGTGAAGCGCTTGCGCGACGGACGCCGGCTTACGGCTCTGGGAGGCTGTGCAGGAATATGGAAGTCGATTACAGGGCCCTCAAGAACGGCGGCTTCATGCGCCAGAAACAGAAGGACAAGTTCTCTGTCCGCCTGAAGGTGGTGGGCGGGAACCTCACGTCGTCACAGATCCGGGCCCTCGCCGACGCCGCGGACCGGTACGGGACCGGGAGGGTGCATCTCACCTCGCGCCAGGGCGCGGAAATCCCGTTCGTCGACCTCAAGGACACGGGGGCGATGAGGGATTTCCTGGCAGAGCGGGGGATACCCGTGGGCGTCTGCGGGCCGCGGGTGCGCACTGTCACCGCCTGCCAGGGGGACGCGGTCTGCCCGTCGGCCTGCATCGACTCGGCGGGGCTGGCGCTCGCCTTCTCGGAGCGCTACTTCGGTCGCGAGCTCCCACACAAGTTCAAGTTCGGCGTCACGGGCTGCGTGAACAACTGCCTGAAGGCCGAGGAGAACGACCTTGGCGTCAAGGGCGCCTTTGCGGTGGAGCTGGACGAGGGCGAATGCACGGGATGCGGACTGTGCGTGAATGTCTGTCGGGAAGGGGCGCTGGAGCTCGCGGGGGAGGACGGGCCCGTGAGGCTCGAGCGTTCGAGATGCAACGGCTGCGGGCGCTGCGTGAAGATCTGCCCAGCGGACGCCTGGAAGGGGACCCCTGCATACCGGCTCTTTTTCGGGGGGACCTTCGGGAACAGGATAGCCTTGGGCAGGGAGCTCATGCCGCCCGCGGGCGATCTGGAGGGGGTCTTCAGGGCGGCCGACCGCGCCGTGGACTTCTTCGCCGAGCGCGCCGCGCCGGGCGAGCGCTTCAGGGGAGCCATAGACAGGACGGGCTGGGAGGCGCTGAGCGCCCGCCTGAACGGGGAGGGGACATGACGACGCCCAAGACAGCCGGGAAGAGACACGTGCTGGACGTCACCGGGGCCGTGTGCCCCATGACCTTCGTGCTGGCCAAGATGGCCCTGGACGAGTTGGACGACGGCGAGGAGATCTCCATCCGCCTGAACGAGGGCGAGGCCGTGGCCAACGTGCCCAGGAGCATCAAGGAGGACGGCCACAGGATCATGAAGCTCGTCGACAACTGCGACGGCACGTACGACCTTATCGTGCGCAAGGTCGAGGCCAGGCCCGGGCCCCAGTAGGGGCGGGAGACGGCGTTGCCCTGCGGCGGGTCGGCGTCTCGCGCGCCTTGCGGGTTCTTCGAGGGCGCCAGGGGGACGCGTCGCGGGCGTCCGAGGACAGGCTCCGGTCCCTCAAGGGCCGGCGGGACGTGGCGAGCGCCTTCCGCGGGACTCTCCGGCGGACCTTTTCCTCCGGGTTCAGCGCGAGCGGCATGCCTCTGACGACTGTGCGGTGACCGGGAATGTCTGTCGGGAGCCCATGGCGCCTGTTCACGGATCACGGGCTTGCCAGGCGCCTGGAGAGTGAAACGCCTGCTTGTCCGGCTTTATGCCTTTATGCCTTTATGGCTTTATGGCTTTATGGCGCCCGGATCGCGGACTTGTCTGACGCCGGAAGTTTCGATGCCGCAATCTGCCGGTCGTGCGCCGTGCGCGAGTCCGGGCATGACCTAGGCGGACTGATATCGCGATCCGCAGACGTAGCGCGACAGTGCGCCAGCGCTCCGGGGCACACCGGGAGGGAAACCTATGGAAATCACAGTTGGCGGGGTCAGGAAAAGCTTCCCTGACGGGCTGAGCCTGACGGATCTTCTGGGCCTGGAGAAGGTCGAGACCCCGGAGTACGTGACCGTCGCCGTAAACGACGAGTTCGTGGAAGGGGCCGACATCCGGGAGAGGAGGCTCCGGGACGGCGACAGCGTGGAATTCCTCTATTTCATGGGAGGCGGCCGTGACTGAGGCCAAGGTGACCTTCACGCCTGGGGAGCTGGAACGTTACTCCCGGAACATCATCCTGAAGGAGATCGGCGCCGGGGGCCAGAAACGCCTCAAGGCCGGAAGCGTCCTCGTCGTGGGTGCGGGGGGCCTGGGATCCCCGGCCGCCCTGTACCTGGCGGCGGCCGGGGTGGGTGTCCTGGGAGTGGCGGACGGCGACGCGGTGGATCTCTCGAATCTCCAGCGCCAGATCGCGCATTCCGCGGCCGACGTGGGCAGGCCCAAGGCGCTGTCGGCAAAGGAGGCGATCTCGGCGCTGAACCCCGAGATCGAGGTGAGGGCCTTCGAGGGGAGGCTCACGGCCGCCAACGTCATGGAGGCGATAGCCGGCTACGACTTCGTGCTGGACGGCACGGACAACTTCGCGGCGAAGTTCCTCATAAACGACGCCTGCGTCATCGCCTCCAAGCCATTCAGCCACGCGGGCATCATCCGCTGGCGCGGCCAGCTCATGACCTGGGTCCCGGGCAAGGGCCCTTGCTACCGTTGCGTCTTCAAGGCGCCCCCGCCGCCGTCCGCTGTCCCCACCTGCCGCGAGGCGGGCGTGGTCGGGGCCCTGGCCGGGGTCATCGGCTGCCTCCAGGCCATGGAGGCCATCAAGTTCCTGACCGGAGCGGGCGAGCTTTTGACCGGACGCCTCCTCACCTACGACGCGCTCGCAAACGACTTCAGGAAGGTCTCGCTCCCGCCCCGGCCATCCTGTCCGGTCTGCGGCGAGGAGCCGGCCATCCTGGCGCCGTCTGACTACGAGATCCCCGCCTGCGAGCTATAGGGCAAGACATCCGGTCAGGGCGCACGGAGTCCCGTCGCCTGCCGGGCGTCGAGCTGGATGTCCGGTGCCCATGCCGCGCGGCGGACCCGGCAAGCGGGGCGGGACCGTGCGGGGCGTACCCGGGCGCGGCGGCAAAGGCGTGCGCCCGGTGAAGCCGCGCATCGCGACGGGACCGGGCGCGATGCGAAGCCGAGTGCGGCGGTGACTCTGTTCGACAACGGAGACTCCTGCCGGCAACTGCTGGGCCGCGAGCGGCGCACTCCTGCTTTGCCTTGCCGCGCCAGAGGATCCGAAAGGAGGGGTCATGAAGGTTATCCTCCCCCGCTCTGGACTGGAGCTCATCGTTTCCCACTCCCTGGCCCAGCGGCCGCTGGAGGCCTGCGGGCTCATAGCGGGCGCGGTCCTGGGGGACGAGAAGAGGGTGGTGAAGGTCTACGTCCTCAAGAACCTTGACGAGAGCCGGGTGCATTTCACGGTTGACCAGCGCGAGCAGCTTTCCGCCGTGAAGGACATGCGCGCCAAGGGACTCACCCCCCTGGGGAACTTCCACTCCCATCCGGACACGCCGGCCCGGCCTTCCGAGGAGGACATCAGGCTCTCGTTCGATCCCAAGGCGAGCTACCTTATCCTTTCCCTGGCCGGCCCCGACCCGGTCCTGAAATCGTTCCGGGTCGACCGGGACAAGGGCCTGGCTGAGGAGGAGCCCGTGGAGATTGGCGAGGGCTGATTGGCAAGCGCACCGCCGCTCCCCGGACGCCCGCGCCCTTACGATGTGCCGTTCGCTCCCCGCCATGGTATCGGGAATGTCCCGCCATGGTATCGGGAATTTCCCGCCAGGGTTTCGGGAATTTCCCGCCAGGGTTTCGGGAAGGACCCGCTACCGGTTATCGGCATCGGCAGACGACCGGCAGGTGGTCGCCGTAAGGCTTGAGACATAAGCCGTATAGCGCCGAATCCGCGCGCGGGCTTGCCTCGCGCGGCAAGGCTGACATGATCTCGCGAGAGCCTTGACTGCCTAAGCCGCGTGTGCTTTCATCGGTTATGGTCCAAAGACGACCGAGTCGCCCCTCCGCCTGCGGAGCGGGCTGGGGGGGCCGGAGGGAGGACAACCGTGAAGGACGTGCAGAAAGGCTTCAGGGACAAGGTGGCGGGTCACGCCCCCGACGGGAGGCTCAGGGTCTCGCTGTCGGTCCACGGCCCCGGCTCCTACGACTTCTGCTGCTTCGGCCTGGACGCCTCGGAGAAGCTCTCAGACGACCGCTACATGATCTTCTTCAACCAGCTCAGGAGCCCCCAGGGCGAGGTGGAGCTCGCGCTCGCCCCGGGCAGGGCGGAGTTTTCGGTCGATCTTGGCAGGCTCCCGCAGACGGTGGACAGGCTGGTCTTCACCGTGAACGTGGACGGCCCCGGAGAGATGGCCGGGATCCAATCGCTGGAGGCCGTCTTCGCGGGAAGCCTCAGGCTTCCGCTTGCGGGCAGGGATTTCGCGCGGGAGAAGGCGGTGATGGTCCTGGAGGTCTACCGCAAGGACGGATGGCGGGTGGCCTTCAAGGCGGCGGGCTTCAACGAGGGGCTCTCCGCGCTCCTGAAGCATTTCGGGGGCGAGGAGATCGCCGCACCGCCGCCCAAGCCTGCCGCAGCAACCAAGCCATTATCCCCCCCGTCCCAGCCCGTTGCCCCGCCCAAGCCTGTAGCTCCGCCTCCGCCGCAGAAGCCGTCCCCGCCGGTCAAGCTGGGCAAGATCAATCTCGCCAAGGGCGACAAGGTCCGCCTCTCCAAGACCGGCGGCGATCCGGTGGTGGTGGAGTGCGGCTGGACCGCGGCGGGCAAGGACTACGACCTGAAAGCCCTGGTGCGCTACCGAGACGGGCGGCTCGTCTATGTGGGCGCCGCGGCAGGGGACGAGAGGATCCAGACCGACGAGGGGGCGATCCGGCACTCCGGGGACGTGCGCGCCCCGGGCGAGCTGGAGAGGCTCTTCGTGAAGTGGGACCCCGAGATCGCCTCGGTTGCCATCAGCTCGTACTCCGCCATCGAGAACGGCACCGGATCCTTCCGCGAGTACGGGGTGTTCGTGAGGATCATCACGAAGGACCAGACGGTGGAGATCAAGGCCCAACGGGCGAGCAAGGTCTACAACAGCTACACGCTCTGCTTCGGCGAGATCCTCTATGGGACCGGGGACGGGGATCTAGAGGTGATTAACCTCGAGATGTACAGCGCCCCCAATTCGGAACGCCGAGTGGGTTACCAGGGCGACAGGGTCAAGATGGACATCGGGCCCGAGGGCGGCATGAAATGAAACGCCCGCTCAAGCCGCCTCGTCCCAGGTGTTTCTCTGTAGTAGTCGTTTCGTCCCGAAAGATTCCGGCTGGACGTTTCCGGGATCAGACAACCGGATGCCTGTCACGTGTCATGATGGGATGACGCACGGATTTTAGACTTGAATCTTACGGGCTACTGCTTGCCTGAAGCGCCTGGCCAACACTGGGCTTTCGGAATCGACTGCACGAAATAGCCTTTCTGTCGCCGGATTTAGTCCTCTCTGAAACAGACGCAGTGCCTCGCGCATCCGGCTCGTGCGGCTGAACGTGCCCTTGAGCCGCTTCGGAACGAGCGGGATTTCACGGTGATCTTGCCAACCCGTCCTTTCTTTTCGTTTCGTGGAAAATAAACGGTATCCGCGCGGACCGAGCGCGCAGGGCGCTTGAGCCTGACCTGACGCCGCCTCATGAGTCTCTGGGAACGCTTAAGGCGTGCCTGAACGATAAACTCACGCACTACGCCCGCGTCTTTTCTCGGCGGGCGGTCCCCGTTTTAAGGCCTGGAGGCTCCGCGGAACCGTTCCATCGTTGTCTGTATCTGGTTCTGGCGGCGAGATTGAGCACTCGTACCGCCGACAACGAAAAGTCGGTCGGAGACGTGCGACAGATGCCTGGTTAAGTTCGCGAGATCGGAAGGAAGACATCTTAGCCGCAGGAACCGTCTTCCGGAACGATATCGGATTAATCCAGCCGGCATTCAACGACCGGAAAGATTTTGGGAAGTGTTGCCGTCGTGAGCGTCGGCGGGGGACGGCGAACACATCCGAAGAGCGGTAGCCAAGCCAATTGGCCGTATGAAGCATCAAAGACGCGTTGCTCCCTCACGGGTTCGGTGTTGGAGTCGCGCCTCCGGCACCTGCGATGACCGGCGGAGATATATATATCTGGTCCGATGGGGTAGCGGAGCACGGAGCTGGACGCCTCAGTCAGGTTAGAGCTTCGCCAACAAAATCGTTTAAGAGCCAGGTTTTCTACTCAGCATACGCTACAGTCGGCTTTTTTGCCTAATATTGATTCCACTGCAAAAACCCCTTCCCTCACTTCCTGGCTGTCATTTGAGGGCCGAGTATCTGGGTAAAGGGTGCGCAGATGTACGGTGATTTGAGGCTTTAGCGCAAGAATGCCATTGCGATGACCGCATAAAGTTCCGCTTCTCTGTCGAGGTGGAGGGTTTTTGCGGTGGAATCAATATTTGTCCTGCCCCTGGTTGGATTATGATCCGAAGTCGCCACCGTTTGCCATCTCCAAGCATATCATTGGGATTCTTGGCCTGTCAGACTATAACCGGTGTCGTGAGTTTGTCTGCGCCTCATCCTGAGTATCTGCCATTGGACCCTGCTTCCTTTTCGCCCGCAGTCAAGGTCTTGCGCTTCAGGGATCTGTTGTAGAGAGTGCCTCGAAAAGGAGTGGGTAATGTCAGGCAGATCTACCAGAGAATGAAAGTCCTGAAGAATCGCACGAGCTATATGATGTCGCTCTGCCATACCTTTCAGCCAGAATTTAGAGTTATGATTAAGGCGATCACGCCAGTAGGAATGGCTCCTAAGAAGATAACTTCCCGTGCCGAGTTCAGGTATAGGCACTTGTTGAAGCCTTAAAGTTTAACTTCACGGCTGAAGATTTTGCTGAAAATTTTGTTGCAAAATATGTGATTGAATTATCACTGCTTTCAATTTCGATTTAAATTTTACCATAGATGATGTTGGTGTAAAACCGTGACAGACGATATTGGTTCATATTTTGCATTCTATGACGATTATTTCACTCTTGATTTTGTTGTCCAGGGCACCGATTTTGCCGTTGAGATCAATGAACTCTATCTTCAGTTCGTCCGTAATGACGCAGATTTATGTTGCATTATGTATATCGACGTCATGGGGTCACGTTAGGAGACAAACTGTTCCTGTGCGATAGCAATGCGGATTGACTCTTTTCGATCTCCAATATTTAGAGATAAAGTCATTTCTGCATCCGGATAACTATTGAAAAATTGGACGCAATCCAAAGGAACTGTCTTCATTTTTTCTAACATCCTTATCCATTCTCCAAGAATCAGCAGGCGGCGGCAACTCTACGGCTGTACTGCGCCTTTCTCATTGCCGGGGGACTGGCCGATATCCGGCATGTGACGCCCCGGGCAACATGGGGATGCCTCATGACGGATCCCCTGTTTCGATATATGCTATAAGACGCAGAGAAAAATTTCTTGATAGTTATAGGTTTGGTGACAATGAATGATTTATAAGATCTGCAGAAATCCACCATCTGGCTTGAATGGCAGACGACGGGTTCGGGGCCTCACAGTCGAGGCGATGAGGATGGCTGTGATTCAGTCGTTTTCTGATAACCTTCTGATTTCTTCTGCTGTGATTTTCACTTCAATCCTGTCGATTACAGATAGGCCGACTGACCAGACCCTTTTTCCAAGCCCTAAATATGACCTGGCATAGGCTTTTTTGTCTATCTGTGCGTGAGCGAGTCTTTCTCCCCTGTCAAGATACCTCTGGACGGCTTTCCCAGCGACTGTTGCTGAAATGGAGCGAGGTGATTCGATGGGCCTTTCTCCGTGGACGGCATCTGCGTGAGGGATGTCCGCTCCATATTCCAAGGCAGTCGAGACTGTAGAACCAGCGGCAGTAGAGTCGATGGAGTCTGGCACTCCATCCTGTGACCGACTGTCGTCTTTTGCCATGAAGAAGTTGGATGTGTAGCCGTATTTTACCTCTGAAACCAAAACATCGTTCTTGGTTTCGGCTACGAAATCGACATATCCTTTTCCGGATTTGGATTCGAATGAAATTTTTGCTTTTGCGAAACATAGTGTCTGACAGAGAATTGTCTTATAAAACGATTCGGATGGTATATGGTAATCATAGGGGATTAAATTGAAAATCGATGACAGAATCTCTGCCGATTGTTCAAAAAGAAGAGCGCAATATGCATCGCAAAAATCGATATTATATCTGTAAAGACTTGATTTTCCTGGATCAGTGATTCCAGGGAAAGCCAACTCCACTAGATGATCCTGGGCGAACGATCTTCTAACTTAAAGGTTAGGGATGGAAAGGCGAACTTCTTTTCCGCCCCTAACTCTGACATCGTCCGGTGGCTTGGTCATGCCGTCTTTTGGGAACTGATACATGACATTGTCCGGAGACTTGCTTTCGGCGTTGCTCGGTGGAGCTTGTAGATCTATTGTCAGATAGCCAGTTTGCAACAGGGCGACATGTGGAGAAATATTCGAAATGTCCTGCTCTGGGATTGAGCCTTGATAGGTTATGTCTTTGTCGAACATCGAGAAATAATTATCGTTTTGTTTCAATAAATTCTGGAGAAGAGAAGGGCTTCCTGTGTTGTACCAGTGTCTACCGGTCGAGACGTTCTTCAGACATTTCAGTACTGAGTAAGGGTTGAGAACCTTCGGATAGTTGCCCCAGCTATAACCGTCGTACCATTCGGTAAGCAAATCTAAAAGATCATTTGTCGATGAATTAGGAGCAATTTGATCAGATTCAACAAACAAAGGCAGTCTCTCTTCTATTTCATTTTTTAGACTATCCCTGATCTCATCTAAAGTGAAGCCACATACGGCTGAATATTTAGGGTCATAAGTGATATCATCCAATATGGAATTCACCGAAAAATCAGAAAACTCTTTAAATTTAGTGATCCCGGTCGCCAATACGAAACGTAATTGTTTGGCTTCATTCGCCGTTTTAAGGGTAACATATAAATCAAACATGACATTTCTTGCAATTTCAAGTTTTTCCGGATTATGTAAATTCGATGTGATTGGGGAATCGTATTCGTCTATGAGTACCGCCACTTTTCTCATATCTGGCATTGCAGGTTCCCCTTCGAGTGGCAAGTGGATAGAACCGTATGAATAGTAAAGTTTTTCGATGAGGCAATTCAGCGAATTGGCGCTGTTAACTTCTGGAAGCTTTATTCCGTAACGGTCAGCAATCTGTTGGATGTTGTATTTTAGGAGAGCATCGAATGTTGAGGCATCGCGGCCAGGGAGGTACAGGTTGAGTCTGATAACATGAGAACCAAGAAAGTCGTATTGTGCTTCGTTGCTGCATATGTATAATCCCTCGAACGGTTTCTTGTTTCCGAGAAGAGCCTGCTCGATAGTGTCGACAAGAAGGGTCTTGCCGAATCTTCTAGGTCTGGTCAGCAGAAACATCGGCGACATGCAAGTCAACAGCTCACGGATATACCAAGTCTTGTCGATGTAGGCTCCGCCGCTTTTGATCAGGAAGTCAAAATCTGTCACGCCGGTGGCGATAGTCTTCGGTTTGTTGTTGGAACTTTTGTCTCTGATATTGTGGTCTGTCACTGATTCTGGCCTTTCTAATGATCGAAGGGTCCACGGTTGAAAAGGCTATGAGCCTGGAGAAAGAACAGGATACCCATGAAAATTACAAGCGCCTTTCAGATTTCCGATTTTAATGCTCGCCATTGAAGGGGGATTAGCCGTCTCTCTTGGGAATCTCTTCAATCCTACAGCTATGATTCTAGATAGTAGCAAATCGGGTTAAGGCAGTCAATAGCTCCTCGATTTCCTGATACCTCTTCCAGCCTTCTGGGGCAGCTTGTCTGGGGAGGCAGATAACATCTGGCAAAAAAATGGTCATTATTTCAACTTATGGATATTGGATATTAGAATTTTGTAGTAGATCACATACATCTTATGTTATATCTTTGTTCAACTCTAGTACCTTAACACGCTCCATCAGTTTCCTGTCGATGACCGAGAAAGACTTTCAGGCGTTTTTCGATTTTCTTTTGATTTATAGGTATGTTATCTCCGCTTGAATTCTGTCGATCACTGTGACGCAGACTGACCAGACTTTTTCCAGACCATAATTTGACCCGGCATAGGATTTTTAGTCGATCCGGGTGCGAGCGTTTTTCTCGTCTTTCAAGTCACCGCCGACGAGGCTTTCGTGCAACGTTTGTCGAAGCCACTGATTGTGAATCGGCAGCACTTTCCTTGCTGTCCGCTGTCGCGCGAGTGATGTCAGCATATGTTTCAGGTCATGGAAGCCAGGACCGTAATCTGTAGCAGGTGGGGTGGGGCAGATCATGTTATCGGTTGTGGGCCTGGCGTTATCTCCGTTCTGAGGAGCCAACCCGATTGGCTGGGTGAACGCAGCACAAAACCCATTGTTGCGGCAGCTCCGTGGAGCGTTCCCTTTCATGGCGCATTGAAACCCGCACAGGATTGCTATTTCAAGGCACATCTGACAGGGCGATGCAGAAAGCCGATGGCCGGATGTGGCCGCCTCCGCACTGAAGGCGGCTCCCACGATCCGGGAAACCCTGCCGTCCGGTTCCGGGTCTGGATGTGATATGATCATTTCCGTCAGACTTTATTCACAGCCGCGGGGCCTTTGGCCGGCCGGGAGGGCCGCGGACGCGGGGGCGCAACCCCATCCGGCCGCATGGAGGACGCGAGGGATGTTCTTAGCCGTTTTTTGCCTGCTGGCCCTGTCGCTCGTCTACACGCCCTGGCGGATGAAGAGGTGGCTGGGATGGAAAAGGTTCTGGCCGCTCTCTGCGGCGGCGCTTGTCTGGACCGCCGGCTACCTGGCCCTCATCATGACCGGAGCCTACACCCTGGACAGCCGACTCTTCGCGGTCCTTTTTGTGGCGCTCGGGCTCCTCGTCATGCTCGGGGTATACGCCTTCTTCGGGACCCTGTTCCTGGAGCTCTCGAGGCTCGCCGTAAAGGGGCGGAAGGCTCCTCCCAAGACCCTCGCCTGGGTCGTCTACATACTCACTCCCGTGCTTGTCTTCTTCGGGTTCATCAACTCGCAGCTCATCTGGGTGACGAGCACGACGATCGAGGTGCCGGGCCTCGCCAAGGCGGTCACCCTGGTGCATGCCCCCGACATGCACCTGGGACCCGCCAGGGGGGCGGGCTTCCTCAAACGGGTGCTGGCGTTGATTGCCGAGTTCGGTCCGGACTTCGTCCTCTACAACGGGGACCTTGTGGACGGTAACATCGCGCTCAAGCCCGAAATATTCGACCAGTTCAAGGATGTCAAGGCCCGCCAGTATTTCACGACTGGTAATCACGAGTACTACGTGAATACCGAGGAGGTCCTGAGATTCGTGGACGGCGCGGGAATCCGGATCCTCCTTTCCGAGAGTGTACCGGAGAGCGGGCTCAACCTCATCGGGATGCACTACATGAACGCTGACCTGACCACGAACCAGGGCCACCGCGTGAACGACCTTGGCCTCGATCGGGAGCTCCCCAAGATCTCGCGTGACCCCTCGCTCCCGGATCTGCTGGTCCACCACAGCCCCGTCGGGCTCCAGTACGCGGATAGGGACGGCATCGAGGTCTATCTGGCTGGACATACCCACGGCGGCCAGGTCTTCCCGGGCACGCTCCTCATCCGACGTAACTTCCCGTATTACAAGGGGCGCTACGACATAGGCAACGTCAAGCTCCTGGTCTCCCAGGGGGTCGGCACCTTCGGGCCGGTCATGCGCCTGGGCACCGTGAGCGAGCTCCAGCTCGTAACACTCGTTCCCGCACACGGGTCATCGTCGGCCCCCGCGCCCACTACGCACGCCGCACTTCCCGAGTCGGCGACCGGTTCTTCAGGACAGCCTGCCGATGCATCGGATTCCTTTGGCGGGGTTGGAGATGCTCCGGCGGACGCGGCTCCGGATGCGACCACTTCTGAGTCAGCTCCCGACGGGTCTCCTTCAGAGCCGACTTCCGACGCCTCTCCTTCAGTGCCAGTTTCCGAGGCCTTTCCGACCGGCACAGCCGCCGACGAGTAGCTTTCCGGGCTGGCACCTGACGGCGCGTCCAACGTCAGCGATGACGTACCGGCCAAGGCGGTGCTCACGAAACCTGTCCGCTTACAACGCCTCTTTCGCCGGACGGCATCGGAGAGGTTTTCGTCGGGCAACGGCGGTCGGCCGGGCCGAGGGCCGCGCGGTGCCGTCGTATCGACACGCAAAGTCCCGAGCGCTTTGGCTCCCGTTTCCGACGCCGGGAACCTTTCTGCCAGGCGAGGGGAAGGGGGGCGTGCCCATAGCCGACTTCCGCCGAATGGCGGTGCCCGAAGCGCGGAGTGGGCACGACGGCGGGGCGTTCCGGTGCGGGCAACTGGAATTCCGTTTGAGGTTAGGGTACCTTGACGAAGGCCTGAGGTATCCGCAGGTGCAATTTTTGAAGGTTCAGGGGTGCTGCGCGAATATGCCCGCGACTCGTCAGGCGCCCGGGATTCCTTGAGCGGGGGCATGGCCGGTCCCGCTTGAAACGCTTTCCGAAGTCTGGCCGGTCCGGCCTTGTGGGCTCCTCCTGCAGTGTTTGACATTTTTCGCATCTGCCGCCGGACAGAGGGCCGTCCATGCCCGCTCTGGCAGAAAGGAAACTTATGATTTCCAGCTCTGGCCTCGTGCGGGCCCCCGTTTTCGCCGCCGGCGAATCCGGCGGGGGCTCCGGACCCGTAGTTGCCCCTCCCAAGATACTTGTCGTGTACTACTCATTCGGCGGGAGCACGGCACTCCTCGCAGGAAAGATTGCCGCGCTCGCCAAGGCCGATCTCCGCGAACTCATGCCCGCCGTCCCTTACCCTCAGGAGGAGGGCAAGCTCTCCGAGCTGGCCAAGGAGGAGGGCAGGGCGGGTATCCTGCCCGTGCTCGCGACAGGGGCCCCGGACCCCGCAGGATACGGTGTCGTGCTGGTGGGGAGCCCCGTGTGGTGGTTCGGGCTGGCCGGACCCGTGAGGAGCTGGCTCGCGGCAAGCAACTTCTCCGGGAAGGCCGTGGCGCTGTTCGTAACCCACGGCGGGGGAGGCCCTTCCAAGTGCATGGCCGATCTGAGGAAGTATTCCGGGGCGGCTGTCGTGGAGCCTTCGGTATTTTCGGCAGTTGGGGACGGCTCCGGAGGCCTGGGCGTGTTGGACGATGGTAGGCTCGTCTCCTGGCTCAAGGGAATCGCGGCTTCAGGCGGGGGGCAAGCGAGCCCGCTCGGGCTCTGATGTCCTCGGGGAACCGCCTCGATCCGAAAGTCTGACTGGCGGGAGCCGGCACTGGAATTTCGCTACGCCTCGTAGCGCAAGGGAGCCCGTCTGCGCCGGGAAGGCTTCAGGGATTCTCCTGCGCCGCGCTGCGGATGGGGTTGTCCAGTTCGTCGCCACCGTCCGGTTGACTGTCCTCGTGGCCATCAGTTGCCCGAGGAGGCCTCATGGGCTTGAGGTCAGATGAGCATCGAGGAAATCTGAGGGCCGAGAGTTCTTAGGAGCCATGCAAATATTGGGATAGAGCCGACAATTTGAAGAGCGAGTCTATGGCATGACTTGAAGCAGGGGCTATGGTTGAGGCTTGCGCTTCCTGAGTTGGTTGCCTCCAGAAGCATTCCTGCATCGGCTTTTGCTTGGCTTTCTTGTCCTTTGTCATGACATTGGCCTTGGCCTTGGTCCTGGCCTTGGTCCTGGCCTTGTCGTCCGGGGGATTAGCATCTGGGTTCAGGATAAAAGCGACAACTCTCGTTTTGATGATATGATAGTTCTTGCATATATTGTACGTATTTTATTTGTTTTTGTTGACAATTAGATATATATCAACACTTATCGTTTTCCGTATTGACTTAAATCTGGTTCTACAGATAAGGGCATTTCTGTTGACAAACTTGCTTCATACATGTTAAATCATTCAAAGAAAAAGTTGCAAGCAAATTTTTTTTTTTGCAATTTGAACATATGAGGCCTTCCCTGGTTAAGGCCGCATGTCCCGCGACCTCATCAGCCGACTTTAATTGCGTCCGACATGTTTTCTCTTGCCTGCTTACCAGCCAAGATTGCCTTGCTTGAGTCCTTATCGCGAAGGAGTCCGATGCTATGAGTGAACAATCATTGCTCCATCAAATACCCATAGATTCCTTCGCCAAATTGGTAAAGCTAGGTGCGGTATATGTCGATAAGACGGGGTTAATACTGGAGCTGGTTAAATCTTACGGGCCTTTTTTCCTTTCGAGACCCAGGAGATTCGGAAAAAGCCTTCTTCTCGACACGATCCGTCAGATATTCGAAGGAAGGAAGGAGCTTTTTTCCGGACTGGAAATAGAGAAGCGAGATCCGAATTTCAGTTGGGAGAAATTCCCCGTAATCCGGATCAACATGAACACCGTCAACACCGATCCGGAACAATTCCAAAACGGCCTTATCGGGAGGCTTCTGCCGATCTCCAAATCTCATCATGTCGAAATCTCTCAATCTAACATTGCTTCCGCCATAAGCGACTTGATTACTAACATTTCGCTGAAGTATGCAATTCCTGAAATTTCCCCCGATAGCGAGAAAGGGGATAGCGATGGTCCCGGCGGTATCGGTATCGGGAACGTTGTTCTCCTGATTGACGAGTACGACTTTCCGTTGTTGCAACATCTACGGAATCCAGAAAAAATCGAAAAATTGCGATTAATGCTTTATGAATTTTACTCTGCCATCAAGGGATGTTCCGATTATCTTCGCTTTGTTTTCATAACCGGGATTACAAAGTTTAAACAGCTGTCTATTTTTTCTGCTCTTAACAATGTCGTGGATCTTTCGTATGAGAGCGATTTTGCCACAATCTGCGGCTTTACAAAATGCGAGATTTCGTCCTTTTTCGGTAAACATCTTGAGAAAGCCCTTTCAAAACAGATAGCCATGGGAGATCTTCCGCCGAACTCAACGCCAGACAACCTCATAGACAAGATCGCCGATTGGTACGACGGATACAGTTGGGATGGCGAGACTAGGGTCTTCAACCCGTTTTCGATCAAAAGTTTTCTACATCAAAAAAAATTTGGAAACTACTGGTACGAATCAGGAAGGTCGCTTTTAGCCGATGTTATTGATTCTTTCGATGGAAATCGTTTTTCGATATTCGGCAAGAACATTTCCCTGGAGGCTCCTCTCGAGATTCAGGATACGACCAACATCAATGATGAGGCATTTCTTTTCCAGGCTGGCTATCTGACCATCGATGCCATCGATTCAATCGGCGGGTCCGACATATTTCATCTGACAATTCCAAACAAAGAGATCAAAAATGCGATAAACAAAGAACTAACGTCAAAATTTAAACAATTCATGATAAATCTCCAGTTCATGAAAACTTCAAAAGACACCATGATGAACTTCACTAACATGAAAGATAAGTTGCTGTCATCGTTATGGTCAGGCGACATAAATACTTCGGAAATGCTATTGAGTTCAATATTTTCAGGAAATCCGAAAGAATGGTATCGCGGAGGCGGCGAAGGAAGTTATAAGCTGATATTGCTGACCCTTATGAGATTTGGCGGCGCGATTTTTTCAGAAAACATGTTAGAGGTATTGGGTGAGGTATACTCCGATGCCGGCAGAGCCGATCTGTTGTTCGACGTTTCCGGAAAAGGATATGTCGTGATAGAGTTGAAATACATTGAAGATGATGGTGACAGACAAGCAATCCAGAAGAGCCGATATAGCCGACATAGCCGCCGAACCGTTTCGCCGGAAGCAGCCGGCTCTGACCTCACTCGAGCCGGTGAACATCCTGCAAGCTTGACCGGATTCACGAGGCTCCTCGAATATGGAAATAAGCCGGATAAGGTCGAACGTATCCTTGAAAGCAAGATCGAAGAGGCATTCAATCAGATATTGGACCACGATTACGGGAAACCGTACCTTGTTTCCGGGAAGACTGTCCGCGCCGCCGCTATTGCGGTTTATGGCACGTCGGTTGTGATGGTGCGCTTCGCTGAAGTCGTCTGGAAGGATATTGTGGAAGGCATGCCTGAATTAAAACGTATTCCACCGCCCGCTCGGTTTGATCTCAACCCCAACACCTGATCATTCTCGCTCTTGACGGTTCCGTCAAAGTCACCCCGGCTTCGCGGGTCTGGTTGCGCCCTCAGCCTCAATACTCTGGGGGGATGTGAGGCTGGGGTGAAGACAGCAAACCAATGTCAATGAATAATGATGTGATGTGGGGGAGATAACCAGGTGATATCTTAAATTTCGAGGGATCAAAGTTTTTCGCTTAACGCTGTTGACAATGCCTATGATGCCGCTGTCGCTTGTTGATGGCCCAGTCACCCTGTTCCGATCGCGATTGCCCCATCCGGAAATTCAGCATGGATCACTCTCCGAACTGTTACGGTGGCATCGTGCATGATATCACCCACCTGTCCTGGAAGGTAGCAACGTTACTCTACTCAAAGGTTTCGCGCGGCTCTGTGAAACGTTTCCCGCAGGCTTAAGTTTTCCTTGCCTGTCACCGGAAAAGGCGTGAACCGCCCTGTGTCGGCGGGATTCAGACTCCGCAGCGGGCCATGCACAATCCCCTTCTCTTGTTGCTCCCGAGGAGGATGCGCCACGTTCCCCGCAGGAATGGTTGTCCGGCTCGCAAGTCCGAAATTTACTGGATCATGCGCACCGTCCCGTATCCCGCGGACCAGAGGTGGGCGGGGACCTTGCCCGTGCTCGCGGTTGGTTGCTCCGATCCGTCAGGCTACAGGCAGTCCTGGCGGCTAGACCAGCGTGACGGCTTGGGCGGGCCGGACCCGTATGGAACTGGCTTGCCTGAAACGAAAAGTCGGGGCAAGACCGCGGTGCTTTTCACGACCTGCGGCGGGGTGGACATTCTTCAAGTGAATGTCTGAACCTGAATTTCATGGGTTCGCTTGGCGCGGACGCTACGCAACCCGTTCGGCGGTCGAATCTGGGCGATCCGGCCCGCGACGGCCATTCTTCAGCCTGCCGTCCGCCTTCCGGTGGCGGCGAGTCTCCCGGCCTCGGTTTCGGCAACCTTTCAGTCCCGGCCCTCCCACCAGGCGGGGAAGAGCCTGTCCTCGCCGCTCACCTTCACCCTCTCGCCCATGAGCGGGGTCATGAGGTTCACGCCCCGGTCCCGGGCGGCCATCCGAGCCCGCACCAGCGGGTCGTCCCAGTCGTGGTAGGAGATGCTCCACTTCGAGTTGTGGACCGGGACCGTGGCCCGGGCGTTGAGATCCAGCGCCGCCTGGATCGTCTCCTCGGGCATGAGGTGGATGTCCTTCCAGCCCAGATCGTACTGGCCGTCCTCGATGAAGGCCAGATCGAAACCTCCCCACTTTCCGCCCAGGCCGGCGAAGTGACGGCCGTAGCCGCCGTCCCCGCTGTAGAAGACGCGCCTGCCGCCCGCCTCCACCACGAAGGACGCCCACAGCGCCTTGTTCCACGCCAGCGCCCGCCCCGAGAAGTGCCGGGCGGTCTCGATCGCTATCCGCACGCCCGGCTCCGGCTCGAAGACGTCCCCCCAGTCGCCCTCCAGGAGCGTCTCCGGCGGGTAGCCCCAGCGCTCCAGGTGTGCCCCGATGCCCAGGCCGCAGACGACCTTGCCCACGCGGGGCATGATGGCCTTGAGCGTCCTGTGGTCCACGTGGTCGTGGTGATCGTGGGACAGGAGAACGTAATCTATCCTGTCCGGGAGATCCTCGGGGAGGTATCGGTGCGTGCCCGGGTAGGTCTTGACCGCGAAGGGGATGGGCGATATGCCCTCCGC
>JAISFS010000091.1 GCA_031263485.1 Deltaproteobacteria bacterium | reverse complement strand
AATGCCCGTGCTCCTTGTCAGAATGCCCGTGCTCCTTGTCAGAATGCCCGTGCTCCTTGTCAGAATGCCCGTGCTCCTTGTCAGAATGCCCGCGCATCTTGATAGAGGATAAGAAAATGCCGACCTGGTCAAAATTCACCTTATGCCCCCTCCGTCTGGACAATTGCCTGGCCCAAGCTGAGATGCGCCACGGGTGGCCATACGGGATTATCAGGGCTCTGGCTCACTGTCCTGAAATGTTCAGGCATTCCGGCAAATGAAGAGCCCCGACGTTGGCTCCGCTTGGTGCTCCGCGTGGCCCGGGAAGCCGTTGTTGCCGATCACGGCTACCCCATTTAAGAACCGTGAATCCTGCTGTCCGCCTCAGGGAGGGTAAATGTGATGAAACCCGGGGCGCCAAGCTGCCTGGGAGATTGGTCCCGGTCTTTCCTGCACCACCTGCGGGTTCTGGTTTCAGGGGCGAGGTCCCGGCAGAGGCAGGCGGAGGGCCGCTTGCATTAAAGCAGGCCCGAAGACGGCTTGGAATGCTGACATGAGCCGTTCGGCAGGGCCGACCTTTCAGGCTGTTTGAATCGAGCGGCAACTCCGGCTGGATTGCCGTCGGGATATATCTCAGGAAATTTTCGCCTGCCTCAAGACTAAAAGCTTCCTGGAAAACCAGACTGAGCGTTCTCCCGGACGGTACCGGATCCTGACAAGACGACGGTGACTGGGTGGGAGTCCGGCTGGGGTAGCGGCGCGACGGTTCTCAAAATCATAGCCAAAGGATTTTGCGTAACATTTTACCTGCTGTTGGCATTTCCTTTACAAGCGGTCCCTATAATCTGCCCATCCCGATAAAAGGAACCTGGCCGGATGCGGCGGGCATGCCAGACGGCCTGAAAAGGACGGCACCTGTCGTACTCTCCTAACATCGACAAGACTTAAGGCAGGTTTGACTTAATCCTTCGGGAAGCCTTTTGTGATGACAGGGGGCCGGCAGACGGCAGACGGCAGAATCCAGGCAGGCCTTCGGTATTTGGCGCTTTCGGATTGCGCCGGGTTCCCTTTCGGATTGCGCCGGGATCCGTTGCCGATTGCGTTGGGGTCCCTCGTGAAGGAGGTAGCCTGTCCGGCTTCCGAGCAAAATTCCTGGGCGAGGACCAACATCGACGAGAATGGTCGGCTCCGCCGGAGGGAAACCGGACTATGGCCTTCGGAGGGCGAACCAAAATCATATGAGAGCATAGGAGCTTAACGACATGGCTAAAACATGCATCAGCCGAATCAGTGGCCTCCGCGGCCCGTTCCGGGCCGCGGGACTCTTCCTCTTCTTCGCCTCCCTTGCCGTTGCCGAGGTCCTGGGGACGGCAGCCGCGGCCGGAGCCCAGGAGCTCAACTTCGGCATCATCTCGACCGAGTCGTCCCAGAACCTCAGGACCATGTGGGACCCCTTCCTGGACGACATGAGGAAGCAGACGGGCCTGGACATCAAGGCCTTCTTCGCCACCGACTACGCCGGCATCATCGAGGGCATGCGCTTCGACAAGGTCCAACTGGCCTGGTACGGCAACAAGGCGGCGATGGAGGCCGTGGACAGGGCGGACGGCGAGGTGTTCATGCAGACCCTGGCCGCGGACGGCTCAGCGGGCTACTACTCCCATATCATCGCCAACGTGAGCTCGCCCTTGAACTCCATCGAGGACATGTTCAGGGAAGCCAAGACCCTGAACTTCGGTAACGGGGACCCCAACTCCACCTCCGGCTTCCTGGTGCCAGGCTACTACGTGTTCGCCTTGAACGGCGTGGACGCCAAGACGGCCTTCAGGAGGACGGTCACCTCCAACCACGAGTCCAATGCCCTGTCCGTCGCCAACGGCCAGGTTGACGTCGCCACCTGCAACAGCGAGGCCCTGGAACGCCTGGCCGTGACCTTCCCCGACAAACGCGCGCTCATCAAGGTCATCTGGACCAGCCCGCTCATCCCCAGCGACCCGCTGGTCCGCCGCAAGGACATGCCCCAGGCGCTCAAGGAGAAGATAGACGAGTTCCTTCTGGCTTACGGCCAGAGCGACCAGAGGGAGGCCGAGATCCTGAAGGCCCTCCAGTGGAGGGGATTCAGGATCTCCGACAACGACCAGCTGATACCCATCCGCCAGCTGGAGCTCTTCAAGGACAAGAAGGCCCTGGAGGACCGCGGGAACCTGAACGCCCAGCAGAGGGAAAGGCTGACCGCCATCGATGCCGAGCTCAAGGTCCTGGAGACCCAGATGGCCGCGTTGGAGAAGAAGTAGCCGATGGGTCAGAGCGAAACGAAAAGCGAGGCCGCGGCCGCGGGGCGATCGTTCTGCGCCGGGGCCCGGTCCTGGGGCCCGAAGAGATGCATCTGGTGCCTGGTCCTGGCCTTCGTCCTGGCCTGGTCCTGGCGGGGTGCCGAAATCAGGCCGCTGGATCTGGCGAGGGACGCGGGCAACATGGCCACCCTTGCCATGGACTTCTTCCCGCCCGATTTCAGCGATCTGGGCCTGTACCTGAAGGAGATGGTCGTGACACTCCACATTGCCCTGTGGGGGACCATCCTGGCCGTCTTCTGCTCGGTCCCCCTGGGGCTCATGAGCTCGGAGAACGTCGCCCCCTTCTGGCTGCTCCAGCCGGTCAGAAGGCTCATGGACGCCTCACGGGCCATAAACGAGATGGTCTTCGCCATGCTCTTCGTGGTCACCGTGGGCCTGGGCGCCTTCGCGGGCGTCCTGGCGCTGTGGGTCCACACGACGGGGGTCCTGGCCAAGCTCTTCTCGGAGGCCGTCGAGGCCGTGGACACCCAGCCCGTCGAGGGCATCAGGGCGACCGGGGCGGGGCTCATAGCGGAGATCTGGTTCGGGATCCTGCCGCAGGTCTTTCCCCTGTGGATCTCGTTTACCCTCTACCGCTTCGAGAGCAACGTCCGCTCCGCCACAGTCGTGGGCATGGTCGGAGCCGGGGGGATCGGCGTGATCCTCTGGGAGCTGGTGAGGGGATTCCTGTTCAGGGAGACCTTCGCCGCCATGCTGGTCATCATCGTGGCCGTGACCGCCTTCGACATCCTCTCCCAGCGCCTGAGGAAGATGGTGATTTAGACCCATGACCGAGAGATATTGCGTCTTTCACGTGCCCGATCCGCAGGCCTTTCTGTACGCCCTGGGCTCGTCCGCGCTGGGCCGCTGCATCCGTACGGGGCAGGCGCTGGAGCCGCCCTGGCCGGAGGCCGCCGCCAAGGATTTCCCGCCCTGCCCGACCCGGGCCGCCGTCTACGGTTTTCACGCGACCCTGGTAGCGCCTTTCGAAAGCCTCGTGCCGCCGGAAACGCTCACGGAGACCCTGCGCCGCACGGCGTTGGGCCTCGAGGCCGTCCCCTTGGGCCCCCTGGAGCTGCGTCTGATGCCGACGGGGTTCCCGGCCCTGGCCCCCAGGCGCCCTCCGGACGCCCTTGGCGATCTTGAGGGCGTCCTGGTCAAGGCTTTCGCGGGGTTCAGGCTGCCGCCCGGGCCCGAGGAGCTGGCACGCCGGGAGCCTTTGACGGCCCGCCAGAGGGACCTGGCCAGGAAATGGGGCTATCCGTTCGTCTTCGACGAGTTCAGGTACCACCTGACGTTGGGCGACCGCCTCCAGGGCCCCGGCGATGCCCCGGACCCTCGGACGCTGAACCTCCTTGATCTTCTCTCCTCCTTGCTGACCGAGGAGTTGCTCGAAGGATGCTCTGTGGACGCCCTGAGCCTCGCCCGCCAGTCCCGTGCGGGTGCGCCTTTCCATGTCCTGGCCGTGACCGGCCTGCGGTCTCCGGGCATTGCCGCGATCACGGACGTCCGGGAACCGGACGTCAGTGCGGAAGGCGTTGACCGCGCCCGTATCCCTGAACCTTTCCGGGAGGACGTCCGTATCCCTGAACCTTTCCGGGAGGACGCCCGTATCCCTGAACCTTTCAGGGGGGACGCCCGTATCCCTGAACCTTTCAGGGGGGATGCCGGTATCCCGGACCAAGGCTCCGGACGCGAAAGTGTTCCGGAACCACGCTACGCGCACCCGCCGGAATGCGGTCCGGAGGCCGACAAGTGAAGGCACGAATCAAGGACCAAGCGAAGGCCATGGATCAGGCCAGGACGATGCGGGCCCTGGATCAGGCCAGGACGATGCGGGCCCTGGCCCTGGCGGATCGGGAAAGCCTCATCTCTCGTCTGGAGGCGGTGGGCCGGATCCCTGATTTCGAGTATCTGCGGGAGCCCCAGAAGGGTCTCATCATGGTCAGGGGCAGGGCGGGCGGCGTCGGGCGGCCCTTCAATCTGGGCGAGGCGCTGGCCTGCCGCTGCTCGGTCAGCGTTCGCGGCCGCCTCGGGCACGCCTATGTCCTTGGGGACGACCCGCCCAAGGCCCTGGCGGCCGCCATCGCCGCAGCCTTGGCCCAGGACCCGGAGTACTCCGACAGGATAGCCTCCATGGTCCTGGCGTTGGAGGAAGAGCTGGCCCGTAAGCGGGGTGGCGAGCAGAAGAGGGCCATGGAGACGAGGGTGGAGTTCTTCACCCTGGTGAGAGGCGAGGATGAGGACTGAGGCGAGGATGAGGACTGACGGGGGAACGGGGACCGGCGGACGGTCCGGAGGCGGGATCGCCCCGGGATTCAGGGACTACACCTTGGCCAGCCAGGCCGTCTTCAGGCTGGCCCTTTCGGCCCTTTCACGGCCCGCGCGCCGTTTCCCGGCCGACTTCGCGGGGCTCTTCGCGACCGCTCCCCCCATGCCCGTCATGCTGGCGGCCATGGCGCTCACCCTGGCGGACTCACTGACCCCGGTCTGGCTCTCGCCCTCGCTTGAAGGCTCCGCGGAATGGCTGACCTTCCACCGCTCGGTCCCGTCCGCCGGGACCCCGGAACTGGCCGCCCTGGTCCTGGCGGCTTCGCCCGAAGAGCTGCCGCCCCTCTGGGAACTCTCGCAGGGCACGGACCGCTATCCGGACCGATCGGCCACGGTCATCCTGGGCGGCGTCCTGGCGGAGAACGGCGGAGGCGTCCCGGCGATGGCCTCCGGCCCGGGCATCAGGGAGGCCGAGCCTTTCGAGGGTCACGGCCTGGGGAAGGAGTTCATGGACGCCTGGGCAGAGAACAGGGCTGCCTACCCCCAAGGGGTGGACGTGTTCCTGGCCGGACCGGGCTGCCTGGCAGGGCTGCCCCGCTCGGTGAGCCTGAGGCCCATCTCAGGCAGGTGATTTTCCCCGCGGCCGGCGGGAACGGTCCCGACTCGGCGCCGGACCGGGAATCGGTCGCGTTTTCGTCATTGCGCTTAATGGCGTGTTTTCGCCGCCGCGAACGGTCGCGGCGTTCAGCCGCCGCGCGCGGGCAACGTAAGGGAACCAATTGTACGTAGCAGTCAAGGGAGGCCAGAAGGCCATCGAGGCGGCCCACCGGCAACTGGCCGAGGCCAGGCGCGGGGATCGCTCCGTTCCGGAGCTCACCTTGGACCAGATCCGGAACCAGCTGAGCCTGGCCGTGGACCGCGTCCAGGCCGAGGGCTCCCTCTACGACCCCGAACTGGCCGCCCAGGCCGTGAAGCAGGCCCGGGGGGACCTCGTGGAGGCAATATTCCTTCTCCGGGCGGCAAGGACCAGCCTTGAGCGCTTCGGTTACTCCGAACCCATAAGGACCGGGGAGATGCGGCCGCGGAGACGCATCTCGGGGACCTTCAAGGACCTGCCCGGCGGGCAAATCCTGGGCCCTACCTTCGACTATACCCACAGACTCCTGAAAGCCGTGCCCGGAACCGCAGGCCCGCAAGGTCCTGAAACGCCGCCCGGCGACGGGATGTCGGGGGGAAAAGGGCCCTGCGGCGGGGTTGCGGGCGAACTGGGCAGGAACGGCGATGTCGCGGGTGTGCGGGGCGTGAACGGTGAGGCCCCGGATGTGCGGGGCGGGGACGGCGATACCTCGGGCGTGCGGGGAGAGGGCGACCGGGCCGCCGTCCCGGGTGCGGCGGCTTTCCTGGAAAGGCAGGGGCTCATCGAGATCGAGGAGGATCAGGGGCCGGAAACGCCCTTCGATCTCACGAGGACGCCCCTGGAAATCCCCCAGGACCGTCCCGGTCGCCTTCAGGCTCTGGCCCGGGCAGACGAGGGCTTCCTGTTGGCCTTGGCATACTCCTCCCAGAGGGGCTACGGCTCGGTCCATCCCTTCGTGGCCGACCTCAGGCTGGGTCCGGTCGAGGTCGAGTTCCTCGCCCCGGAGCTGGGATTCGCCGTCACGGTGGGCGAGATCGAGGTGACCGAGTGCCAGACGGCCTGCCAGTTCACGGGGGGCGGGGGCAGGCCCCCCATGTTCACCCGCGGCTACGGCCTCGCCGTGGGGCACAACGAGCGCAAGGCCCTGTCCATGTCCATCGTCGACCGGGCGCTCAGGTCCCGGGAGCTGGGCGAGGCCGTGAAGGGCCCCGCCCAGGACGAGGAGTTCGTGCTGTACCACGGGGACAACGTCGAGGCCTCCGGCTTCGTGTCCCACATCAAGCTCCCCCATTACGTGGACTTCCAGGCCGAGCTGGCCATGCTCAGGCACATGAGGGCCGAAGACGGCGCCGGGGCCGAGCCGGACCATCTGTCCGTGCCGGGCCAACAGTCCGCGCCGGACCGGCAGTCCGTGCCGGGCCCGCAGTCCGCGCCGTCCGATGCGGCAGGAAAGGCGATATGAGCGAGTTCGAAAGCCCGGCGGCGGCAGTGGAGCAAGGCGGGGGCATCCGGGAGATCCTGGCCCGCAGGGTCCGGGACGACCGCAGGCGGGCGGAAGCCTACAACTTCGCCTACCTGGACGAGGACACGAAAAGGGAGATCCGGCGGGCGCTCCTGAAGGCCGTGGCCGTGCCGGGCTACCAGGTGCCGTTCGCCGGCCGGGAGATGCCCATGCCCTACGGCTGGGGGACGGGCGGCATCCAGGTCACGGCCTCAATCATCGGTCCCGAGGACGTCCTGAAGGTCATCGACCAGGGCTCGGACGACACCACCAACGCCGTCTCCATCCGGGCCTTCCACCGGGCGCTGACCGGGGTGGCGACGACGACGGCGACGGCCGAGGCGACCATAGTCCAGACCAGGCACAGGATCCCCGAGACCCCGTTGAAGGAGGGGCAGATCATGGTCTACCAGGTGCCCCTGCCGGAACCCATGCGGCCGCTCGAGCCGAGCGAGTTCGAGACCAGGACCCTCCACGCCCTCGAGGAGTACGGGACCATGTACCTGAGGCTCTACGAGGACGTCTCCAGACACAAGGAGATCGCCATCAGCTACGACTACCCGATCATGGTGGCCGGGCGCCACGCCGCGAGCCCTTCGCCCATCCCGCGCTTCGACAACCCCAAGCTCGACCTCTCCCCGGCGCTCCACCTCTTCGGGGCCGGCCGAGAAAGGAGGGTCTACGCCATCCCGCCGTACACCACCGTCAGGAGCTTCGACTTCAGCGACCACCCCTTCCGGATCCAGAGCTGGGACCGGGCCTGCGCCATCTGCGGGTCTGGGGACTCCTATCTGGACGAGATAGTGGTCGACGACGAGGGAGGGCGGATGTTCGTCTGCTCGGACTCCGACCATTGCCAGGGAAGGCTCGGGCCGGCGTCGGGGCCCGTGGGGACGGGGCGGGGGGGCAAGCCGTGAGCGTATGCGAAGCGAGCGAGCCTCCGGTCCTGGAAGCCAGCCGGGTGACCTGCCTTTACGGCGCCGCGGCGGGCTGTCTGGACGTGAGCCTCGAGGTGTACCCGGGCGAGATCCTGGCGCTGGTCGGCGAGTCGGGGAGCGGCAAGACCACGGTGCTCAAGGCCGTCTCGGGGCAGCTCAGGCCCGCCTCGGGACAGGTGACCTACCGGGACGCCCGGGGCCGGGAGCTGGACGTCCACGGCCTCGCCGAGGGCCGGAGGAGGCTTCTCCTGCGGACCGAGCTCGGCTTCGTCCACCAGAACCCCAGAGACGGCCTGAACATGGCGGTGAGTGCCGGGGCCAACATCGCCGACAGGCTCCTTTCTGGGGGCGAGCGCAGCTACGTGCGGGTCCGAGCCGAGGCGTCTGGCTGGCTCGACAGGGTGGAGATAGCCCCGGACAGGCTGGATGACCGGCCCGGGCTGTATTCCGGCGGCATGCTCCAAAGGCTCCAGATTGCCCGGAACCTGGTCACGGCCCCCAGGCTGGTGTTCCTGGACGAGCCCACTGGCGGGCTGGACGCCTCGGTCCAGGCCAGGCTCCTGGACCTTATCCGCGACCTGGCGGCGGGCCTGAGGCTGGCGGCCATCCTTGTCACCCACGATCTGGCCGTGGCCAGGCTCCTGAGCCAGAGGCTCATAGTCATGAAGGAGGGTCGGGTCATCGAGAGCGGCCTGACCGACCAGGTCCTGGACGATCCCCACGAGCCCTACACCCAGCTCCTGGTCTCCTCGATCCTGGATTCCTGAGACGACGGGGCAAGAGGGGAAGGAAAGATGAGACTCGATTATTCGAAAAGACGGCCTGGCGGCGCGGGCCCTGCTGGTGGACCATCGCCCGTAATCGGGCGGCCGGGCGTTGAGCCTGTCCCCGCCGGGACTCGGGAAGGGACAGGGGAACTGTCCTCCCCGCCTCTCTTTCCCGCGTCCCTTCACCCCGAACCGCGTTCTGTCGCGCCCCTTTCGCCCGCGCCCCTTTCGCCCGTGCCCCGGCTCGGGCCAGGCGAGGCGGTCCGGGCGGAGTCCCTCTCGAAGACGTTCGTCCTCCACCTTTCCGGGCCGGCCGTCCTGAAGGCCTTGGAGGGCGTCTCGTTTTCCGTCCATTCCGGAGAATGCCTGACAATCACCGGCCCCTCGGGGTCGGGCAAGTCGAGCCTGTTGAGGTGCATCTACGGGAACTATCTCCCCAGTTCCGGGGAGATACTCGTGAAGGACGGCTCGGGCGAGATCTCCCTGGCCGAAGCGGGCCCGCGGGACGTCCTCGGCCTGCGGCTCCGCGTCCTGGCCTACGTGAGCCAGTTCCTGCGCGTCATCCCCAGGGTCAGCGCCCTGGACGTCGTGGCCGAGCCGCTGGTCGCCAGAGGCGTTTCCCCGGACGTGGCCAGGGGGCGGGCCTCCGAGCTCCTCGGCAGGCTTCACGTCCCCGGGCGGCTTCAGGCGTTGCCGCCGGCCACCTTCTCCGGCGGCGAGCGGCAGCGGGTCAACCTGGCCCGCAGCCTTGTCTGGCCGGCCCCCGTGCTCCTCCTGGACGAGCCCACGGCCTCGCTCGATCCGGCCAACGAGAGGGTGGTCTGCGAGCTCGTCGGTGAGGCCAAGAGGCGGGGGGCCGCGGTAATCGGGATCTTCCACGGCCGCGAGGCCTGGTCGCGGCTGACGGACGCGGCCTACGAGATGCGCCCGCCCGCCGGAGGCGGGAAACCCATGCCCCCCACGGGGAGGCGGGAGGACCGATGATCGGAAAGACGACCGTCCTGGCAGGCGCCAGGCTTTTGACCCCGGAGGGGTTAAGGAAGGGGCACGTGGCCATCGAGGGCGGGACCATCAAGGCCCTCGGGAACGGCAGCGTGCCTTCGGGCTCGGAGGATCTGGACGGGGACTTCGTGTTCCCGGGCCTGGTCGAGCTCCACACCGACAACCTGGAAAGGCACCTCAAGCCCAGGCCGGGGCTCTACTGGCCCGAGCCCGGCGCGGCCATGGAGGCTCACGACGCCCAGCTCGTCGGCGCGGGGATCACCACGGTCCTGGACTCCGTCTGCGTTGGCGAGACGGTCGACCAGGGCCGCCAGGTCCTCCTGGACCTTTCCCTGAGGGCCATCGATGAGAGTCGGGGGAACCTGAGGGCCGACCACAGGCTCCACCTGCGGTGCGAGATAGGCGATCCCCGGATGGGCGAGCTCTTCGACCGGGTCTGCCACCACCCGCTCCTGGCCCTGGTCTCGCTCATGGATCACACCCCCGGCCAGCGCCAGTGGCGGGATCTGGAATCCTACAGGACATACCATGAGTCGAAGAGCCCCATGAGCCTGATCGAGGCGCAGGCCGAGGAGATGGCCCGGCGCCGCGACCTGGTCGCCGCCCCGCACCGCCGTAAGGTCTCGGAGTTCGCGTCCAGACACGGCGTGCCCCTGGCCTCCCACGACGACACGCTCCCCGGGGACGTGGACGAGGCCCTCGGCCTCGGCGCCTCCATCTCCGAGTTCCCGACCACACTGGAAGCCGCCCGCCAGGCCTCCCTGCGGGGGCTGGCCGTGACCATGGGCGCGCCCAACCTGGTCCGAGGGGGCTCGCATTCCGGGAACGTCCCGGCCAGCCGTGTGGCGGACGAGGGCCTTCTGAGCGCGCTGTCCTCCGACTACGTGCCCTCCAGCCTCCTGGCCGGGGCCTTCATCCTCAACCGGGACTGCGGGCTCTCGCTGGAGGAGTCCGTGAGGGCCGTGACCGAGACCCCGGCCCGGCTGGGCCGCCTTGACGATCGGGGGCGCCTGGAGCCGGGACTCAGGGCCGATCTGGTCCGGGTCCGCGTCCACAACGGCCGCCCGGTGGTGAAGTCGGTCTGGGTGGCCGGAAGGCAGGTGTTTTAGGTGCCTCCCAGCTTACCGGCTCCGCCTCCTCCGGCTCCGCCGCTTCATCCGGCTCCGTCGTCTTCTCCGTCTCCTTCGCCGCCTTCACCGTCTCCCCCGCCGCCTTCACCGTCTCCCCCGCCGCAATCGCCTGGCCGCGCGGGGATCTTGGTCTACGTGATGGGGCCTTCCGGGGCGGGCAAGGACACGCTTATGGCCGAGGCCCGAAGGCGCCTCCCCGATCGCCTGGTCTTGGCCGAAAGGCTTGTCACGCGACCGGTCGTAGCGGGGTCCCTGGACCGCCATGTGACCGAAGAGCGCATGGCCCGGCTCGCGCGCTGCGGCCGGCTGGCCCTCCACTGGTCCTGCCACGGCTTCGGCTACGGCATCGAGAAGGCCGTCGACGACTCGCTCCGCAGGGGAATGGCGGTCCTGGTCAACGGCTCCAGGGGATACTTCCGGCGGGCGCTGGCCGTCTACCCCGCGCTCGTGCCGATCCTGATCACCGCCGAGCCGGGAATCCTCCGGGCCCGGCTGGAGGGCAGGGCGCGCGAGGGCCCCGGCTCCATCAGCGAGCGGCTCCTCAGGATCGATGAAGGGTTCGATCTGGCCCACGAGGGTCTTCTGACGATAGACAACTCGTGCGGCCTTGAAGGGGCGGTGGAACTGTTCCTGGGTCACATCAGGGGCCGGTCGGCCTCCGGCTGAATTCTCCATTATAGGAATGTCATTTATGACGGAACCGTAATAAATCGGCTCGGCAACCCGAGGCAGGCATCGGCCCCTGGCCATTAGCCTCAGGGAGATTGAATGGAAGGCAAAACGTACCAGGTATAGAGGCCTGACTGCCCAGTCGGGCTAATTGGACCGCCGCCGCCCCATCCGGCTCTTCATCATGAATCCCTCGCCGGCTTATTACGGTGGCGTCATATATTTTCGGGACAGTGAGACGGAGCCCAACTTATATCTGGATGACCACCCGTGCTATGTTTCAGCTTGGGTCCAGCAAGAGTCTGGACGCGAGGGTATGGCCGTAGCCGAGTTTTGAGCTGGCCGGCCTGTTTCAATTTTTCTTCAAGGCGGAGACCATCTCTGAGGTTATCGCCGGTGGGCTATCCTGATCACATGGCTCTCATCCGCTTGAATCCCCTCACAGTCAGGCGGGGGCTACACAGAGTATCCGTTTCATAAAGCAGAACCTGGCCATGATGCCGCTATCTTTCCTTGCCAGTTTCCTGGAGTCGTTGTACAAAACGACCTTCTTCATTTTCGCGGCATTTTGAGTCTTTTCCGTGAGTTTCTGTCTCCAAGACATCTTGTCGAGCTTGATCGGGCACTGTTTTCTGTCTTAGCAGGATCGGCAGGAGGCGAAGACGAACAAGGCTGTGCAACCGTATCTGGTCTTGTTCTGCCGATGGATGGTGTCAGTCGACTGTTCTTGCGGGAAAGGCGTTATAAAACCGTTGTAGTTGATCACCGATTCTGTCAGGTTGAGCGGCTAGTTGTCGTCTCCGCCGATGGGATTCAACGATATTGTAACGGAGCTCGACTGGAGCCTGCTGCCGTGTCTCATTGCACATAATATTTTTGAGAATCCGTAATTCTTATCGAAGAGAAGAGTTCCTGGCACCTCTCATTCGGTATTCCACTTTATAATTATTCAGTTTCACAATATGACCTAGCCTTGTGTTCTTGAAGTAAATAAATTGATAAAAATATTTGAAATATGTATTGACTATTGGTTTATGCAAGTACTCGCTTTGACTCTTTGGATTTAGACTCTTGCGAACGCGCCATGAATGTATTTTTGTTCTCGCTTATTTTCGCCTGAGTATATCGATTCCAGTGCCAACAGTTTGTCGCCAAGAAGATTTATGAAACTATTCAGACATGATTCGATCGAGCGAAGAGAATACGTGCGATTCTCACGACCAGGACAATAGCCACTTTCTCGGTGTATGGATAATAGTGACCCGTTACAGGAAAGCGAGGCAAAGTGATACGAACAGATAATACATAACGAATATCCCCGTTCAATGATGAACTTTGCAGTCACTTTTCACTTTCCTATTCAGTCTGTCTTTCTCTCAAGATTTCCATTATTGCCGTTGATTCTCTATAATATTCTGCCCACATGCCCATATGTTTCAGGACGCCAATCCGCTCTGTGACGGATTTATCCCCTTGATTTAATAGGCGGTGTCTACAAACCGATTCATTTTAACACTACAGAGTTACTCATACTCTCAATGTCTCTCTTTCTCTTTCAAATCACTTGACTTTTGGGACGTCTCAATATAGATTACATGATGAATGGAGGATAAATCCTCCATGTCTGAACAAATTCAAGAAACTGATGAAGATTTTCCTGATCGTGGCGGCTCACCTCCCCTTCCCACGGAAATTTCTGTAGCCTCGGAAAAGGAAATTTACCGAAAAATATGGGAGGTCGAAAAAGAGACGATCCGAATCGCTACCGACCAGAAGCAGTTTGTCACTAAAAACGACTTCGTTGCAGCGATTTCCAAAATGACAGCATAAGTCTCCGCATTTAACACAGTTCTGAAGGTTGAGATCGCCGGGCTCAACAACAAGATCGATGGCCTAGACGGCAAAATCAAAGCCCTCGATCACGAAATAAAGGGCAAAATCGGTGGCCTAGACGGCAAAATAAAAGCCCTCGATGGCGAAATAAGGGCCAAAATCGGATGGTCTCGACAACAAAATCAAAGCCCTCGATGGCGAATAAAAGGCCAAAATCGGATGGCCTCGACAACAAAATCAAAGCCCTCGATGGCGAAATAAAGGCCAAAATCGATGGCTTCGACAACAAAATCAAAGTCCTTGATGGCGAAATAAAGGCCAAAATCGATGGCCTCGATGGTAAAATCAAAGTCCTTGATGGTGAAATAAAGGCCAAAATCGATGGCCTCGATGGCGAAATCAAAGGTAAAATCGACACCCTTGATGCCAAAATCATCGTTATTGAAGGCAAAAATGGATGCCATAGAAATGAAAAACGAAGGCAGATTCGCCGGACTCGAAGGCAGAATCGCCGGACTCGATGGCAAACTGGAAGGCTTCAGCAAGCGCCTCGATCAGATTTCGTCACACTTAACGGTCATCTTCTGGGTCATTCTTACAGGCGTGATCGCCTTAATCATAAAACTGTTCTCTGATTGAAAATGCTGAGGATCAGCCATTGACATCACGGTGGACGCTTCAGTCGCCGTTGCCGCAGGTAGCTTCTGTCTGACATGACTGTGCATCATCGCTGAACCATATCCCCAACCGATCCCTGAATCGCCAGTCTTGAACTGTGGACAAAAATGACGCCAAGGAACAATGGCAAAATCTTATGAGGAAGAGGAGTATGCGGAGTCACGGAACCGATTGTGGTCGGACGGCCGTGACTCCCTGGGATGTGCCGGAAGGTGGCAAACGGTGTCGGCTGTCGGCATCATGATTTTTTCCGGTCCGAGGTATGACAGCGTGAAAACAGAGGCCAACGGTAGCGAGTGCTCATGAGGACCCCGGAGCATGATCGGCTTTGCAAGCTAAGCTCGAACATGGTTCGGCGGCGTCACCTCCGCACTCCTGAGCACTGTTGCCCTTCGCCTCGCCGGTCGTCGCTAGGCCCGGGGATACGGCTCGTACATCGAGCTAGCTGGAGATATCGCATCATGGATGATGCATTCGCAAAAGTCTAAATGCTGAGAGTCAAAGGTAGCAACTTGAAAAATAATGCTTACAGTATTAATTCCAGGAATTTGATTTAAATTAAATTCAAGCATTTTAGGGTATACTATGCTCAGAAACTGCGCCTTTTTTTGTGAACTTTGGGCTCTTTGCGGAAAGCGATCGTCGGCCCTGGCGATCGCGTTTCCGCGAAGAGCCGTTTTTTACGGCGTACTTTGGAGATTGCCGGGATAATCCTGGCTGCCCGAATTATGCTGCACGGAAGGTTAAGGCGATCGTCTCCCCGACCCCATCTGCTGTCCAGGACGGAGACGGGTGGGCACGATAAGATATGCCATTTTTAACTTGGCTTCCGGCAGGTACCTTCCGATTGTCACTTGTCACTTGTCCCAGTTCATTTCCAATGTCAAGTAGGCAGTCAACGGGTTGAAAGGCGAGAAATTGTAGACGCCTCCCGGGGTCGAAGGCCAGGAGCTCATGTTGAGGTACTTTTTGTTGAGGACGTTGTTCACGTCCAGCAGGATCCTGTAATTGTCGTTAAACCTGTAACTCAACTGCAGGTCCACGAACGCCTTGTCCTGGTTTTTGGCCACTAACGGCCGCGTCGCGACGGGGTTGCCGAGGTAATCGGTACCGGGTATCGAGCGGAAGTAATTCCCGGCCTCGTACCGCAGGCCGACCCGGCCTCCGAAGCCGTAGTCGGGCGCGTATGACAATTCGATATTCGTTATGGTCGAAGGGATCCCCGTCATCCTGTACCCGTCCATTCTTTGCCGTTGACCGTTGATAAAGCTTTTGTATTTTGCGTCCAGGTACGTGAAATTGGCGGTGAACCGCCAGTTCTCAGCCGGGACGATATTGACGGTCGCCTCCACGCCCTGCCTGACCGTCTTGCCGGCCGGGATATTCGTTTCGGTCTCCGTGTCCCAGGTCGAGTCGTTTTCGGTGAAAATCTTGAAGAGAGCCAATTCCGCGTTCATCCAATCCGTTATCTGCATCCTGGCGCCAAGCTCGTACTGGTCGCGGGTCGACAGCTCGAATCTGTTGTCGGCATAAAAACCCGTGTTGGCGTTGACGCTCAGGCCGGGTGTGGAGAATCCCCTCCCGAAATTCGCGTAGATGGACAGCGCGTCGACTGGAGTGAACAGGACGCCGACCTTGGGACTGAAGAATCTGTACCGGGGGGAGCTCGATGAACCCCCGCCGGGCATATTGTTCCTGAAGTCGCCGTAGAGCAGGTCGTAACGTCCGCCCAGCCTGACGTTCAGCTGTTCCAGGACCTGATAGGTAATCTCCCCGAACACGGTCGGGTTGGCCAGGGTGTAGGTGGAGCTGCTGCTGAGTGCCGGGGTGTTCCTGCCCGTGCCCCAGTACAGGGTATACCTTTCGTTCGGATCCTCCTTCTCGAACATGTAAGTTAGTCCCAGCGTGGCCGTAGTCGCCCTGCCTCCCAGATCGCCGTTGAAACTGTATGTCAGGCCGGTTCCCCAGGATTTATGGGTATTTGCCTGTTTTGCTCCGGAGCTGCTTCCGATTCTCTCGTTCGGATACTGTTCGTTGATCTGGTAGCGGACGTGGTCAAGGGTCGAGCCGTACAGGTAATAGCTCAACTGGGAACGGTTATCTAGCAGGTAATTCACGAAGAGACGGGCGTCGTAACGTTTCCTTTCCCCCCCGTTGCCTTCGCCGCTGCCGTCGTCGACCCAGCCGCGGACATCGTTCCTGGCGGAGCTTATGTATCCGGCGGAGTCCCATTCCGACTCGTAAGCCCGCAGATTCAGCATGATGGAAAGATCGTCAGATGCCCTGTAAGTCCACCTTCCGGAGAAGTTCTTCTTGTCCCAGTCGGAGTTCGCCCTGTATCCGTCGGTATGCCACATCTCGAACGCGTAAACCTGCGCCAGCTTCTCTGACTCGCGGGCAATCAGCCCTGCGACGTCGATATCGTTGTAGCTGCCGTAACGGACGTTGAGGCGCGTCAGATTGCCCCCCTTGATGGTCTGGGCGGCAAGCGACCCGCCGGCGGAATGTTGGCCGTAATAGACGGACGCTGGACCCTTGATGATCTCCAGGCTCTCTAGCTCGTGGGGCATGATCATGCCGGTATCCAGATACGCCGTGGCGTGGCCGTTGTCATGGATGGGTATGCCGTCAATGTACATGGTCACGTCGGCCCCGCCGTGGCCGGCGGAAAATCCCCGGATGTTGAAGGACGGGGCCACCCCGCTTTCCCCGTAATATCCCACGTAAACCCCGGGGCTCAGCTTCAGCATGTCCAGCGGCTGGTAATAGACTCGGTTGACGATATCCGAGTTCTGAAGCACCGTCGCGCTGGTGCTTTGGAGCTCCTCGCGGCGGATTACTCCTTTGATGTCGATTTCTTCCAGTACGGCCGCCTCTTCCGTCTGAGCCAGAATCTCTCCGGATGAGAAGGCACCGGAAACCAGCACAGCCAATGAACATAGGGCTCCGCTCACAAAATACCTGGTTTTTCCTGACATGGAATCTCTCTTTCTCCCGTTAACAGGCATCAATCAGGACTATGGTCGAACTACGTGCCGTTTGGCGCGATTGCCCGCAAAGTCCAGCCGTGCAATCGTAAAGCATACGATTGCGAAACGTTTAATGTGCTTTTCAGAAATCGTACAACAAAATTTTCCGGAAACGCGCCATCGGCAATGGGTAGCGGATTACTGACGCAACGTCCGGCACACATTCCGCCGAGTATGCCTCGATGCTGATGGTCACTTCAAGGCGCAGATCCCTGACCCGAATCTGCTACGGTTGCAAGCTCAGTGAATGCCGCCGCTCTTCGCTCAAGGCCAAAGCTTCACTCTGTCCGTTATCGTATTCGGCCACGCATCACCGTTGTCACGCGGGCTCATCGAACGGACCGGCATAAGCGGAACGCCTTGAGTTCCCCATATGTGACGAGCCAGACCCGGAGTTGGAGCTTGATCTCGGAGCCCGACCCCGGAGCCCGAGCCGAACTCGGTGCAGGAACTGGTATTGGAAAGTCTGGAAACCAACATCAATGATTGAAGGTTGAAGATCATGGCTCATTTGAAGTGCAATAACTGATACCGACGACTTATCTAAAAGCTCGTCCTATAAAATTGATTCCACTGCAAAAACCCCTACCTCACCTCCTGGCAGACATTTGAGGGCCGAGTATCTGGGTAAAGGTTGCGCAGATGTGCAGTGGTTTAAGGCTTTAGCGCAAGGATGCCAATGCGACGGCCGCATAAAGTTCCGCTTCCCTGTCGAGGTGGAGGGTTTTTGCAGTGGAATCAAAATTGTCTATATTGTAATGGGACGTTTGGATGACTGAAGCGCTACAAATCGGTGCGGCTACCCGGGAGCGGCGATGCCCCACGGTCCTTAGGCTCAGGGAGGCCAAGGCGGAGTGAAAAAGCACCCGATATGGGGGTGGTTGCCCAGCCCCCCTGTTTCGGTCGCCGCCGCCTCTTCCGGCTCTTCGTGAAGATTCCCTCGCCGACTTGTCGCGGAATCGTCCATGGATGCCTGTGATGCCTGGCGGTCGGTGTATTCCATCCGCCCTCGTGTCGGCCTCCCGGTCGAGATAGACGGGGGGGGGAGCATGCCGGCAAGAGGTCGAACTCCATGGGGTGCGGGGCTGGGAAGCAAACTCCGCATGGAGCGGGTCTCCGGGCCGCGGGAGGCCGTGGGGTATGCCGCGTAAGGGGGCCGGCCTCCCGGACTCCGGATGTTCCCCCGGAAAGCTTCCGGGGGTGGCGTCGGCCGAGAGCGTTTCGCGCGGGGTCGGCGTCAGTTGAGCGAGAACCTGAGCGGAACCGAAATGTCCAGCGAGTTCAGGCCCGCGCTGTCCGGTATTGGAGGCAGTGGCGAGGCCCTCGCCAGAAGCGCCATGGCTTCGTCGTCGAGGATATCGTGCCCGGAACTCTGGAGCAGGACGGGAGAGCTGATGCGGCCGTCCTTATGCACCGTGAAGCTCACCCGGACCGTCCCCGTGGTCCTTCTCGCGTGGGCGGCGGGCGGGTACTTCTTGCGGCGCTCAAGGCGTCTCCTGACGGAAGCCTTGTATGCCTCCAGCTCGTTGGCATCGCCCCGTCCCGTGCCCCCGGGCGTCCCGCCGGGCCCGGAGCCACCGATGCCGGGGGCCGGAGCCGCCCCGGCGGAAGGGCCCGGCGCGGGGCTGACCTCGGCTGGCCGGGAGGGGGGCTGGGGCGCGGGCCTCTCCTTGCGAGGGGCGACCGGAGGGGGCGGGGGGAGGTATTCGGCCCTTTCCGACGTGGACTCAAGCACGTGCAGTTCCTCCGGTTCCGGCTCCGGCCAGAAGATCTCTTCCGGCGGAGGTTCCGGCTCCGGGCCCATTTCCTCGGCAAGGAGGGCGTCCTCCAGCCCCCCCTGCCCTCCAATGGGATCGAAAGGCGACATGTCCAGCACCGCCAGCGGTATCCACACCCGTTCCTCGTAGCCGCCGGTCCCGAACGCCAGGGCCGCGGCGGCCGCGATATGCGCGGCAATCCCGAAGAGGCATGCCTTCCTGAAGGCCCTCGCCTCGGCTCGCACTTCAGGGTCGGAGATGGCGTCCTCGAGGGCCAGAAGGATCGCCTCCGGCGGCGATGTCGGTCGGCCAGGTACTGATGGCGAGTCCTGCCGCCCTTGCGGTTGCTCTTCCGAGGCTTCTGGAAGCTGTCCCGGACCTGAGACGTTCGGGCCGGCCGTCCCCGCGACCGGAGTCGCGGCCTGACCGACGGGCCAAGGGTCCAGGCGCCTTTCCGAAAAGTGCGCGGCCGACTCCGCCGCCAGAGGCTTCGGGATATGGTCAGTCTTTGGCTGGATCAACTGAATGCCTCCAGGCATCGCCGGGCGGCCCCAACGGTTCCCCCCTGGACACGGGGCCGAAGAGCTCGTGGCCGCAGGAAGCGGATTCCGTCACTCGCTGACCGTGAATGTCAGGGAGGCCACCCAGGACTCGCGGTCGCACACGGAGCTGTCCGGGTACTCGCCGTCCTCGCTTACCGTGGCGAGCCAGCGGCCCGGGGCCAGCGGGATGATGTCCACCTGGCCGTCCCCGCGTGTCTGGGCGACGAAGGCCGAAGCCGCGTTGTCGGGCGTGAAGCCCGCGAAGTAAGCCCTCACCTCGGCGCCGGGCAACGGCTTCCCGTTGAAGTACACCTTTGCCGGCAGAGGCTGGCGAACCTTCAGGGAGGTGGGGTCCTTCATAGGGACTATCTCGAGCCCTTGTCCCCGAGGCTCGTCGAAGCCCTTGGCGGGGCCGCCCAGGGCGAAGACCTTCTTCCCGTAACGGTGGGAGAGGGTGCAGGCAGTGGCGGTGGGGTTGTCTTTCTTAGACCCCCTCCTGTATCCGTCGGGGGTGACTGACCCGAACCCGGGCCTGTTCTCTGTCAGTACAGTGTATGTGCCGGCCTCCAGGGGAGCCTCGCTCGCATATGTCATGGCATCCTTGCCCATTGAAACGGGCACGTTGCCTCGGGGGCCCATGAGTTGCGGGGGATTGAATCTGGCATCGAAGTCAGCCGCATCGACGACCTCCACATCGGGAAAGCCATGCCCGTAACCGAAGACGATTGTGGCGGGGCTCCCCAGGACGGGATCGGCCGCGTCCGCCCAGAAGTCATGGGCGGCGGCCGGGTCCGCAATCAGGAGGGCAACGGCAAGAGCGGAAACAAGCAGGACCGGATGAACAAGGGCGTATAGATGTGGTTTTATCATTGCTAAATTCCTCGTTCGGAGTCGCCGTGAACGGGCGGGGCCTCCGGGTTGCCAGGATCAACACGGGCACTCGCCGGTCAGATCCGATGGAAGACAGGAGTAAGGAGAAAGGGGACCGGACAATCGGCAACTAATCGGCATGTCGGCAAAAGCTGCGGGAAGCGCCTTCTGCGGTTAGGACCTGAAAATCCGCTCAGAGGCCGACCGTTCCGGTGACTGACGACCAAGAAGCCGATATGTTCTTGAGGTCAGGGCTGTCGCGGAAGGAAAGGGAGAAACCTCTCGGCACTAACTGTGGCGCACGCCGCTGAGCCTGGCAGTCGGGCTGGCGGGCGGGCAGGAAAGAGGGAGGTCCCCGGCCAGGGGCGAGGTCTCTGCGACTGGTCTACAGCGGGCGCAAAAAAAGGCCGCATCCCGGAATGATCATTCCCGGAACGCGGCCTTCTTGGCTTTCAGTCTATATGGGCTTCCTGGGCGAGTTGCCTCAGCGGGGGATCCTTAAGGAAGATCCATCGACCGAAGCTGCGAAGGAAGGAGTTAAGGCAAGCGGAGCCCTGCGGCAAGGGCAGTCAGCCCAGCCGCGCCAGAGTCTTTCGTAGACGGAGGAGCTCGTTTACAGGTCACAATATCCGAACATTACCACCCTGTCAAGGAGATTTTTCCTGAAAGCCCTAGCCGGCAACGGAAATTCCACTAGAGGTCTGGATGTCGATCTTAATCATATGAAGAATCCCGTGAAAAAGCGGTCTCCATTCCTGATGGTTTACGATTATTTGATGGAATCTGCGCAAGTCATGCAAAGGCACCGGGACAGGGAGGTGTCCAGGAAATAGTCGGACTGCGGTCCTCGCGGTCGCCATCGGCGGGCACCTCTCCGGGGCATGTGACCGAGGGGGATGACTGACAGCTTTGGGGCGAGGTCTGCGGTATCGCCTCCGGCCGCAGCGGTGAGTCCCGCCTCGCGATTCAGGATCACCTGACCGGGAGAGCCGTCCGGCATGCCCTGGCCGATGGTCGGGGGGGGCGCCATATTCGCTACCCGTCCCTGAAGTTGTCTTCCTGGCGTGGAGGATTGGTGAAGAGGGGAGTCAGGGTTCGTCAGGGCTCGATGACTCATGCCGCCAGGCGCCTGAGGGCCCGTGCAAGGCGCTTGCTCCGGGGCCATGCTCCTTTAGGGGTTCCGGTACGGGTGCTGAGAATTTTGCCCTGGACGAGGCGAATCTCATGCCGTGATGCCCTACGTCAATCTATGTATCTGTTCACCCCTTATCAGGGGTCAGCGGCTGCAATGAAGCTGGACTACGCCGCCGTCGTCGGGGGGAGGCGGCATCGTTGCCGTCCTCCGTATCCGCGATGTCCCGTCCGCAGGG
>JAISFS010000085.1 GCA_031263485.1 Deltaproteobacteria bacterium | reverse complement strand
CCCTGCGGACGGGACATCGCGGATACGGAGGACGGCAACGATGCCGCCTCCCCCCGACGACGGCGGCGTAGTCCAGCTTCATTGCAGCCGCTGACCCCTGATAAGGGGTGAACAGATACGTGGATTTCGAGTGAGGCCGCAGGCGCCGCGAGCCCCGGCCGGCCCGCCGCCGCCCGTCGCCGCCGCCTTCCCGGCGGAGTTAGTCAAGGCTCAGGCCGGATCCTGGCCTTCCGCGTCCTGCGGGGCCATGCGGGGCCTTGCCGTGCCGGGGCCCCGCCGACGCGACAGGAACCCCGGAGCTTTCCCGACGCCGGTTTTTCTTGTAGAATACCTGCCAAGGCCGTGCGCAGGCGCGGCCCCATCCCGCTTCCAACCCCAGAGCCAAGATCCCCCCTTGGGCAGACTCCGGGACCGCCCTTTCCGGGCGACCCGGAGCACGGTCCCTCCCCGCCCATGCCCCCTCAAGCCTTCCGGCGCGAAGCGCTTCCGGAGTAGCCCATGAGTCCCGCGCAGGACTGGCTGAACGACAAGAAAGCCCGACTGGAGCGCAAGAACGCCTTCGACGGCGCCCTGGTCTACGGCACCGCGAGGTTCAACAGGGAGACCGGCCGCGACAGGGCGGCCAGGATACCCTTCCAGGAGTTCGTGGATCCGGAGACGGGCCTCCTGCGGCCCGATCTGGTGCGCCCGCGCTCCTGCCCCGTCTGCTCCACCCCGCCCGGTCCCGGCCTCTTCGTGAAGGGCGGCTTCAGGCACGTGCGCTGCCCGGAATGCGGGCTCATCTACGTCTCGCTCGTGCTGCGGGAAGACGTGATGCTCCGCTACTGGCGCGAGGAGCTCGCCTGGATGAGCGTCCTCAACTCCGGCCCCCAGGAGGAGCTCGACCGCCTCAAGTTCTCCTACGGGCTGGAGGCGGCCGAGGCCCACCTCGCCCGGGGCGTCCCGGGGAACGTGCTCGACATGGGCGCCGGGAACGGCACCTTCGTGCGGACGGCCAGCGCCCGCGGCTGGAAGGCCACCGCCGTGGAGATAAACACCGAAAGCGCCCAGTCTATGCTGGACGAGGGCTACCAGGTCATCGTGAAGCCCCTGGAGCTCTCGGACGTCCCGCACGGCGCCTTCGAGCTCGTCACCTTCTGGGAGGTCCTGGAGCACCTGGCGGAGCCGAGGCAGACGCTCGCCCGCGTGGCGCCGCTGTTCGCGGAAGGCGGCCTCCTTCTGGTGCTCGTGCCCAACGCGGGCTCGCTCGTGACCCGCATCCTCCACGAGAAGAGCCACACCTTCGGCGGCCACTCGCACCTGAACCACTTCAACGCAGGGTCGCTCACGCGGCTTCTGGAGTCGCTGGACTACGAGATCCTCGAGATGGAGACGCTCCTGACCGAGCTGGGCGCCATCAACAACCACCTGGACTTCCAGGACCCTTACCGGGGCGAGGCCGCCCCCTTCGTCCCGGAACTCACGCCGGAACTCATCCACGACAGGCTGTGGGGCTCGCGGCTTTTCGTCCTGGCGCGCCGGAAGGGGCGGGACGCGTGAGGCCGGGCGCGGCCTTTGCCCCGCCGGGGCGCGGAGCCGCGACGCTCGCCGTAGCCGTGGCCGCGGTCGCGAGCCTTGCCGCCGCGGACGGGCTCCTCGCCTGGAGCGCCCTGGACCTGTTCCTGCAGACGCCCCCGGAAAACGCCTACGGGCTCACGCCCGATCAGCGCAAGGACCTCGTCCGGCGCCACAGCGCCGCCCTGGGCGGCTACACCGCACCCTCGCGGGAGGGCTACTTCCTGGAAATCAAGGAGCCCGCCGTGACGCTCATGGGCGTCCACAGCTCGCCCATCGTCTACAAGCTCTTCCAGGGGAAGCCCGGGGCCCCGGACGCCTTCGTAGTGTGCCGGAGCCGCCAAACCTCGGGGCCCTCCACCGCCTTCGAGCGGCTCCCCTCGCGCCCGGCCTTCGACCTGCTCGTGTACCAGGCCGGAATCTCGCGGGCCATGATGCCCGTGCGCACCCACGACTACATCCCGCCCATAGGCGTCCTGGACTTCGTGACCCGGGACACCCTGGAGGACACCCTGGCCCGGAGGGACCTGGCGGCCATCGACAGGGATTTCGTGCCCTGCCTCACCTGCCACGCCTCCACCGAGGACCGGAACGCGCTGGACATCGTTACGGTAACCTCGATAAACGCCCACTCCTGCGGGAGCTTCCTGCCGCAGTTCAAGCTCATCCCGCTTTTCTGGAACGGCGAGTACTTCACCAAGCCCTACGACAGGGCCGCCTCCCCGGACGAGCCTTGGGACCGCCTGAGAGAGCGCCCGCGCGGGCTTTACTACGATCCGCCCGGCTCCTGATCCGGGCGCGGCATGGCCGCCCTGTCCGCCCCATCGGCGGCAGCCTTCCGGGACGGCCCGCTCGTCCGGGAAGCCTTCAAGAACGTTCAGGAGCCCTCGCTCCCGCCTGAAGCATCCACGGCGCCGTCCTGGTCCCCCGCGCTCCCCTGAGCCTCCACCGGCCACGTCAGGGGCTCCCGGTGCGCACGAGAGCCTCACACCGGCCTCCTCAGGGGCTCCCAGTGCGCCCCGGAGCCTCACCGGCCTCGTCAAGGGCTCCCGGTGCGCCCCGGATCCTCACCGGCCTCGTCAGGGGCTCCCCGGTGCACCCCGGAAGCCGCCAAGACAACGTCAGGGGCTCCCAGTGTGCCAGACTCCCTGATCACTACCAGGGCTCCCGGCGCTTCCCGCTGGCCCCTGCCGCGATGGTCGGGACAATTGACGTGGATCAATCCTTCGTCCCCGTTTTTTTCCGACAATCGCATCGGCGCCAGGGTACCGCCTCTGCATGGCCCCGGGCCGATACCCCAGAATAAGTGCATCCCTGATCTCCCTGAGTCCCGGTTCAGCGGGCCCCCCGCTCTCAGGCGGCCTCCGCGACCCGGCCCCGCCGCCTCCGCGCTTCCGGCCGGCCGCGTCCGCAACCGGCCTTCCGGCGGCCCCCCCGGATTTTTATGAAATCGCACAAACCTTCCGAAAGGAAAAGGGGGCGGAAGAAGCCCCCGAGCCCCGAGGTGCTCCTGGCGTCCATGAGGGGGTACCCCTTCTTCGAGGCGCTCCCGGAGGAGCTGAACCGCCGCCTGGCCGCCCTCGCCGTGGCCCGGAACTGGAAGGCCGGGGATCTCATCTTCTCCAGGGGAGACAAGGCCTCCGGCTTCCACCTGGTCGGCGGGGGCAAGGTGAGGATCTTCGTTTCCGAGCCCTCGGGCAAGGAGAGGACGCTCAAGATCGCCGCGGAAGGCGAGCTCTTCGGGGAAGCGGCGGTCTTCCAGCGCCAGGGCTACCCGGCCTCCAGCGCGGCGCTGACGGCGGCGCTCACGTTTTTTTTCCCCAAAGACGCGATGCTCTCGCTCATCGGCGAGAACCCGGAGCTCGCCTTCGCGACCATAGGGGTCCTCTCCGCGAGGCTCCAGCACTTCGCGGGCCTTCTGGAAGGCTCTCTGAAGGAGCTTCTCCCCCGCCTGGCGGGGTACCTCCTGGAGCTCCCCGAGGAGAACGGCCGGTGCCGCCTGCCGATTAAGAAGGCCGAGCTGGCCCGCCACCTGGGGGTGACGGCGGAGAGCATCTCCCGGGCCTTGGGCGAGCTCAAGGTCTCCGGGCTCATCCGGGAGGAGGTCGCGGGCGCCTTCATCTTGAACAGGCGACTCCTGGAGGAGCGCGCCGAAGGCATGTAGGCCGCCCCGTCCGCCTCCGGGGGCGGGCCGGGAGCGGAAGGACATGGCACTGACGGCACTGACCCGGACAGCTTCAGGGACGCGCCCCGCGCCTTTCGGGACGCCTGCGGGATCCGTAGCGCCCGCCGGACAGGCCATGCCCGCCTCCCCATACCGGGGCTGGAAGCCTGCCCCGCGCGTGCGCCCGCGGCGCCGGGCGGGCCTCGGGCGCCTGGCGGCGGTTCTGGGGCTCGCCGTCGCCCTGGCCCTGCCCGGCTGCGCCTTGCCCTCCTGGATGCCCTTCTCCGGGCAGTCGGTCAGGGAAGAGCCCCTGCCCGACTCCGGTCGAGGCTCCGCCCAGACAGCGCGACAGGCCGGTTCCGGGGCGACGCTCCAGGGTTACGTCCCCGCGCAGCGGAACGCCTACGCCGCCCCGCAGGACCTCAACGCCGCAGCGCCTCAAGGCGCCTCCGGCGAGACGCAGGCCTACGGGGCCGCGCAGCCCCCCCCGACGGTGCAGTGCCCTCCCTGTCCCCAGGGGACGCCCGTAATCCAATGCCCGCCCTGCCCCGCCTGCGAGCCTTGCCCAGCCTACCCGCCGGAAAGCTACCCGTCTTCGGCTTATGGGGCTTATGGGGCTTCCGGGGCCGCGGCGTCCAACCCCCTGACGCAACGTGTCTCGTCCCGGGCCGCTCCCGGGCCTCAGGTCAACGCGATGGTCCCGGCAACCGGCCTTACCGGCGCCGCGGACCCGGCGGCTTACCGGCCTAGCGCCGCGGCCGCCCGCGAGCCCGCGAAGGCCGAAAAGATCCCCGGCGAGGACGAGTTCCTGAGGGGCAACTACCTCGCGGCGGCCCCGGATCTGACCGCCGCCCTGGCCCGGGGGGACATCAGGGGGGCCTTCTATTCCCGCATCATCTTCGAGAACGGCCTGGACGGCCGGGCCCCGGACCGGGCGGGGGCACAGAGGGCCATGGACGTTATGGCCCTCCGCTTCGCCGACATCCGCCGCCTGGCGAAGGAGGCACCGGACGACCTGAAGCCCCTCTACAAGACGGCGGTGGGGCTCCTCTACATCCGCGGCAGGGTGTCCGCCCGTGAGCGGCGCCTCCCCGAGGCCGCAAGGTGGCTCAAGGACGCAGCCGACAAGGGCTTCACGCCCGCCATGAACCTCCTGGCCGCCGCCGGCTGCAGCCCGCCGGAGCAATGGTGGTACTTCGGCGCCGGGACCTCCGACTGCTTCAAGTGGACCCGGAAGGCCGCCGAGGCGGGGGACTCCGTAGCCATGGCCAACCTCTCGGCGCTGTACCGCGCGGGCATAGGGACCGGGCGGGATCCGCTCATGGCGGTGGAGTGGGCCCGCCGCGCCGCGGCCAAGAGCCCGCCCTCCGCCAGGGGCCAGAACGACATGGGGGCCTTCTACGCGCTGGGGGAGGCGGTGAGCCGCGACCCCGCCGAGGCCCGCCGCTGGTACAACCTGGCCAAGGCCCGTTACGCCCTGGCCCGCGAAAATCTGGCGGGGGTGGGCAAGAGCGGCTTCGTGCCGGTCATGGAGCGGCAAATCGACTACTGAAGCGAGGGCTGCCGGATATCCCGCAGGGATCGCGGGAAAGCCGCGACTGTTCCTGGAAAGCCGCAGTGGTTCCGGGAAAGCCGCGACTGTTCCCGGAAAACCGCAGTGGTTCCAGGAAAGCCGCGGGTGATTCCAGGAAAGCCGCAGATGGTTCCAGGAAAGCCGCGATTGTTTCCGGAAAGCCGCGATTGTTTTCGGAAAGCCGCAGGTGGTTCCAGGAAAGCCGCGATTGTTTCCGGAAAGCCGCGGTGGTTCCTGAAAAGCAGATAAGTTCCTTTGAAACTGAAACGCTTACGGGGCGGGGAAGGCCTAAGTCCTTCCCCGCCCCGTTTCCGTTCGCGCGACCGTAGCCGCCCCATTGGCCGCCGCCGAACGGCACGGCTCGCGGGATGCCGCCTGGCGCCCGAGGGTCCTGCGCAAGACCCTCCACGGCGCGGCATCGGGTAAGGAGTCAGGCGCCGCGCGGGCCCTTGCCGCCTGCCGGGCCCCTCAAGAGGGTGATGACCGAGAACTCCGGCCAGGGCCCGAAGCGGAAAGGTATGCCCACCGAGGCGAGCCCGCAGGAGACGTTCAGATGCGAGTCCCAGCCGCTGTAGAGCCCCGAGGTGTACGTCCAGACCATCGCGCCGAGGTTGACCTGCGGATCGTTGGGGAACGAGTACTGGCCGCCGTGGGTATGCCCGGCCAGGTAAAGGCCGAAGCCCCCGTCCTCGGCCGCCTGGCGGAACCCTTCCGGGCGGTGGTTCAGGAGGATCCTGAAGTCGCCGGGGCGCTCGGGGGGGCCCGTCACCCTGGAGAAGTCCAGGATGTTTTTCGAGTTCTCGTCCGCCGTCTGCCTGCGATTGAGCCACGAGCCCCTGACGCCCTGGTCATCGAGGCCCGTCAGGCTCAGCGGGAGGCCGCCGACGTTCGCGCGCCGCTCGCGGAGCACCTTCACGCCGGATGACGCGAGGCCCCTGGCGATGCGGGCCGGATCGGAGAAGTGGTCGTGGTTGCCCAATACCCCCCAGACGCCGTAGGGCGCCTTGGAAAGGTGCTCGGAAACCGGCTTGCCGTACGCGAGCGCGAGATCGGGAGACCTGTCCACCATGTCGCCCGTGAAGACTACCATGTCGGGCTTTTCCAGGCCCGCCCGCTCCACGGCCAGCTCCATCTCGCGGGGATTCGACCACAGCCCCAGGTGAAAGTCGGTGAGGTGGGCGATGGTGAAGCCGTGGAGCTCGCGGGGAAGCCAGGGGTAACTCAGGGAGAGGCGCCGCGCGACCGGCGCCGCCGTCTGGCGGAAGACGCCGTAGCCCGCGAGGCCCAGGATGCCCAGGATGCCGGCCGAGCCCGCGTAGCGCACGAAATCGCGGCGGGACTCCCTGAAGGCCGGATCCTGCCGTCCTTTCGGCGCCTTCTGGGCCTCCGGGGCATCTTTGGCGGCGGCGGGGTCGGCGAGATCCCCGACCGCGCCGGAGGGCAGGAGCCCAAGGGACGCCAGAAAACCCGGAGCCCCCTCGCGGGCGTCCGGGGCCGCCGCGCCCTTTCCGGCAGAGGCGGGTCCGACCGCCTCCGGGAGGACCTCGGCGGGGGCCCCGTCGGGCGCCTTCCGGAGAAGCCGCCGGACGGTCCAGCGGATCGACCGGAACATGGCCCGGGACGCGAGGTACAGGATCCAGGCGATGCCGGCCGCAGGCAACACCGCAAGGACATGCACCGCCTGCCAGGAGATGGCTGGACGGCCCACCCAGGTCCAGAGCTCCCCGTCCATGCCGCCCCGTGGGACGAGGTAGAAGACCGCCAGATAGCCCAGGTTGAAGGCGGTGAACACCACATGCACCGCCAGCTTGAACCAGCGGTTGTCGGAACGGCGCAGGCACAGCCTCCAGGCGATGACCTGAGCCGTGAGGCACAAAAGGAGCAGGACTATCGAGGAGCCAGGGCGGAACAAGTTCCCTCCAGACGCGCCGACGGCGGTCGGCGTTCGGCTGTCCGCCGGGGCCGGAAGCCCATGCGGTCGGGGTCGGGCTACGGGAGAAGGCGGACCGGTTCCGGCGTGACGGTCTAAAAATAAGCGGCGAAGAGGCGGGGCGCCTCTCGGCTGCGCGGGGCAAGTCGGCCTGGCGCGGAAACCCGGACGGAAGGCAGCGAATATGCGGGCGGGCCGTCGGGAGGGTTTCGAAGTCGCTCCGGCACGGGTGGCCTTGACGGACAAGCTGACCAGATTGGTCCGGACGGAAAGGAGACTGGAGGCCCGGCAGGTCCGGCAGGCCTATGGGCGAGGCATGGACGCGGAAAGCCATGCAGGCCCGACACGCCTGGAAAGCCAGGCAGGCCAGGTCCGTTGAGCGGTTGCGAGTATGGACGGGTACGGAGCCCCTTTTTCCCGGAGGCGGCGGAAAGCCGCCTCCGGGAAAGAGGGCAATCGCCAGAATTATACCACAATGGGCGGATACGCAAAGTCGTTCGAGTCTCGGAGGATGCGATGACGCGGGAGGTGCGATATCGAGAAAGAGTGCCGACAAGGCGGAACTCGTTCCAATCATCCGGTCCTGGCCAGCGGTCCTGGTCAGGAGCACTCTCAGGATTCCCGGCGCTCTTCCCGGACTTTTCGGCGTTCGTCCGTGAGTCTTCCCGTCAAGGTCCCGACTGCCGCGGGCCTCCGGCGAGCCGCCATCCGCCAGGTCCTTCGCGCAGTCAGTCTTCCCTGAGACGAGTCGCAGACGCACCGCGAGTCAACAATCCTGATCGACAGGGGACGACTCCCGCGAGAGGCGGGCAACAAGCCCAGTACCCCCTGCCCTCGGGAACCGCCAGCTTCGGCAATCCGGCGCTCTCCCGGCTGGAACCAACCACGGGCTTGCCAACCCGCAGGGCTTCGACCGGTTGCGGGTTCTTGGCCGACGCGAGCGCCGGGCCGGGGTGAAGACAGCCATGCCCGTCATAGTTTCGGCAACGCCGGCGAGGCTGCCCGGAAGCCTCGGCGATTTCCCGATGGAGTTTCTCGATGAGGAGGGCGACTCTCGCGGTCAGGATGATAGCCGTGGCGACCAGCCTCTTGCGAATCGTGGCCTGGAAACGCAAAAACAAGGCCAAATGAGGCGGCGACGGGAGAAGCGCGACGAAAATCAGGGAAAAAACGGGGGATTCTGACACTTTTTGGGCAAGGGTCCTCCCCCCGGAGCTTCCTTCGCCCTTATTGCGCTTTGTTCTCAATGATAAACTTGATTCCACCGCAAAAACCCCGCCTTCGCCTCCTGGCAGTCATTAGAGGGCAGAGCGTCCGGGTAAAGGGTGCGCAGACGGGCGGTGGTTTAAGGCTTAAGCGCGAGGGTGCCGATGCGATGGCCGCATGGCGTTCCGTTTCTCTGTCGAGGGGGAGGTTTTTGCAGTGGAATCGAACTTGACAGTCCGATTTTAGACCGTTTATTCATTCAGGCCCGGCTCTGACTTCCATGGAGCTCGAAAGGGGTTTTCATAGCAATGTCAACAACTTGAGGCAGAGATCGAGTGTTTCTTAGATATTTTCATTAATGATATCAGTCCTTTGCCAGACACCGCCCATCTTAAGTTGTTGACATTGCTTTGCAAACAATAAAGATCATTCATTCAATCGGAACCGGTCCTTTAGTCACTCGCCGGAGCCGGGGGTCATCCATTCGGGCAGGATGCTTTCGCGGCACCGGGAGTCAGCGGCCGGCATTGGGGCTCGGCTTTGCCACGCGAGCCAAATCTCGGGGGCATGC
>JAISFS010000039.1 GCA_031263485.1 Deltaproteobacteria bacterium | reverse complement strand
ACATCGCAGTTGTCTGCGGCAAGTCTCTGGTTGGAAATATGCCTGGCGACAGGGGCATCGTATTCGTCGATCAGGACGACGGTGCTAACTCCGTATTTATCCTTAAATCCTTTAAGAAGTTCACCCAGCATCCTGCCGTAGGAATTCGAAGTGATTTCCACGCCTTCGATTTTTGCGGCATCTCTTAAATCGTCCTCGATGTTGTCTTCAAGGTCTTTCTTGGAGGATATTTTGGAGTATGCCATGTTGAATCTCAGTACCGGGTGCCTCTTGAACTCGTATTTGTTTGGAGTTCCGATCCACAGGCCTTCGAAAAGCTCTCTGTTGCCCTGAAACAGCTCGTCAAGGGTATCAAGCAGAAGCGTCTTGCCGAATCGCCTGGGTCGGGACAGGAAACAGCACTTGTTCTCTGTGATCATCTTGTGGATATATTTGGTTTTGTCGGCGTAAAGATAGTCCTCCTCTACGATCTCTCGAAAGGGAACATCGTTAAGGGGTAGGCTTTTTGGTTCCATGCTCACTCCGCAAATCCCTATTTTTTTGGTAAAGGCAAGCCGAACGAACCGATCAATGGCTCCGCAAGGCCAGGCGGCCAATGGCCGGTTCGGCCCTGCCCTGCCGGATGAAACCATTATATCAGAAATCTGGCTCAAAGCAACAAGCGTGTGAACTGCAAATCGGCCCTGGACTCCCCCGCCCGGCTATTTCAGTGGGTAATGCAGGGGCGTGTCAAAGCCACCGTTTCCGCACAGGCCGCTCGCATCGTGACGATGTGGTTACTGTCCTCCTTGCCGGGGACGGTCTCGCATTCCGACCAGAATCATCAGTACCTTGCGGAGGCTTTCGAGCGGCAGGGATCATGGACAGAAATGACCTCTCGAACCGGTCCCGGGGACTGTCCTCGCCTGACTTGTCCCCTTCGGCGACGGGCGGGAGACGGCGGAATCGCCTCCTTTCAATTTCCCCGAGGGCAGGGGGCCGAGATTGCGGAGGACGAGGCGGGTTGTCGCATCGGCCAAAGCGAGGGACAAGAGATCACTAATCAGGGATGACCCATGCTTTCAAAATTTTTGTTCCCCTCCCGGTCGTGGAAGAGGGAAGATGGGTGGCGAAGCCATTGCCTTGTCACTCCAGATCGAATGATCTTGAAGTGAAGCAACTTTACGGCAAGACGAAAATTCCTGGCTTCCGGCTTTGCCCTGTATCGGCACGGTTGGTCCCGGCTTTGGCGGCCTTTACCAGGGGAAAGTCGGCGTCTGGCCTTTAGATCGTGTTGATTTCATTGCTGGCGGTGATGCGGTCCTTTTCGCCGGACGCGACATATCCCCGCATCCGTTGGAAACGCCTTGCCGTCTCCTCAGCACTGAATCGGTCGATTGCCTTCATGGTTACCCTGGGGAGATGCCTGTATACGGTTCTCGCGGCTCATCCGAAGCCTCGCGACAGCCGCGGAGAGCATCCTGAACAAGACGAATGTCTCCGAATCGCTCCGCGGCGGATCACTTTCGGCATCGTCCCGGTAATGTTCCTGAAAAGAGCCCAACGGCAGGCAGACGCCCGCCTTCACGTGCGCCTTGGCCCCGCTCGAGTCAAGCGAGCGCGGATGGCGGGATACCCTCGGCGCGGAAGCGCGATGCAATCCTCTCGATGGCCTTCACGGCAGAGAGGCGAAGTCACGGTCGCAAGACTGGATGGATCTTCTTGTCGTAAAGCCGTACGGTTCAATATGCCGAAGCAGACGTATCGCAAACGTGTTAATCTTCAAAGGCAGGGGGATGACTCCGTCGTTCTTCGCGTCCCTTCGTTCCATCGCCCTCACGCTCTGCTCCGCCGTCCCTCCGCTCCGTTCCTCCGCCCTCACGCTCCATTCCGCCGTCCCTCCGTTCCTCCGGCCTCACGCTCCATACCGCCGTCCCTTCGTTCCTCCGTTCCGCCGCCTCACACGCCCCTCCGTTCCGGAACCCCCTCACATGGGCTCCATCTCCAGAAACCAGGGTACCCGCATTACGGCACCGGCGAGATCCGGCCCCGCATGGAAGAGCCTCGCCCTGGCGAAGACCACGCCCAGCAGTCAGTGGCCCTCGGTCTGCTCCAGGAGATCGATTAAATGCACCAGATCGCGCCGTGCCGGCTGCGCACGGAAGTCGTCCCGCCATACGTCGGTCGTGAGCCCGCTCGGCGTGAGCCTGAAGCCGGTGGTCTCCATGACCGCCTCGTCCCCCGCGAGTCTCCTCAGAAGGTCCCAGGTACGCTCCGCCTCCGCCATGCGCATGAACACCTTGACCGAGGTTTTCGCGGCTATCTGCTGGGCGCACTTGCGGTCAGCCTCGGCTTTGCCCGCGAAGTCCCGGCTGGCCGCCACCGTGGCCATTCCCAGCTCCCTGCCCCGGGTGAGGAGGAACACGAAGCCCGGGGTAACTATCCCAGTGAACTCGTCCACAACGCTCAGGATCGGGCCGGTACCCCGGTAGTGGTATCCGTTCACGGGGGGGTGAGAGGGGGCAAACCTCCCCCTCCGTACCCGTCCGCGGGCAGGGTCTTATCTGCCAGGAACTTGGCCTGCGTTGCCGGGAGACGATTACCGGAGGTTAGCCTCAATAAACGGAAAGATGATCTGAGGGGCAGCCTTCATTACGGGACAGGAGACATCTGGCCGGGCCGATTCTCCGTGAAGGGCCGCAGAGCGTCACCGAGCTCCTGGGGGACGCCGTCGGAGGTCAGGGGCTGAGGGCTTACGAATGACGGGGGAAGCGGGGCGGGCACCCGGACCGGCGCTTCCCCTCCCCCCCATAGACAGGCTTGCCGAACGGCAGGGGCGGGGAATTTTGGTTGCCGGTGCGGGTCATGACCCGGCGGGGAGGACGGTCGGCCGGGCCCCGGAAGAGAATTGGCCGGCTTCCCGGAGCGTGCGGACCGCACCTCCCCGTGAACGGATACCCTGGAGCTGATGAGGGATGTGGAATCCTGACCAGAAATGCTGCACCGATTTATTACGGTTCCGTCATGCATGGCAGGAAACAACATGCCTGTCGTCCGTGAAAACGGTGGCGGACGCCCAATAAGTAGGGACAGGTGACTCCAATGTTGAGCTGATCGCCGGAATGTCAGTAGCTCTAAGTCTGCCGTTCGCGACTCATCAGGCCGACTGTCCGTCAGGTTCATCCGGTGTCATGAAACGCGCGGCAACCTCGTCGCTTCCGCGGACAGCCAAAGCCAGGCAGATTATCTCGCTGGCGGCGAGCCTGAAAGGCTCGGCGTACTTCTTCTCCCTTATGGCCTTCTCGGCCTTTTCGAGAGCGGCCTCAAGCTCCTCTCTCGCGCGGTCCGTGCCGCTCTTGGCGGACTTCTCGTCCGTCCGGACGTATTTAAGCTCTGTCACCACTCGTACCCTACCGTCTAGGAAAATGGCTATGTCGGAATTGCCCCTGGAGCCTCCCAGCTCGCTCTTGGCTTCAAGCCCGGCGGCGACGAAAGAGGCCTGAAACATGGAATGGTAGAAGCTTTCGTCCGGTTCGTGGTGCCTGTGGACGATTCCGAAAAGAAGGCCTCCCAGTATCTCCGCCATTTTCACGGAGTCCTTTTTCAGCAGGGAGTACATCAGGTTTTCCGAGAACGCGATAAAATTTTCGTGAGTTCTGCCGAAAATCTGCTGGAAACAGAAAGACTTGTAGTGGCGGGCTACTTCCCTGTTGGGGATTTTGAACGTGAACATTTCCTCCATGTCCGGTTCCCGTTCGGTGCCAATATTCTCGAGAATCAGGCGGTCAATCGTCAGATATCCGCTGTGGAAAAGGACGG
>JAISFS010000036.1 GCA_031263485.1 Deltaproteobacteria bacterium | reverse complement strand
GGCATGCCGGGGGGCAACCCTCGGCGGGGAAGGCGGGGCGCGGTGCCCTGCCATTGATTGAAGGCCGGGACGGCCCCGGCGAGCCAGATGATGACATGCCGGGGCGGTTGCCTCGGCGGCCAAAACGAAAGGAGGCGCGATGCACATTAACCCGGAGTTCCCGCCGAAATACGGTTACAACATTGAGTATGGCGACTGGGATGAGGTTGACATGCTCGAGTCCCTAACGGAGGACGCGCGCCGGATCCTAAAGGCGGGCGACTGGACGGACGGGCAGATTGACCAGGCGTTTTGCCTACTGTTTAGGGAAGCGCACGGCTGGGCACTACAGGCAAAGGGGCGCTGGAAGGAGCGCGACGCCTGGGAATGCATGGAGTCCGCGGCATGTAACACGGCGCGGGACATTCAGCGGCGCTTCCAGCGGATCGGCGACACGGTCATAGACAACGGCAGGGACTAGCCTTGCCTAGCGCGCCCGCCACGGCACGGTGGCGGGCGCCGGGAACCAACAACTAATTTTAGCGCACAAAGTATATCCGAACCGAGCCAGAAATTACCGGGGCCAAGGGGCCCAGCATAGGACAGCCGACGCTCGCAAGGGCGAGCCAGATGATAGCGGGCCGAGGACGGCCCGGAAGGAGAGACCGTTATGGACCAGATCTTTATCCGCGCGTCCGATATTTACGGCGAGGAGCCACCGCCAGAGATCGCCGAGGACGTCAAGCCGATCACTCTCTTAGTCGCCGACCAGCGCGACGCCCTGATTCAGGCGGGCTGGACCGAGGACGAGGCAGACCTCGCGATGGGCAGGGTTATCTGGGAAGCCACCGAGGCATCGGACTCACTATACCGCCAGGGCGAGGACGAGGAGTCGTGCAAGGCCTTTTACAAGGCCGCGATCGACCGCGACGTCGCGTATTACCGGACGCGCTTCTGGCAGGGCCGCGGCATAAGCATAACGCACATGCGCACGATACAGATGCAATACGGCAAGGACCGCGTGATTTTTGACACAGACGACGACGGCAAGATCACCGCCTTGGTCCTCGACAGACTGTAGCCAAGGCCGGCCCGCGCCCGCCGTTCCAAAGCGGCGGGCGCCCTTAACCGAAAAACACTTGCACTGCCTAAGCTATACCTTAACCGAGCCAGAATGAATCGGGGCCGGATGCCCCAGCTTGCACAGCCACTTTAATGGAGGATGCCATGATAGCACTTAGCCCGAACAACGGGCACGTCGACGCCTCCGCCCTGGCGAGGACGGAGATCCCGTACCTTGACGCCGTGATCGATCCCGCCGGGATCGATTTCCTCCGCGCGGAGGATCCCGACCAGCTTACGGATCCCGACGCCCGCAAGCTCTGGAAGGGGGGCGGCCCGACCTATCAGACGTTGCGTAGGCAGATCCTTGACCGCGTATGCACGCACGCCGCCCACGGCGGGCTGTCGATTTACCTTGACGGCGACCTCATGGTCCCTGTAAGGCACGGCGCGGCCTGGACTCTCTACACCGAGGCGGAGCTGGCGGGGGCCGCGGTATAGCCGGGGCGAGCCAGAAGCATTCAGGCCGGACGGCCTGAAAGGAGCAAGCCATGTTTCAGGTATTGGAGGCGGGGGAAGCGTTGTCCCAGATGCTTGACCGCGCCGACGTGACCAACAGGGACACGCTATTCACGCCGGCGGATCTGTCGGTGTTGCGGGGTTACATGCCGGACGGCGCAACCCTTGAGGATTTCCCGACTCAGGAATCGTTTTACGCCCGCCAGGAGGAGCTGGAGATAAGGCTGTTGCTCCAGGCGCGGATCGCGGGACCGGACGGGGAAGAGCACATCCCTATGTTGAGGCGCGACGGCACGCTGATGGCGATGACGGCGGGGGATCTGATGGCGATGATGCCGACATTCTAGCGGCGGATTGCACTGTAACGGGGGCGCCCGGTCCCGGGAGGGAAGGGCGCCCCGGAAGGAGCCTGATGATGTGGTACCAATTCAACGGATACGACAACCGCCTTCTGGCATTGAACCCGGATTACGTCAAGAACATCCCGGCCATCCTAAGCAAGGATGAGATGACGCTTGCGGCGACGGTGTGGTCCGGGCTGCCGCTGGAGGCGGAAGCCATTGAGGACGAAGGGCTTCTCGCGGCGCTTATGGATGACGAGTACGCCCTGGACGACATACTCCTTGACATAGAGCGGAAGATCCTGGAGCGGGGCTGCGTCCAGTACGAGGGAGAGGAGCCGCAATACTTCTGGGAGGACATCGAGGACTATGACGGCTCGGTGTACCTCGGCACGTGGGAAGAGCTGGCCGAGGCTGACCGTCGGCGCGACGAGGGAGAGGAGATCTGGGACATGGTGGAAGACTGCGGCGGTTGCTTCGTCTAGCCAAGAATCATTGCTGGGCGCCCCCCCGCAAGGGGGGGCGCAAGCCCTCTTTCTAAATTGAGAACACACTGAATCAGTTAGACGTTTTTGTTGGAAACTGAATTCTAACTGCTTAGAATTGCATTAAGGGATCGCTCCCCGCCAATGGATTTCCGGCGAGGAATTGAACGATCTAATTTTGAAAAAATCAAAAAAAACACGGTTTTAAAATTTGAAGTAATTGCGCAAATAAAATTTAAAGCCAGGGTCTGTGGACTTCATTATTGACTCTACCACATTCGGTGGGCCTAGCCAGGAATCAGGCTGGGGGCGTGAACGCACGATTATAATTCTGCTGGTGGGCCAGCAAAGTTTTTTTCCGTATGTCTCATAGCACACCGCTTGGCTCGGCTGGCTCGGCTGGAAAAACAGGTCCAGAATCCAGGAAACACGGAACTCGTTGTCTCATAAAGCCAAACAAAAAGCTGGCTGGAATTATATGTTAAGACCTATTCAAGTAGTTTTAGATAGATATAGTATAGCCAGAAAATTTCCTGGCTGGATTTTTACCTCGTTTTTGGAAATGAAAGAGATCTTTTTTTTTCCCAAAATGAGAAAAAAAAACACAAAATCAGAACGCATAGTACACGCAATAGTTTTAAAAATAAAATTCTGCATGATACAGCGAATTCAAAAATGGCGTTTGCATAATTTTTAAAAAAAAACACTATGGTATTCGTTTCCAAAAACGGGGGTTTACCCCAGCCGAATGGGCAGGAAAGCTAGTGCTGGCGTGGGTTTGAGGCATGTCTGTGTCCTTAACCGGGTTTTCCAGCCAAACTCACGCGCGGCCTTATGTCTCAATGACGACCGTGGGATCTGGATACTGGCTGATGTATTCCAGCCGAATTGCCGGAAGCCCTTGTGTCTCAATGACGATCGCTCTTGGCTGATGTTTTCCAGCCAGCCAGTATCCAGAATTTTTTCTAATTTTGAAAGGCGGAATGCGGCGGGGGGAATTCCCCCGGCGACCGCGCTGGGCGCGTAGCGCCCGGAACCGGGGCGTCCTGCGACGTTCCTCCCCGCCCCGTGTCTTTTATGCCCCGCCCTTTGTCGGGCCGTGGCGGCCCCTTTTCGGGGGCTTCCCCCCGGCGGGGGCGGGGCGAGCCAGAAGCGTTTATGAAACGGCGGGGCGTTGCCCCGGAAAGGAGTCCCGAATGGAGACGACGTTTGGGTTGCCGGAAGGTTACGCTAAGGCGCGGGCCGTGTCCGAGCGGCTGCGCGGGGTGTTCGCGGACGCTTGCGACGTCAAGTGGCGGCATAAGGATGAGTACGGGCGGCCCGACATATCGGCGGAGGAGCTTGAGCAGATCATCGGCATGTGCGAGAGCGCGGTGCGTTGGCTGACGGGCTTCAAGCTGGAGATGTGCGTGACGGCCCCGGCGGAGGACCGCAGGCTTTTGACTTACTCCTTGCACGAGGAGGGTATGCGTAAGCGTCTGTCGGAAGTCCGGAACGGGATCGGGTCCCGCCCGGGCAGCAGGTCGGAACGGGAATGGCGCCGGATCCTTGCGGACCGTGCGCTTGACGAGGCTTGCGACGCGACGACCTGGGTCTCGGCGACTTACTGCAAGTGCCGGGAACGGGCGTTGGCCCGTGCGAGCCAGAAGGTATCAGCTAGCCGTTGCTAGCCGGAACTATCCAACATATGACACGGGGCGCCTTGCGGGGCGCCCCGGAAAGGGGATCGGTCATGCTGCTGTCGTCGGAACGGCCCGGCTCTTTGGGGATGATCTGCTGGGTGATGCTCGGGCTCCGGGAGCTTGGCATAGAGGCCTTGCCGCTCGCGAGCGGCAACTGGACGTATCGGAACACTGGCTGCCGGGTCCGGGTAAGGCTCGGTCCGGTCGTGGATGCGGCGTGTACGGAGGGATGGGCGACGGTCGGCGACCTGTCCCGTATGCCTGGGGACCTTGCCGACGCCGAGGTTGAGGCGGAGATCCGTGCGGGCGCGGTCTGCGGCGGGGAGGACGGCTTTTCCGTTGACTATCGGCTGGGCGGGGCATGGCTCTGCGGGCGTTGGGCCACGCTCGCCTCGCTTGACGTGTCTTGCCTTGACGGTGCGGACTGCATGTCGGTCGAGGAGGCCGCCGCCCGGGCGTTCGTCCGGAGCTGCTTCCCGGTGTGACCGGGGGCGAGCCAGAAGGTATCAGCTAGCCGTTGCTAGCCGGAACTATTCAACATATGACGCGGGGCGCCGCGCGGCGCCCCGGAAAGGGGTTGCGGATGTTGCGTGACCGGAGGATCGATTTCTGGCCCAGCGATTTGGCGTTGCGGGACCGGGTGCGGGCGTTGCTTGAGGCGGCGGGTTACGGGACGGAGATAAGCTCCTGCCCCGACTGCGGGCGCACCGCGTTTCACGTTACGGCGGAGGTTCCGGCGTCCTGCCTGAGCCGGGCATGGCAAGGGCGTGGGGTCCGCGTCGTGCGCAGGGCGGGGGGCACGGTCCGGGTGAAGGTATCGATTGTGCCCGACTGGACCGAGACGTGGCTGCGCGCGGTCTGCCCCGCGCCGGCGCCCTGCTATCTGTTGCGATTGGAGCGCGATTACGTCGGGCTGAATGCGGACGATCCGGCGGGTGCCTTCCTCGAGGTTGGCGGTCTGATCCCGGCTGGGCTGCGGGCCGCGGTCCCCCGCTGGGTGCCGGTGTACTTCGGGGCCTGCACGATCATCTAGGCGGATCCCCGGCGAGCCAGAAGCATTCGACACGAATGACGCGGGGCGCCTTGCTGGGCGCCCCGGAAAGGAGCGACCATGTCGGTCGGCGTCGGCCCGATTCGGGGGGCCGAGCCAGAATCATCCAACACGATTGACGCGGGGCGCCGTGCGGCGCCCCGGAAAGGATAGCGGAATGGCTTTGAGAATGCCGGAGGATTTCGTTGAGAAGGCGCGGGCGCTGGTGAACGCGGCGCCGGACGGTGCGGGTCCCTTCGGGGCGGAAGTTTCGGAACGGATGTCGTTCGTCTTTACGATAGGGCCGGGGGTCATGGCTTTGATGACGGCGGCGGACAGGGTCCCGGAAGAGTTCCCGCCGGAACTGGCTCGGGTGTACCGGAGGATAGGGCTGTGGTCGCTTCTCCGGGCCGCCGAGGAGACGCCGGGGGAGTTCGTTCCCGACCGTCCGGAGAAGCTGGCGGACGAGTGGCCGGGCGGGTGGCCCGGCGACTGCGGCGGCGATGACCGGACGCCTTTGATGGCCCTTGCGCTGTCGATCGGCGGCTGCCTTGGCGACGGCTTGCGCGAGATCCGCCTTACCCTTGACGTGTTGGCGTCGGACGAGGACCTTGCCCTGCTGTCGGTCTCGGCGCAGGTGTGGGGCGGCGGCGGCCGCATGGTACGGATAGGCAGGCCGATAAAGGCGGGGTGGACGGAGGTGCCCTTCGGGATCGGCGCGGACGCCCTTGTTGACAAGGCGGCGGCCCTTCTGGGCTGCGCGGGCTTCCCGGCGGAGATGCGGGAGTTCGATGGGCCTGAGGCGGAAGCTTGCGGCCCGGCGGGGGGCGGGGTCCCCTGCGGCGCGGACTGAGATCCCGATCGCGGGGGCGAGCCGGAAGGCTGAAACAACGGAACGCGGGGCGCCGGACGGCGCCCCGGAAAGGGGGCGTTATGGAGAATGCGCTGTACACGGACGCGGACAAGGCACGGCTGCTGAAAAGCATTGCCAAACTCCTGGCCACGACGGGCCAGGCCGTGAGGATAGAGGGTCCGCCCGAGGACCTCTGTCTTGTATGCCGGACCCGGCTGGCCCGCGTGATCAACACGTGGGACACGTATGACGGCAACTCTGCCGCCGAATGGCGGGGGGTGCAGGAGCTTGAGCACCTGAAATCGCGGCGGGGCCATGCCTGGCTTAAGGTCTACGTCTGTGTGCAAGCGGGCACGGAAGGGCTGCGGTTGTGCGCGGACTATTACCTGGACGGGGCGTTCGCCTGCGGCTACGAGCTTGACCTTGTCTCCTCGGGGCTCCTTGTCAAGCCCGTCGATCCGATCCTGAAGATCGAGGCGGGGATAGCGGAAACGTTCGTGCGCTGGGCCGGGCTGGCCTAGTCCGGACGGGCCGAGCCAGAGGGATTCAACACGGAACGCGGGGCGCCGTGCGGCGCCCCGGAAAGGAAACTGATATGGGACACGGGATCACGGTCAACGACGGCATGATGAGCGTAAGGGTTGCGCCCTGGCACGGGCTGGGCAAGGTTGTCCCGGAAGGCGTGGACACGTTCGAGGCGCAGGAGATCGCGGGGCTCTGCTGGGGCGTCCGCAAGACGAGGATCTACGCCGAGGGACCGGACGGGTCCCCGGTCCTGGTGCCGGACACGTTCGGGATCATGCGCGACGACGTCGGCGTGTGCCTGGGCACCGTGGGGCCGCTGTACACGCCGCTTCAAAACTCCGACATGTTCCGGGCGGTGGACATGTTCTGCCGCACGGCGGGCGTGAGGGTGGAGACCTGCGGGTCCCTGCGCGAGGGCCGCCTGGTGTGGGCGCTTGCGGGCGACGGGGAGAAGGAGTTCGTCCCGGGTGACCCGGTGACGCGCTACTTCCTCTTCAAGAATTCCAACGACGGATCGACGGCGGTGCAGATCTGCTACACGGACGTTCGCGTGGTGTGCGCGAACACGCTCAACATGGCGGTGAAGAACGCCAATAACATGTACTGCATAAGGCACAGCCCGAGCATGGGGGAGATGGTCGAGTCCTCGGTCGCGGCATTGGCCGAGCGCAGGGCCTACGACGACGAGCTGCGGGAGCTTATGTCCGCCCTTGCGGCCAAGCCGCTGGGCGCGGAGCGGACGCGGGAGCTTACGGCCAAGCTGGTGCTTTCGGGCGTGCGCAACGCGGGCGACATTTCGGAAGCCAGGCTCCTGGACAAGCGGGCGGGCGCGGCGATCCTGACGCTGGTCGAGTCCGGGGCGGGGGCGGACCTGCCGGGCGTGCGGGGCACGGCTTACGGATGGTTTCAGGCGGCGGCGGAATACGCGGACCACGGGCGCACGTACTCGCCGCGCACGGGCGACGCTGGGGAATCGCGTTTCCTTTCGGTGCTGTCGGGGGAGGCCGCGCGGATCAAGCGGACGGCCCTGAAGCTGGCGCTCGCGGCGTAGCCGGGGGCATATGATTAACCAACGGATGGACGGGGTCCCGGATGCCGGGACCCCGGAAAGGGGTGACGGATGGGATTCTTTCCGCACAGATCGTATGACGAGATCCTCTTCGACCGGGAAGAGGCGCGGCGCGAGGCGCTCGAGCGGGCGCAGTGGTTCCAAGACGAGGAGGATCTGGAGCTTGCCATGAAGACGGTCCAGGCGATCGCCGGGGCGCTTGCCCCGTTCGGTCCGGGGATGGGGGTGGACGACTCCGAATGGCCCGACTACGGGGTGGTCCTCGAGGCGTGGTTCACCCGGGACAGGCTGGCCGCGCTGATCGAGGCGCGGCCCGGCGTGAAGGAGTGGCTCTGGGAATACCACGACGGCCGCGCGCCGGGCTTCCTTCGCCCCGGCGAGTCGGACACCGCCTTGACCTTCAAGGTGACGGGAGCCGGAAAGGAGGGGAAGGTGTCGGTGGGCTACATGAGGCACAGGGGCGAGCTTCGTCATTACATGTTCTATGACGACGCGCCCGACGCGGGGGCCGCGCTGGCCGTGCTGGGACTGCTTCCCCCGGAGGTGAAGCCGTGATGCCGCGGCCCGCCGAAGGCGCCCCCCGGTTCCCTGACGGCGTCGCGGAAACGCTTGCCGCGGGCATACCGGAATGGCTGGGGTCCGACCGCGAGGCGGGGCGTCTCGAGTACGTTCCGGAACCGGGCGGGGGTCCCTGCGGCGTGGGGTTCGTGGCGGTCATGGGTCCCGGCCTGATGGGCGACGCGCTGATGCGGGCGGCCCTGCCGGGCCGGCGCGGGCCGAAGAGGACGGTCCCCGACCGCCTTGACCCGCCCCTGCGCAGGCACATGGCCCGGTGCGTCGCTTCCGCCTCGGCGCAGGCGCTTGCCGGGTCCGGCGCGGTGCCCTTCGTGATGAAGGCGGGGAGCCAGCTGCAGCTGGCGGCGATCCGCGACGCCGTTATCGGGCTCCGGTGGGATGCCGCGGAACGCTACCGGACGGAGTTCGTCCGCCGGTGCGCGGCGCTCCGGGACTCGGGCCGTCATTGCGTGGCGTTCCGGGCGCGGGCGTTCCCGCTCCCCGGCGGGGAGGCGGGCGCGACGTTCGCCTGGAACCCCTGGGGTCCCGCGTACCCGGAACACCGGGACCGCATCCTTGCGGACTGGCGCGGCCCCGCGGACACGCGCCACACGCTGCGCATGACGTTCCGTATCTTTTTCCTGAGCGTGGCGCCTCGCTAGCCGCGGGCGCCGCGCCGTGTTAGAATCGCCCTGCCCGGCCAGCATCCGCTGGCCGGGGCTGGCATGCAACGGCCTGTTATGGCATGGTACGACGGTACGGGCCGGTCTGGCCGCGCCCGGAAAGGGGGGGCATATGCCCGTGACGGAGAGCGAGTCCGCTCTGCTTGAAAGGATAGCCGCGCTTGAGGCGCGGGTATCGGAACTGGGATCGGCGGTGGAGACGGTCGTGACGCAGGTGCTGCCGCACATGTCCGAACGGATAAGGGGCGTGAAGGAGCTTGTCTCCGGGGGCGGGAAGCGCAGGCGGGCGGCGGCGTCGGTGCCCGTGCGGGCGAACTGGAAGGACTGGGACCGCGCCGTGCGGCTTTACGCGGACGGGTACCGTTCCTTCGGCGACGTGTCCCGTCTGACGGGGATACCTTACAGCACGGTCCGCCGCTACTGCCGCATGTCGGCGGAAGAGATATCCGTGCTCAAGGCGCGGCATGACAGGGATGTGCCGGACATCGCGCCGGACATCGAGGACGGCGCGGACGCGGGGGAGGCCTAGTCCTTCCCGGCCATGAGCCCGAGCAGGCGGTCGAGCCCGGCCCTGCATCCGTCGCGGCCCACGTGCGCGTACCGTTGCGTCATGGCTATGTTCTTGTGGCGCATGAGCTTCTGCACGGTGTAGATGTCGGTGCCCGCCTCCACGAGCCAGCTGGCGAACGTGTGCCGGAGCGTGTGGAACCACACGCGGTGCCTGCGTTCCGGGCCGAGCCCGGCGTTGAGTCCGAGGCGGGCGACTGCCTTGCGGAACGGCTGGTTCTGGTGGCGCCCGAACAGGAGCTCCCCGGGTCCCTTGCCCGCCGCGCGGCGGGCGAGGACCGCGCCCGCCTCCGGCGTCAGGAGCAGCGCGTCGCGGCCCCCGGTCTTGCCGGAGATGACGGCGCTCAGCCCGTCGGGCTGGAGATCCTGGACGCGCATGGTCATGAGCTCGGTGAGGCGGGCGCCCGTGTGCAGGGACACCAGGGCCATGTCGTGCCACAGCGGGGCGGCGACGGCTAGCTCCGCCAGGAGATCCGCCGCCTGGGGCCGCGTGAGGAACCGCTCGCACTGGTCGGGCCGCACGGTGATCCGGAACCCCGCCTCCTTGGAGACGGGGTTGGTCCCGGTGTATCGCCCGGTCTCCTTGGCGAGGCTCACGGCGGCCCCGAGGACGCCTAACGCACCGCGGACGGTGTTCCCCGCGAGGCGCGCGGCGAGCGCGTCGTGCATGGCCCTGAGATCCTGCGGGCGGATGTCCCGCAGCTTCCGCTTCTCCCCCAGGTGCGGGTAGATGTAGTTCCGGAACTGGGTCTCGGGGACCCTGGTCTGCTGGCCCTTGGCCTTGCGGGCGGCGAGGTAGATGTCCGCCGCGCCGCGGACGGTGAGCGCCTCGGCGGGCTTGTCCTCGGCGCCCGTGATATACCCGGCCCGCATCTCCGAGGCGCGTTTGGCGCCCCAGCCCTTGCTGGCCCGTCCGGCGACGTACCATTTCTTGCGCCCGTCTTCCTGGATATAGAACTCGTAGGTGCGGTCGGGGCGTCCGCGGAATCTGGCTTTCAGTTCCCGGTAGTAGACCCCGTGGTATATGGTGCCTGTTCTTTCCGCCATTTTTTTTTCTCCCTGCGCGCGATTTCGCTTGACTGGAGCGAATCGGTAGATTATTATGCGTGAAGAATTTCAGCATACCTTCCGCGTATCGGCAGGGTAAGGCCGGGACTTGAATGGCTAATTAAGGTATCGTGACCAGGTGTGCCACGGTCACGCCGTCGTTGTCCGCGAGGTCCCAGAGGCTGAAGTCTTCGGGGAGAATCCCGTTAGCGGCCGCTACGTGTGCCACGGTCACGCCGTTGGCGTCAGCGAGGCTCCAGCGGCTGAAGTCCTCCGGGATGCAGCGGGAATACGCGGCCGCGTGCGCTACCGTACAGCCCTTGCCATCAGCGAGTTCCCAGCGGTCGAAGCCGGGGGGGAGCAGCCCGCGTCTCGCGGCCGTGTGGGCGACGGTCTCGCCGTCCCTGTCAGCGAGATCCCAAAGATCGAAGTCTTTCGGGAGATTCCACGTCTCGGCGGCCCGGTGGGCCACGGTCCTGCCGTGGCTGTCCGTGAGGCTCCAGGCGGGGAATTCCTTCGGGAGGCGCCAGTATGCCGCAAACACGTGGGCCACGGTCACGCCTTCGTCGTCCCTGAGATCCCAGCGGTCGAAGGCCGCCGGCAGCCGCCCGGCCCTGGCGTAAAGATGCGCCAGCGTCGTGCGTTCCCCGCGGATGAAGTAACAGTGATCCGGGACTATCGGCAACTCGCCCCGTTCCGCGAGAAGGCTCCCGCGTTCCCAGGCGGCATCGGCCACGGTCCTGCCGCGGCGGTCAGCGAGCTCCCAGAGGCTGAAGCTTTTCGGAAGCACCCCGCGGTCCGCCGCGGCATGGGCCACGGTCCTGCCGTTGACGTCCGCGAGCTCCCAGCGGTCGAAGCCCCGGGGCAAGAGTCCCATCTCCGCCGTCAGGTGGGCGGCGGTGGTTCCGGTCTCGTCCGCCACCTCCCACCTGTCGAAACCGTGAGGCAATTCCCCGTTCCGGGCCAGCTCCAGGATCTCTTCAGTCGAAAGGTCCTCAGTCATGTTTCCCTCCCAAGCGCTTTGGCATCCGACGCAGGCCGGGTGGCTGACGCGCCGGGCAGTCATGGCGCGATCGGGCCGGATAGCTGTCGCGGGCGGGTATCCCGCCCTCCGGCCAGGATCGGCCCGGCTAGCCGCGTTCCGGACGTGTCTCCATGTTCCGTTCCGGGCGGGTCACTTTGTTCCTTTCACCTTGTTCCTTTCACCTTGTTCTTTTCACCTTGTTCTTTTCCGGGTAGGTAGCCTTGTTCCGTTCCGACCGGGTTGCCATGTCGACATTATAGTCGATTCGATTGAATCGTCCGTTGCCGCCAGGCAAAGGCTCCGGGAGAGGCACCGGCCTCATCGAGCTCGCCTTGGCGGGCATTCCGTTCGGCCATCGTGCCGATGGCTCGCGTTTCGGTGCAGATCGTTTCGTTTCAGGCATTAACAGTACAATGTTAACGATATATAAGGCAATGCATTTTGCGAGGTGCTGGTATCATTGATAAAAATTTCAAAGAAGCTATCGTATTCCGTCTTAAGTTGTTGACATTGCATTGGTATCCACTTACCAGACACCGGTCCGTATCCTAAACTGAATCGCCATCGGATCGTTCGTGAAATTCGGGCTGTCCTTCAAGCAGACGGCAAGTTCAGACAGGGGGGGACCGTTTCCTCATCAACGGAAATGAATACCAGAACCTCAGCATGACCGATCGGAAATCCATCGGGGAGGACCAAGTCCAGCCGCAAATGTCGATCTTACGGTATCTCGATGCTCATTTGAATGGCAGTCATAGGCCATAGGCACCTCAATTTCCAGTTTAACCTTATCCAATAGGCAAGGCAAGGATTTCATGGGGCCTCTGTGCCCGCCTCAACGATCCATGAAGCCGCTCATACTGCGGTGATTATTGGGAACTGTCAATCGGGTGCCCCATCGTCGGGCATATTCCTCCCTTATCAAAAGCGCCAAAAACGTTCTGGCCTCCTTTCTGTGTTCTGGCGTTATTAAGTAATAAGCAACCGTTCCCGAAGAAGGTTGAGCAGCGAGATGCGGTTACGGTCAGGAGAAAAGTTAGGGGGTTGGATAAGAATGCCGCAACGTTTCAAGCCATGCACTGGTGAGGTTGCCTGACCAGGGAGTAGGCCGTCAAGAGGTACAGGGGCGGCTTGTTCAGACCCCCGTGAACGGATACCAGATCAAAGCATCACTGCCAGCGATGGGATTCGTTCTTGTCCCAGAAATATCCGATGATTTAATGAGGTTGGGTGCATAGGCTTTTTCAGCCGCCAATTTATCATTGAGGTCTGTCAAAAAGGAGGTATCTGTAAGAAGCGTGAATCCAACTTCACGGAGACAACATGCTTCTTCACCCAAACAATGCCCCTAACGCATCTGTGTTGGCCACACGACGGTATCTCGCCTGGTGTTGCCTTGAAAATTCAGTTTGGTTGGGATGCGCCTTACCCCTCACTTCAGGCTAGGAAAGGCTTTTTTCACAGATGTCAAAAAGACTCTTCGTCTTATGGCGGCTTTGTCACGCATGGCGGGGTTGCCATGCCGATCGCCTGCGCAAACGGTGAGGGACGTCCAAGCGGTCGAGGGACCAGGCGACTGCCATGTTGAGTCGATCGCCGGGAAGACAGCATCTCGAAGTCGTCAGCCCGCGACTCATCAGGCCGACTGGCCGTCAGGCTCATCCGGAGGCATGAAGCGCACGGCAACCTCGTCCCTGCCCCGGACGGCCAAGGCCAGGCAGATTATCTCGCTGGCGACAAGTTTGAAAGGCTCGGCGTACTTCTTCTCCCTAATGGCTTTCTCGGCCTTGTCGAGAGCGGCCGCAAGCTCCTCTCTCGCGCGATCCGTGTCGCTCTTGGCAGACGTCTCGTCCGTCCGGACGTATTTCAGCTCTGTCACCACTCGTACCCTGCCGTCAAGGAAAATGGCTATGTCGGAATTGCCCCTTGAGCCCCCCTGCTCGCTTTTGGCTTCAAGGCCGGCGGCGATGAAAGCCGTCTGAAACAGGGAATGGTAGAAGCTTTCGTCCGGTTCATGGTGCTTGTGGACGATTCCGAAAAGAAGGCCTCCCAGTATCTCCGCCATTTTCCCGGTGTCCTTTTTCAGCAGGGAGTACCTCAGGTTTTCCGAGAACGCGACGAAATTTTCGTGAGTCCGGTCGAAAATCTGTTGGAAGCAGAAAGACTTGTAGTGGCGGGATACTTCCCTGTTGGGGATTTTGAACGTGAACATTTCCTCCATGTCCGGTTCCCGTTCGGTGCCAATATTCTCGAGAATCAGGCGGTCAATCGTCAGATATCCGCTGTGGAAAAGGACGG
>JAISFS010000029.1 GCA_031263485.1 Deltaproteobacteria bacterium | reverse complement strand
CCATGGCGTCCAATGCTTCCATGGCGTCCAATGCTTCCATGGCGTCCAATGCTTCCATGGCGTCCAATGCTTCCATGGCGTCCAATGCTTCCATGGCGTCCAATGCGTCAATGGCAAGCGACTTGCCGAAGCGGAGGGGCCGGGCGCAGAAGACGACGGGCTTTCTGCCTTCCGCGCCTTCGGGTGCGGATCCGCCGGGCCCGCCTGCCGGTCCGGGAAGCCAGGCTAACGCGCGTCCCCGGCGCGGCGCCCGACGGCGCTAGAGTATCACCACGGGCCTGCCGACGACCGGGTGGGGGATGACCGATGCCGCCACCCCGTAGACCCTCATGAGGAGATCGGGCGTCACCACCTCGTCCGGCGTGCCGTCCGCGGCAACCAGCCCGTCCTTCATGACCAGCAGGCGGTCGCAGTACTTGGAGGCCAGGGACAGGTCGTGGAAGACCACGACTATCCTCTTGTCGAGGTCCTTCAAGAATTCCAGGATCCGGAGCTGCGACTTGATGTCCAGGTGGTTGGTGGGCTCGTCCAGGAGGAGCCACGGCGTGTCCTGGGCCAGCGAGCGGGCCAGGAGCACCTGCTGGCGCTCGCCTCCGGAAAGGGAGTCGAAGGCGCGGTACGCGAACCTCTCGAGGTCCAGGCGCCTGAGCGAGCCCCAGACCGCGTCCCGGTCCTCGGCGGTGAACATGCCCATGAAACCCTTCATGGGATAGCGGCCCATGAAGACCGTCTCCTCCACCGTGAGCCCCTGGGGGCTGTCCCGCTGCTGGGGCAGGACCGCCACGCGCCTCGCGAGCGCCTTCTGGGGGATAGCGTCCACACGCTCGCCGTCCAGCTCCACGTGCCCGGCGGACGGCCTTAACGCCTTGTAGAAGGTCTTGAGGAGCGTGCTCTTGCCCGCGCCGTTGGGGCCGATCACCCCGGTCACGCGCTCCGCCCCTATCTCGAGATCGATGCCGCGCACGATCTCCGTCCCGTCCAGGGTCACCCTCAGTTTCGAGCACCGGATGGTCACGCCCGCCTCGCCTTCGCCCGCGGCTTCAGGAGGAGCCAGAAGAAGAAGGGCGAGCCCACCGCCCCGGTGAGCACCCCCAAGGGTATCTCGGCGTCGGCGGAGAGCCGGGCCAGCATGTCCACCAGCACCATGAAGAGGGCGCCTATCAGGGCCGACACGGGCACCAGGCGCGTGTGGTCGAACCCCAGCAGGAAGCGGGCTATGTGCGGGATGATGAGCCCCACGAAGCCGATGATGCCGAAGTAGGCGGTGACCGAAGCGGTCATGAGCGCCGTCCAGCCGAGATAGATCAGCCTCAGCTTCCTGGGGTCGGCGCCCAGCGAGAGCGCCTCGTCGTCGTCCAGGCAGACGAGGTTCAGGTTCCGGCTCTGGGACCAGAAGAACACGGCACCGGCGACGGCCGCGATGCCCGGGAAGGCCAGGTTAGTCCAGGCGGCAGGGGCCAGGCTCCCCATGAGCCAGAAGGAGAGCATCTGCAGGCGCTGGGGGTCGGGATTGTAGTAGACCAGGAGCCCGGTGAGCGACTGGCACAGGACGTTCATGGCGAGTCCGGCCAGGATGAGCCGCCACACGGGCGCCCGGGTCGCGGCGCCCATCGCGAAGACCACGGCCCCCGCGCCGAGGGCCCCCAGGAAGGCCGCGAGCGGCAAGGCGGGGCCCGCCGCCCCCAGCCAGAGGATGGAGGCGGCGGCGCCCAGGCCAGCGCCCGAAGAGATGCCCATCAGGTACGGGTCGGCCAGGGGGTTCTTGACGACGGCCTGCATGGCCGTGCCGCACACGGCGAGGCTCAGGCCGCAGGCGGCCCCGGCCAGCGCCCTGGGAAGCCTGAGGTTCAGCAGGATCTCCCGGCGGAGCGAGTCGTCGCCGTTCCTGAGGAGATCCCAGATCTCGCGGAGCGGGATCTTCACCTCGCCCATGCAGAAGCTCGCGGCGAGCGCCAGGATCAGGAGCGCGAACGCGGTCCCGGCCCAAACGGGGAGGGCCCCCCTGCGAGGACGGTTCACTCGATGCCCCCGCCGGGCCCGCCCCGGATGTCCCCGTCGGCCCCGCCGAAGACTATCTCCTCGATATGCCTGATTCCCATGCCCAGCCGCACCCCCGGGGCGTAGCACTCGGAGAGCGGCAGGAACCCTATCCTGCCCGAACGGGACGCCGGCAGGCGGCTCAGGAGGGGATCGGTCAGGAAGCTTTCCTTGAGCTTCAGGGCCTCGTCCCAGGCGTTGTCCATATAGACTATCACCACCGCGTCCGGCATGGCGGCTATGTAGCTCTCCTTGCCGCGTTCGGCGGTGGTCCTGAAGGGGTTCTCGCCGCCAAGGCCGGCGAACATGATGCCGAGCGTGGAGTCGGCGCCCCAGGTCCTGATACGGCCGCCCGGATACGGCTCCAGGAAAAGCGCCCGCGGGGCGGGTCCGGGATGCCGCGTCCTGGCCGAGGCGATGGCGCCGCGGATGTCGTCAGTGATCGCCCGGGCCTCGGGGCCCTTCCGGAAGATCATGCCGATGTTCTCGATGTCGGCCAGGATGTTGTCCAGGGACTTCGCCACGGGCGCCGAGTCCAGCATGATGTAGGTCCCGACCCCGCGGCCGTTCCAGTAGGTGGTGTCCCCCAAGGCCTGCGGGGCGAAGGCGGAATACCAGCCCACGATCAGATCCGGCTCCAGCGAGAGGACGGTCTCCCTGCCCGGGAAGCGGTTCGACAGGAGCCTGAGCCTGGAGAATGCCTCCCGGTATTCCGGGAGCACGGGGTTGTCCTGGAAGGCTATCCCCGCGATCCTTTCCTCCAGCCCCAGCGCCAGGAGGAGCTCGGTGGCCGATCCGTTGACCGAGACGACTCTCTTTGGGGCCTCCGTGAAGGTCTGCACGTTGGGCGCGACGTCGAAAGTGATGTTCCTGAGCACTACCGGCCCGCCGTCGGAACCGGCTTCGGCATCGGCCTTCCGGGCATCGGCAGCCCCGGGAGGCGCCTGGGTCGGACCGGTCAGCTCCGTTCCGGACGATGGCGTCCCGGCAGGCGCCGCGACCGCCCAAGCCGTTGGCATGGCGAAGGCCAGGGCAACGGCCAGGACAACTGCGTTGGAGCGGAAGGGCGCAGGGGTGCGTGCCAAATGACTGTCCTCGGGCGCCGCGGATGGATTTTGGGCTTGCGTCTGGCATTGCCCGGGCGGTCGCGGGCCATCGGCCAGCCGGTCGCGGTGCTTTCGCGGCGGCGCGGTCGCGGGGATCCCGGCGCGGTCGCGGGGACCCCGCGGCGGCCGCGGGGGCACGGCTCTCGCGGCAGGCGAGGGCGCGGGGATCCCGTGGCGTAAACGTCCCGGCGCGAGTCGAGACGATGCGCCTCGCGCCCGAGGAAAGGCAACCGGCGCGTGTTCAGGAAAAAATTTGGGGGAGTGACTGGACGTGGGGAGGTTGGCCGCTTGGGCTTTACAGATTATAGCCGCGGGAGAGGGGAAGTCAAGCTTGCGCCCCGCCAAAACGGCCAGGCGGGCCGGGTTTCGGGCCGCCATGCGGGGAGGGGCGTTTCGGATTCGGGACGCGTCGCTGACTGGCGTTGCGTGAGGTCCCGGACGGTCGCTGCGCACGACCATGGCGGTCGCCGCGCAAGCGTCCCGCGCGGGACCGGGCGAGGCGCGTCCTGCTTGCGGCGCCTTTCCGGGAAGCATGCCCGGCGCATCGCCGGTCGTTTCCCTCGGCTGTACGGGGATCGGAATCTCGGTTGACTTTTCCGGAATGCGGATTCCTTGATCCTTATGGGGTAGGGAATCGCGGAAGATTTACCGGGACGCTGTTTCCTTGATCCTTACGGGACAGGGAACCGCGGCAGGATTTCCCGGTCGGTGGATTCCCTGATCCATACGGGATACGGGGTCGCGGCGGGATTTCCCGGAGGGTGATTCTCTGATCCGTAGATGAACGGCGTAGCGCCGGGTTTTCCGGCAGACGGATTTTCTGGCCTCTTCTGGGCTTGACGTCCGAGGCTATGTCGGCCGATCCCAACTGAAAAAGCTGTAAGGCACATGCCCAGGATCGGGCGACGGAGCCTTCCCGACCGCGTCCGCGCGCGGAGAAGGTTTCGGGGGCCGTGCCGTGCAAGGGAAGCGGTCCGCAAGGTCCCGGAAAGCCGCTTAAGGCCGGTCCGGACCGCGCGGCTCATGCGGGGCGGTCGCTGGCTTCGTCCTTGAGAAGCGCCTCGATGCCTTCCGTCAGCTCGCGGTTCTCTTCGGGGAGGCCGGCGGTGATCCTTATCATGTCGGGGAGCCCGAAGGAGCTGAGCGAACGGACGATGACGCCCTTCCTGAAGAGCCCTTCCGCCAGCCCGTCCGCAGTGAAGGGCCCCGTCGTCGCCATGAGGAAGTTAGCCTGGGTGGGGAAGACCTTCAGGCCCAGGGGGGGCAGGGACTTGGCAAGGTATTCCAGGCCTTCCCAGACGGCCTTCTCGGTCCTTCTCACGTGGTCGATGTCGTCCAGCGCCGCCAGGGCGCCGGCCTGGGCCATGGCGCTCATGTTGAAGGGCTGGCGGACGCGGTTCGCGGCCTCGGCCAGCTCCGGAGGAGCCGCCATCCAGGCCGCCCGTGCTCCCGCAAGGCCGTAGAGCTTGGAGAAGGTCTTGAGCGCCACGGTCCTGCCTTTGCCGACCAGGCTCTTCAGGTCCGGGAGGCGCTCGCGGGAGAAGTCCGCATAGGCCTCGTCCAGTACCAGGGTCGCGCGTTCGGGCAGGTCACGTTCCAGCTCGTCCACCTCCCGGCGGGTAAGGAAGGCGCCAGTGGGGTTCAGGGGGTTGTCCACGAATACCAGGCGGGTGTGCGAGTCGCAACGGGAGAGCAGACCCTTCAGGTCGTGGCCGTACTCCGGCGTCAGGGGCGCCTCGCGGGCCTCGGCCCCGGCGGCCAGGGCGTTTTTCGCGTACAGCGTGAAGCTCGGGCGGGACATGACGGCGTTTAAGCCCGGACCCAGAAGGGCGTGAGCCAGGACCAGGATCAGTTCCGACGAGCCGTTCCCGCAGACCACGCACTCGCGCGGGATGTCCCAGCGCAGGGCTATGGCCTCCCGAAGCTTGGTCGCCCCGGCATCGGCGTAGCGGTTGACGCCTTCCAGGGCCTTCCGCATCGCCGCGACCGCCTTGGGGGAGGGTCCCAGGCAGTTCTCGTTGGAGGCCAGCTTCACGGCCCGGGGGAGCCCCAGCCCCTCCATGGCCTCCTCGATGGATCTCCCCGGCACGTAGGGGGTGAGCTTACGGACGTGTTCCGGTACGGTCGGGCGCCTGTTCATGGTCGGTCAGAGGCTCCTTGCGGTCGCCGGGCCCCGCGGCGCGGGCCCGGAAGGGGGCCGGAAAGCGGAAAGCCTTCCGGCTTCCAGGGGACCTTGCGGGTTCGAAGGCCACCGGAGGCTGGAAGGCTTTGCGAAGAACCCGGAGGGCACGGGTTCGGGGGAAAGGAGCTGGAAGATCCCGTCCGCCGGAGGGCCGTCGCGGGCCGGAGGTCCCGAGGAGGAATCTCCGGTCCCGAGGCCTGGACCGAGGCTCGAGGCATGGAGGCGGAAACGACCGATGCCTTGGGGCAGGACACCGGGAAGGGACGAACGCCCGGTGAGCCTGGGGGGAGACCGGGGCCCTCGAAAGGACGCGGCAAAGAGGCGGAGCCGAGCTTCGGGCGCAACCGGGTTCCGATTCGGGAATCCGTCGGCCGCCCGGGCTACCGCAGGCGGGTGAGCTCGCCTATGTAGTAGTCCACCTGCCTCGCGATCTTGGCGTCCTTCCGGTACTCGTCGTCCATCTTGTTGCAGGTGTAGAGCGCGGAGGAGTGGCGTCTGCCGTAGTAGTTGCCTATCTCTACCAGGGTTTTCCCGGTGAGGCGGCGCGAGAGGTAGATGCCCATCTTCCTCGCGTCCGAGTGCGACTTCAGGCGCGAGCGGCCCGTCAGGTCTTCGGAGTTCAGGCCGTAGGTGCGGCACACGAAGAGCTTCACCTCGTCCAGGGAGAGCCCTGACGAACCGTCGCTGGAGGGGAGCGCCGCGATGCAGTCTTCGGCCATGGCGATGTCGGCGGGCCGTCCGGCGTCGGCGACCCTGGCCCTCAGCGCCGCCACCACGGCCTCCAGGAGCCGCACGTCCGAGGTGACCTTGTCGGCCACGTGTTCCAGGACCTTGCGTTCCAGCCTCAGTCCGTCGCAGACGGCCTTGCGGTCGAGGATCTTGTAACGCGTCTCGAAATCAGGGGGGCCTATCGTGGTGATGAGCCCGGAGTTCATGCGGGAGCGCAGCGACTTGTTGAGGCCGGGGATCTGCTTGGGCGAACGGGTGGACGTGAGCACGATCTTCTTGTTCCGGTCCAGGAGCGAGTCCAGGGTCATGCGGAGCTCGTCCTGGGTGTATTCCTTTCCGGTCAGGAAGGTGATGTCCTCCACCATCAGGATGTCGGTCTGGTCGCGGAAGCGGCGCTTGAACATGTCCATCGTCTTCTGGTTGATGGCCATGGTCATGAGGTTCATGAAGTGTTCGGCCGTCACGTACAGGACCCTGCGCCCCGGGGACTTCTCGAGCACGTGGTGGGCCAGCGCCTGGGAGAGGTGGCTCTTGCCCAGCCCGTTCTCAGAGAGGAGGAACAGGATGCCGGTCCCCATGTCGGTGTCCTCGGAAAAGGCCCGGGCGGACGAGTGGGCCAGGCGGTTGGGGTTCCCGACCACGAAGTTGGCGAACGTGAAGCTCCTGTTGAGGCTTATGGCGTGCCTGGACAGGAGGTCAGTCGGCCCCTGGCCGCGGAGGGGTGGGGAGTTGAAGGGACGGATGCTGAACTCGTCGCTCATAATGTCCTTCGGGATTGTGGGCACGGCTGTCCGCAGCGGGAAGGTGAAAACGACCCTCAGGCTGGAGATGCCCTCGCGGCCCGCCCCTTCCCTGAGGGCGGACTCGATGGCCTTGCGGTAGTGGCAGGTCACGTACTTGTGGAAGAACTCGTTGGGCGAGACTATCTCCACAGAGGCGATCCCGGTCCTCCGGACGCACAGGGGCTCGATCCAGATGGTGAACAGCTGGGGGGACAGTGTCTCGGGGAGGAGCCTCTCGGCGAGGATCCTCTTCGCCTCCGGCCAAACGGTCCCGGGAGCGGAAGACAGTTCTCCCGCGCCATTTTGCTGGATTTCCATGAACTCGTCCTTCGCTGATTGTAATTGGTGTCCGGTGATCAAAAGAGGGGGGCGGGTGCCCGGACGGCCGGCTGTCAGGCGGAAAAAAAAAGCCTCTCCGGGGCTCCCGAAACTAAGATAGTCGATCGCGGCCCCTTTGACAAGACCCCCTGCCCCCGGAGGAAAGGCGTCCTGTCGGGCCGGCTTGTTGAAACGAAATCGGGGTATCATAAAGGTGCGCCGGGCCTGGATATTTTTTACCGGACCGCGGCTGCAAGCCCCTTTGCGGAATGCCCTGAGGGGGGCGTCGGGGCCTCCTAAACAGGCGGGTCGGGTCGCTTATTGAGAATGGAGGGGCAGTATGGAACGGATGCCATGAACTCGGAAAAACGACTGATAGCTCAAAATACCTCCGATTTACGGCCTTTTAACGGTTTTCGGGTAACTGGCCGAAAAGACAGAAAAATTTTTTTTTGAGGGTAGCTTTTCATCTCGGGGGATTTCCCGACCTGTCGAGCGATTGTTGCCGGCTGCGCCAGATCCGCCCTTCCGGAGTCCCTGCCTTTCAGGCAACGCGGTCCCAAAATCCGGAGAATCCCTTGACTTCGGGGTATTTCATTGTCCTTGTCAAGGGGAAAGGCTGCCGGATTTGGGCTCTGAATCACGATGCTGACGCAGTATCGGGGATTCAGGGCATGTTGGGTCAACCCGATGCGAAAGCCCCACGATCTGCGGCCTTTCAAGCGGAGGTGGCGGGGGGGCTCCCCCGGGCGAAAGGTTCCCGATGATGGCCGGGGGGCCGCCCGAGATCCACCCGGAAAAACGGTCGGACGCTGGCCTTGCGGGGGCGGCTCGCCTCCCCGGGCCTCTCCGGCCCGGGGAGGCCCTCCAGGCGCGCCTGACGGCCCTGCGATGGGCATGTCGTCGACCGTCCGGGTGAGCCCTGTCAGGCGGGCGGAATCTTCAGGCGACTCGCGCGGAATATGCCTGAGGCGGCAGGCGTCCGCCCGAGGGTGAGCGCATCCGAATCGCTCCGGCGGCCGATCACCATCTCCTCATGGGGTCTGAGCCGCCGGAGCCTTGTCGGCGGCAGGGCCGCCGGAGCCTTCCGGGCTCGGACCGTAAGCCGTATCGGGGCGGTCGGCGGAACCGGTCGGGTCGGGCGCGGGATTGCCCGCGTCCGTGCGGCCGACATGACCTCGGCGAGCCGAAGCGGGAATGCTGTGGCCGACGACGAGAAATTTTCATGCAACCGCTTGCCTTTCCTGGCGGTAGGAAGGCTGGGAATCCCTTGCCAGCACGCGGACTATCGCCCGACTGCCGCCAGAGAATCGAGCCTCCTCGGGAAACCACGGGCCGTGAGGGAGGTTTTTGGCTGGTTCCGGCGCATGGGGAGCCTCGGAAAACGAAATCCTCACGGTACCTTTCGGGTGGCCTTGGCCGCTTGCCTTCGAAAATGTTCCCCAAGCCCCATGCAAGTCCATTGCGTCCTCCGTGCATCGGGCAAGGCGGGGGCCTGGCATGACACTCCTTCCGACGGCGGGCTGTAATGCGGGCAGTCGGCTTGCTGCATGCGCTTCGCCCGGGCCGGTCGGACCGGTCGGACCGGTCGGACCGGTCGGACCGGTCGGACCGGCCGGACCGGCCGGACCGGCCGGACCGGCCGGACTCGTCCGAACGGCATAAAACCGCGCGACGGATTACTAACCGTCGGCGGTTTCGTCCCGGAAGGCCCTTGGACGGTTCCCCGTCTCGCGATCCTTTTTCCGCCCACCGACCGGGATCCTCTCCTTCGGATCCTTATCATTATCCTGAGCCCTTGCCGGAACCTCCCCTTCGGATCCTTATCCTTAAGTAGGCGGCGCCAGGATATTGTGCCTTAAGATCTTGACATTGTTTCCGGATCCCTTCGCTGGAACCCGCATGCCATGCCGTAAGGGCCGCCCCGGGAAGTCAGCCGACCTCGGGGGCCGGGCTCGGGGGAGGGGCCTGGGGACCGTCCTCCGTGGACTTGACCTCGGCCGCCAGTCGGCCTTCGCCCAGCCAGAGTGAGAAGGGGTCGCCCGGCTCGACGTCCGCCGAACGCCTGATGAGCCTGCCCCGGGCATCGATGGCGATGCTGTAGCCGCGGGCGAGCACGGCCAGGGGCGAGAGGAGCTCGAGGCGCTCCCTGGCGCGGTCCAGCTCGGTGCGGTGGGGGTTCAGGAGCCGCCCCCGGATGGCCGCGAGCGCCGCGTCCCTGGTGTCCAGCTCGTCCCGGAAGGCCGAGATCCTCCTTTCCGGGGAGAGGATCCTCAGCTGACCCGCGAGCCGCGCGAGCTCGGCGGAGGCGGACCTCGCGGCGAGCGTCATCGCGCCCCTCAGTGAGGAGCCGAGCCGGGCCATCTCCAGCGAGGCGTTCCTGGCCTCCAGGCGCATGGCTCCCGCCAGGGCCTCCCGCAGGCGGGCGAGGGACTGCCGCCCGGAGTCGAGGCGCCGCCCGAAAGAGGTCCCGGCCCGGCGGGCCAGGGTCTCCAGGCCGGTCCGGTTGCGCTCCAGCTGGGATTCCACGGCCCTCCGCATCCGCGCCGCCATCCCCAGGGCCTCCGCGGCGGCCGCCCGGGCGTCAGGGAAGACGGCCTCCGCCGCGGCGGTGGGGGTGATGGCGCGGCGGTCGGCCGCCATCTCGCACAGGGACACGTCCCGGGTGTGGCCCACGGCGGCGAGCACGGGGATCCGCGAGGCGGCGACGGCCCGGACCAGGGGCTCCTCGTTGAAGGCCCACAGGTCCTCGGCGCTCCCCCCGCCCCGGGTGAGCACAATCACGTCGAAGCCGCCCCAGGCGTTGAGGGAGGCTATCGCCTCTGCCATGTCGGAGGCGGCGCCGTCCCCCTGCACCCGGACGGGCAACAGGCTTATGGTCGCGCCGGGGTAGCGGAGCACGGCGGTCCTGGCGAAATCCTCCAGCGCCGCGCCCTGCCGGGCGGTAAGGAGCGCTACCCTGCGCGGGAACTCGGGGAGCGGCCGCTTGCGGTCCTCCCTGAAGAGCCCCTCGGCCTCCAGTCGCTTCTTCAGGAGCTCGTAGGCGCGCTTCAGGGCCCCTTCGCCCCGGGGCTGCAGGCGGTCGCAGATGAGCTGATACGAGCTCCTGGGCCCGTAGCAGGTGATCTTGCCCCAGGCCAGCACCTCCAGGCCGTTCTCCAAAAGGCTGTCCAGGCCGCCGCGGCGGGAGGACTTCCAGACGACCGCGCCGAGCGTGTTCGCGGAATCCTTGAGCGTGAAGTACACGTGCCCCGACGGCGGCCTGGACAGGCCCGCGATCTCGCCCGCCACGGCGGCCCTGCCGAACTCCTTGTCCAGCAGGCGCTTGATCCTTTCGGTCACGGTTGTGGGGGTGAGGATGTCTGGGAACAGCTCGGCCATGTATCGGTGGGCGCTTCCTGCGGGCTGGCGCCGAGGCGCCCGTCCCCGCCGTTGGGTTCAGGAGGTCCGGGGAGGCCGCCGGAGGTTCGGCCCGACCGGTCCGGGCCCCGGCCGCCGGAACTCTGTTATAATCTGGTCCGGCCCGGAGGCCGCCGCGGATAGACCCTGCGGCCCCGCCTCGCGGGCCTTTCCGTATGTCCGGCGCGGTTTCTTGGCCTCTGCCGCGCAAGGGCATCCCTTCCGCTTCGGGGCCGGCCTTCCGCTTGAGCCCCGCCTTCCGCTTCAGCTACCGTCAACGGCATAAGGCCCCGCCTTCCGCTTCGGCTCCCGTCAACGGCATAAGGTGCCGTCGGCGGCCTTGCCGCCCGGAGTCCCCGAAGACCCCGATATCCGCTCCGCCCTTCCGCGGTACCGGCCTTCAAGGCGGGATTCGGGACGCTAACGCCATGATAGCACAAATCCCGCCGCATCCGCCCGGAATGGCCTCGCGGCCGAGGGGCGGGTCCGGCAGAGCCGGGCCGTCGCCTGTCCGGGCCGCATCGGCCCCCTTGCCGAATTATCCCGGCACTAAGGTGAAAATCGTGAGACAAGCTTTCTCCCATACGGCGGCGGCCGTCGCTGCCGCACTCCTCCTGGCCGCCTGCTCATCAGGCGAGGCACCGCCCGCGGCGGGCGGGGACGGCGACACCGCGTCCAGGCTGGCGGCGGCCGCCTCGGCCTACTCGGAGCCCGGCGACGCGACCGCGCAGCAGGCCGTGCCGGCCGCCGCCGTCGCCTCCGCCCCGGCGGGCCAGGCGGCACAGGCCGGGGCCGGCCAGGCGGCAGGCGCCATATACGGGGACTCCCTCCTGGACGCCACCATCGCCGAGGCCACCAACCTCATCCCGGCCCTCGCCAGCGACACCTCGTCGACGGCGGTGACCGGGCAGATCTACCGGGGGCTCGTCAAGTACGACAAGGACCTGGTCCTCGTGCCTGATCTGGCCGAGTCCTGGGAGATCTCCGACGACCAGCTGACGGTCACCTTCAAGCTGAAGGACGGGGTCAAGTGGGAGGACGGCGAGCCCGTGACCTCCCAGGACTGCCTCTTCACCTGGCAGCTCATGAGCGACCCCCAGACCCCCACGCCCTACGGCGAGGACTTCCGGCAGATAGCCCGGGCCGAGGCGCCGGACCCCCTGACCTTCAGTGTCACGTACCACCGCACCCTGGCGAGCGCGGTCTCCATCTGGGGCTTCAACATCATGCCGAAGCACCTTCTGGAGGGCGTGAGCCTGGACGAGTCCCCCCTGGCCAGGAGGCCCGTCGGCAACGGGCCCTTCAGGCTCAAGAGCTGGGAGACCGGCCAGCGGGTGACGCTTTCCGCGAGCGAGACCTACTCGGGCGGCAGGCCGCGGCTGGATTCCCTCGTCACCCTCATCATCCCCGACATGGCCACCCAGATGATGGAGCTCCGCACGGGCCGGCTCGACATGATGGGGCTCCTGCCCGACCAGTGGATGCAGGCCAACGCCGATCCCGAGCTCTCCTCCAAGCTCAAGTTCTACCGCTACCCGGCCTTCTCCTACACTTACCTGGGCTTCAACCTGAACGACCGCAGGCTTGCGGACGTGAGGGTGAGGCGGGCCATCAACTACGCCATCGACAAGGACGAGCTGGTGGAAGGCGTGCTCCTGGGCCTGGGCACGGTGGCCAACGGGCCGTTCAAGCCCGACATGTGGGCCAACAACCGCGACGTGAAGCCCTTCCCCTACGACCCTGATCAGGCCAGGGCCCTCCTGGCCGAGGCCGGCTGGAAGGACACCGACGGGGACGGCTACGTGGACAAGGACGGGAGGCGCTTCACGCTCACGATCCTTTCCAACCAGGGCAACAAGGTCAGGGAGGAGTGCGCCCTCATCATCCAGCAGCGCCTGAAGGCCGTGGGCATAGAGGTCAAGATCCGCATCCTCGAGTGGGCCGCGCTCACCAAGGAGAA
>JAISFS010000018.1 GCA_031263485.1 Deltaproteobacteria bacterium | reverse complement strand
CCGGAGGGGAGCTTCACGAGGCAGTAGGCGCCCTCCTTGGCCATGAGCTGGGCCGCGCAGCCCGCGCCCCTGGCCATCTGGCCGCCCTTGCCGGGCTTGAGCTCGATGTTGTGGATGAGCGTGCCCATGGGGATGAGCTTCAGCGGCAGGCAGTTGCCGGGGCGGATGTCGGCCTCGTCCCCGGAGACGACGGTGTCGCCGGGCTTGAGGCCCTGGGGCGCGATGATGTAGCGCTTCTCGCCGTCAGCGTAGAAGAGGAGGGCGATGCGTGCCCCGCGGTTGGGGTCGTACTCGATGGCGTTGACCTTGGCCGGGACGTCCACCTTGGCGCGGCGGAAGTCCACCACCCGGTACATCCTCTTGTGGCCGCCGCCGCGGAAGCGGCAGGTGATCCGGCCCAGGTTGTTGCGGCCTCCGGTGGAGGGCCGCGGCCGGGTGAGGGCCTTCTCGGGCTTGCTCTTGGTGATCTCCTCGAAGGAGGGGTAGCTCTGGGCCCTCCTGCCGGGGGAGGTGGGCTTCACTTCCCTGATAGCCATGTTCCTGTACCTCTGGCCCTACTGCTGGAGCTCGGGGATCTCGGCGCTCACGGTGAGGATGGCCTTCTTGCGGTCCGGCCTCCATCCCATCCTGCCGCGCCCGCGCCGCTTGGGCTTGCCGGGCATGATCGCGGTGTTGAGGCCCAGAATGGTTTCGGGCTTCAGGTTGAACGCCTCGATGAAGGCCTTCTTGATCTCGATCTTGTTGGCCCGGATGTCCACCTCGAAGGCGTAGATCTGGCGGCCCGACATGTCGTCGGGATCGCGGTCGCTGTTCTTCTCGGAAAGGAGCAGCCTCTTGATGATGTTCAGCCTTTCGCTCATCTCTTGCGGAGCCTCTCCTCGATGAGGGGGAGGGCCCCCTCCAAAAGCACCACGTACTCGTAGCGCAGAAGGTCGTAGCAGTTGAGCCCCGCCGCGCGGAGCACCTTCACGGCGGGCAGGTTGCGGGCGCTCTTCTCGAGGTTCTCGTCCTTGTCCGCGATGACGAAGACGATCTTGGCGCCTCCCCAGGGCTTCACGGACTCGAAGACGTTTTTCGTCTTGATCTCGGGGGCCGGGAACTCGTCCAGTATCTCGAGGCGCCCGGCGGCGAGCTTGTCCGAGAGGACGCTCCTTAAGGCGATGCGCCGCACCTCGGCGGGGGGCCTGAAGGAGTAGTCCCTCGGGTGCGGCCCGAAGACGGTGCCGCCCTTCTTCAGAAGGGGCGAGCGCCGGGTCCCCATCCTGGCCCTGCCGGTCTTCTTCTGGCGGTAGGGCTTGCGGGTGGAAAACGACACGTCCCCGCGGGTCTTGGTGTCGGCCGTCCCGGAGCGCCTGGAGTTCAGCTGGGCCCGGACCGTCTCGTGAACGGTGTGGGGCTTGATTTCCGCGTTGTAGATGGAATCGGGGAGATCCACCTGCCTTACGGCCTCCCTCCGGAGGTTTATCACGTCGACTGCGGTCATAGGCTTGTCACCGTTCACGCCCTCCGGGGTCGGGGACCCGCGGGCAGGGCCGTCGGCCGGGATCGGTTTAGGATCGGCCGGGATCGATCTGGCGATCGGCTGAGGTTCGCGCGGAAGGTTCCGCCTGGAATCGGGAGCCGTGTCCAAGGCAAGGATCGGGAGCCGTGTCCAAAGGCAAGGGCCGGAAGCCGTGTCAAAGGCAAGGAGCGGAAGCCGTATCAAAGGCAAGGCGCCGAGGTCCGTAAGCCTCTCGGCCCGAGCCGTTGGCGCCGGCCCTTAAGGGCAGGCCCGGACAGATCCGGCTACGGACTAGGCGGCGGGCGCGGCCGGCCGCGGGGGGGCCGCGGCGGTCCGCTTCAGCAACAGCAACCCGCCGTTGGGACCGGGCACCGCGCCCTTCACGAGCAGGACGCCGTAGTCCTGACGCACGTCGACGACCTCGAGGTTCCGGGTGGTGACCCGGACGGCCCCGTAGTGGCCGGCCATCTTGCGGCCCGGCACGACACGGCTGGGGTCGGCCGCGGAGCCGATGGAACCGCCCGAGCGCGGGGTAAGGCAGCCGTGGGTGGCCCTGCCGCCGCCGAAGCCGTGACGCTTCATGACGCCGGAATAGCCGCGGCCCTTGGAGGTGCCTGTGACCGAGAGCTTGTCGCCGGGGCTGAAGATGGCGATGGGCACCTCCTCGCCGGGCTTGGGGTCGTCGCCCTCGGACATGGGGAACTCCCGGATGAGCTTGTAGGCCAGGACGGCCTCCGGGCCCTCGGGGGCCGAACGTCCCGAGGGGGCCTCGGCCGCGAAGGCACCGGCGTGGGCGATCGCGTGCCCGCACTCGGGGCGGTTGCCCCGCTTCTTGGCCCCGAAGCCCAGCTGCACCGCCGCGTAGCCGTCCTTCTCGGGGGTCTTCACCTGGACGACCACGTTGGACGCGGCGAGGATGACCGTCACGGGCACGCAACGCCCGCCGTCCAAAAACAGCCTCGTCATGCCCAGCTTCTTTCCGATGAGCCCTCTCACAGTTTCAACTCCACGTCCACCCCGGCGGACAGGTCGAGCTTCATGAGCGCGTCCACGGTCTGCTGGGTGGGTTCCAGGATGTTCAGAAGCCGCTTGTGGGTCCTCACCTCGAAGTGCTCGCGGCTCTTCTTGTCCACGTGCGGCGAACGCAGCACGCAGGTCCGCTGCACGGTGGTGGGGAGCGGCACTGGGCCCGCGACCCTGGCTCCGGTCCTCTTGGCGGTGTCCACGATCTCCTGGGTCCAGCGGTCCAGGAGCTTGTGATCGTAGGCCTTGAGGCGGATGCGGATTTTCTGGTTGTTTAGCATTTGCGGCCCTTTGCGGGGGGAGCGGCCCCGTCCGTGAGGGCGGGGCCTGGGGGCGATACGGACTGGGCGGGGCCCGGGTTGGTCGATGCCAGACAGGTAACCGGGGAACCCGGAGCCCGAGGCGGGTGACCGGGGAACCCGGAGGCGCGGCGGGCGGGGCCCTTCGGATGGAAGCGGGGACGGCGGGGCCGCGCCGCTTTGCGGTGAGCCGGGGGAGGCCCCGGGCTCTCCCGCGCGGCCCCGAAGCCCCTACTCGATAATCTCGGTGATGACGCCCTGGCCCACGGTCTTGCCGCCCTCGCGGATGGCGAAGCGCAACTCCTTCTCCATCGCGATGGGGGTGATGAGCGAGACGCTGCAGGTGATGTTGTCCCCGGGCATCACCATCTCCACGCCCTCGGGAAGCGTGAGGACCCCGGTCACGTCGGTGGTGCGGAAATAGAACTGGGGGCGGTAGCCGGTGAAGAACGGGGTGTGGCGACCGCCGTCCTCCTTGGTGAGGATGATGACCTCGGCGCGGAACTTGGTGTGGGGCACGATGGAGCCTGGCTTGGCCACCACCTGGCCGCGCTCGACCTCGTCGCGCTTGGTCCCGCGGAGGAGGAGGCCCAGGTTGTCGCCGGCCTGGCCCTGGTCCAGGAGCTTGTGGAACATCTCGACGCCGGTCACGACCGTGTTCTGGGGCTTGCGGAGCCCAAGGATGTCCACGTTGTCGCCGACCTTGATGATCCCGCGCTCCACGCGGCCGGTCACGACGGTGCCGCGGCCGGAGATCGAGAAGACGTCCTCAACGTTCATGAGGAAGGGCTTGTCGATGTCGCGCACGGGCTCGGGGATGAACTCGTCCACCGCGTCCATGAGCTCGAGTACCGGGCGGCAGTTCTCGCAGTCGCGGGAGCCGCAGCCGCACTCCAGGGCCTTCAGGGCGGAGCCGCGGACTATGGGGGTCTTCTCGCCCGGGAAGCCGTTCTTGTCCAGAAGCTCGCGGATCTCGAGCTCGACCAGCTCCAGGAGTTCGGCGTCGTCCACCATGTCGCACTTGTTCAGGAAGACCACGATGTAGGGGACGCCGACCTGACGGGCCAGCAGGATGTGCTCGCGGGTCTGCGGCATGGCGCCGTCGTCGGCGCCGACCACCAGGATGGCGCCGTCCATCTGGGCGGCCCCGGTTATCATGTTCTTGATGTAGTCGGCGTGGCCGGGACAGTCGACGTGGGCGTAGTGGCGCTTCTCGGTCTCGTACTCCACGTGGGCGGTGGAGATGGTGATGCCCCTGGCCTTCTCCTCGGGAGCCTTGTCGATCTCGTCGAAGGAGACGTAGTTGGCGCCGCCGTGCTTGGACAATACGAGGGTGATGGCGGCGGTGAGCGTGGTCTTTCCGTGGTCGATGTGGCCGATGGTGCCCACGTTAACGTGCGGCTTGTTGCGGTCGAACTTCTTCTTGGCCATTTGGTTTGCCTCCAAAGCAAAAGGCTTTTGTTTAACGGCGCGCGGCGCGCCCGGCGGCGGGGCCCCCCCGCGCGTCTTTCTGCCTCTCCCTCTCCTGAACAAGCGCCTGGGCCGCCCCTTCTGGGAGTTCCTGGTATTTTCCGAACTGCATGGAGAAGACCGCGCGGCCCTGGGTGCGGCCGCGGAGCTCGGTCGAGTAGCCGAACATGTTGGCCAGCGGGACCTCCCCCTTGATCACCTGGATCCTGCCCCTGGCCTCCTGGGAGACGATGCGCCCACGCCGGGAGCTCACGTCGCGGATGACCTCCCCGGTATAGTCCTCGGGGGTGACTATCTCCAGATCCATGACCGGTTCGAGAATCACCGACCCGGCCTTCCTCAGGCCCTCCTTGAGGCCCAGCGATCCCGCGGTGGCGAAGGCCATCTCGCTGGAGTCGACCTCGTGGAAGGCGCCGTCGAAGAGCGTGACCTTCAGGTCCGTCACCGGGAAGCCGGCCCGCACGCCGCCCCGGCGGCAGGCGTCGAGCACGCCCTCGCCCACGGAGTTGTGGTACTCCTTCGGCACGGTGCCGCCGACGACCGCGGTCTCGTAGACGAGCCCCGACCCGGGGGGAAGCGGCTCCAGCCTGAGCTCCACGACGGCGAACTGGCCGTGCCCGCCCGTCTGCTTGACGTGCCGGCCCTCGGCCTCCACGGCCTTGGTGACCGTCTCGCGGTACGCCACCTGCGGGGCGCCCAGCTCGACCTGCAGCTTGAACTCGCGGCGGAGCCGTTCGGCCAGGATCTCCAGGTGGAGTTCGCCCATGCCGCTCATGACGGTCTCGCCGGTCTCGGAATCGGTGCGGACCCGAAACGACGGGTCCTCGGCGGAGAGCTTGGCCAGCGCGCTCGAGAGCTTGTCCTGCTCGTCCTTGTTGCGGACGGTGACGGCGGAATGGATCACGGGCTCGGGGATGACCATGTTCCCCAGCACGATCGGGCTGGCCTCGGAGCAGAGGGTCTCCCCGGTGGAGGAGTTCTTGAGCCCCACCGCGGCGACGATGTCGCCCGCGGCGGCCTCCTTTATCTCCTCGCGCTTGTTGGCGTGCATCTTGAGGAGCCTGCCCACGCGCTCGCGGGTGCCCTTCACCGAGTTGTAGACCTGCTCGCCGCTCTTCACCGTGCCGGAGTAGATCCTGAGGAAGGTGAGATGCCCTGCGTAGGCGTCGTTCCAGAGCTTGAAGGCCAGAGCCGAGAAGGGGGCCGCCGGGTCCGCCGGGCGCGTCTCCTCCTCGCCCTTGGGGCCCATGCCGGTAACGGGACGGATGTCCTTGGGGGACGGGAGGTAGTCGACCACGGCGTCCAGAAGCGGCTGCACGCCCTTGTTCTTGAAGGCGCTCCCCACGAGGACCGGGACGCACTTGAGCTCCAGGGTCCCCCGGCGGATAATCGCGCGGAGCCGCGCGGCGTCCACCTCGCGGCCCTCCAGGAAGTCCTCCACCAGGCTCTCGTCCACGTCCGCCAGAAGCTCTACGGCGTTGGCGCGGGCAACCCTGGCCTCCTCCAGCATCCCGGGCGGCACCGCCTCCTCGCGGAAGGACTGGGGCTCGCGGGGGTCGCGGGAGTAGTAGTAGGCCTTCATCTCGAGAAGATCGACCACGCCCTCGAACTTCTCCTCGCGCCCGATGGGCAGCTGAAGGAGCACGGGGCGGGCCAGGAGCCTCTCGCGGATCTCGGTCAGGCAGCGCTCGTAGTCGGCGCCCTGGCGGTCCATCTTGTTGATGAAGGCCAGCCGCGGGACGCCGTAGCGGTCGCTCTGGCGCCAGACGGTCTCGGACTGGGGCTGGACCCCCCCCACGGCGCAGAACACCGCGACCACGCCGTCCAGGACGCGCAGGCTCCGCTCCACCTCGATGGTGAAGTCCACGTGGCCGGGGGTATCGATGATGTTTACCCGGCATCCCCGCCAGAAGCACGTGGTCGCCGCGGACGTGATGGTGATCCCCCGCTCCTGCTCCTGGTCCATCCAGTCCATGACGGCCTTGCCGTCGTGGACCTCCCCTATCCGCTGGGAGACCCCCGTGTAGAAGAGTATCCTCTCCGTGGTGGTGGTCTTCCCCGCGTCGATGTGGGCTATGATCCCGATGTTGCGGGTGGAGTCTATGGGGTCGGTCGTGGACAAGGTTTCAACCTGGATCCGGCCGCGGGGGCCTGAAGCGTGCGGGAAAGGGGGCCCGCGTGAGGGATTGGGGATCGGGAGGCCGACACCGGCGCGTTGGCCGCGCGCCTGCCTGATGGGCAGGCTGGCGGGGCAACCTCGCGGCGGGACATCGGGCGGGCGGGCTATGCCCGGGCCCCTCGCTCCGGAAAAAGGGACCGTCGGCGGCGGCATAAGGAAGGCATGTCCGGCAGGCGACCCGCCGACGTCACCGGCCCCGCGTCATGAGGATCGGGAATTCGCCTGAAGCCGGGGACGCCGTAAAGCGGAGAGCCGCGAAAGGCGGACTACCACCTGAAATGGGCGAAGGCCTTGTTCGCCTCGGCCATGCGGTGGGTCTCCTCGCGCTTCTTGACCGAGGCTCCGCGGCCCTGGGCAGCGTCCATGATCTCGGCCGCGAGCTTGTGGGTCATGCCCTTCTCGCCGCGGTTCTTCGCGTAGTTGATGAGCCAGCGGATGGAGAGCGCGGTGCGGCGGTCGGGGCGGATCTCGACGGGCACCTGGTAGGTGGAACCGCCGACCCGCTTGCTCTTGACCTCCAGCGCCGGGCGAACCTGGTCCATCGCCTTCTCGAAGACCTTCACCGGATCATCGTGGGTGCGGTCGGCGATGAGCCCGAAGGCCCCGTACATGATGCGCTCTGCGCAGCTCTTCTTGCCCCGCCTCAGAAGGTTGTTGATGAAGCGGGCCACCAGCTTGCTTCCGAACTTGGGATCGGGGAGAGTCTCCCTTTTGGTGACCTCTCTGCGCCTCGGCATGGTCTCGGGTCCTCCTCGCCACCTGAACGGAACCGCGGCTCAAGGCCGGTGGGCCTGCCGCGTCCCGGAGGGAGGCGCGTTACTTGGGGAGCTTGGCCCCGTACTTGCTCAGGCCCTGGCGGCGCTTGGCCACGCCGATGGAGTCCAGGACGCCGCGGATGATGTGGTAGCGGACGCCGGGCAGGTCCTTCACACGACCGCCGCGGATGAGCACCACCGAGTGCTCCTGGAGGTTGTGGCCCTCGCCCGGGATGTAGGAGGTGACCTCCATGGAGTTGGAGAGGCGCACGCGGGCCACCTTGCGCAAGGCCGAGTTGGGCTTCTTGGGGGTGGCCGTGTAGACCTTGATGCAGACGCCCCGCTTCTGCGGGCACTGCCTCAGGGCCGGCACCGTGTTCTTCTTCAGCTGGGCCTTGCGGCCCTTGCGGATGAGCTGGTTGATGGTGGGCATCTCTGGTCCCCGGGGTCCGGTTGCGTCAGGGAAAAAAAACCCCTTCTCCTGGCGTTAGCACCCTTCTGGGCCCCGCCGCGGGGCCCCGGGTCTGCCAGGGAAGGAAAGGCCGGGTCCTGGGCCCCCGGCTGCGGAATCATTGGGTCAGTCCTAGAGTGTACTCGGATGCTCCCGGCCTGACGTTAAGCTCAAACCTTATATCAGAACTCTTTGGGCCGCGCAAGCCCTTCGGTGCGAAAAAAGCGCCTCCGGCAAAAAAATTTTGACCCGGCGCAGCCTTCCCCGCGCCGCCGGGCCGGGTCAGGAAACCTGGCGAGGAAACCTCATACGTCGTTATGGGACATAGCGGGAAGCGGGCCCCAGATACAGGTCGCCCCCTCTTCTTTCGACCCGCCTGCCTCCCGGAAGGTCCAGGCCCCCGGAAGCGCCCGAAACGGCGAAATCCAAGGCCATCTCCACGCTCCCGAACTGCGCAGGCTCCCCTCCGGAAGGCCCCGGAACCTTCACCCGCCTGACGAGCCGTCCCAAAAGCCGCCTCTGTTCGGCCAGGTGGAGCCTCGACAGGCCCCGAAGGCTCACCAGGAAGGGGCCCGTCTCCATGGACAGGGGGGAATCCGGCGAAGACCCGTCCGTGACGGCCCCGCCGGAAACGGCGTCCCCGCCTGAAACGGCATGCCCGGAAACGGCGTCCCCGCCCGAAACGTCCTGACCGGAGGCGGCGTCCCCGCCCGAAACGGCATGGCCGGAGGCGGGCTTCACGTCCTGGGCGGTACTACTGGAGAGATCGGTCGCCCCACCCGACGCGCATCGGCCGGAGACGGCGACGGCGGCTCCATCCTCCTTGAATGAAGGTGAAGCTTCGCCCGAAAAGGCCTCGTCGGAGGCGACGTCCCGGTCCACGGCCCAGGCTTCGTCCCCGGCACGGGATTCGGTATCCGGCTCGGCTTCGGCATCCGGCCACCCGTCGACGGGAGCGGCGGAGCCGCCCGGAAAGCCCCCGAACGCCATGGACTGGCCGAAAGGATCGTCCGGCGGCGCGAAAGGATCGCCCGGCAAAGCGAAACGTCCGTCCGTCTCCTCCTCGAGGCCGTCTCCGGCCTCTTCTGCGGCGCAGGCGGGCCTCCCGCTGAAAGCCGTCCCCTCCAAGGCCAGGGCGGTCGCCGGGAAATCCGGGTGTGGGAGGGCCGCGCCTGCGGAACCTCCGGGCATGGAGCGGTCGGGATCCTGCCCGGCCTCGGCCATGGCCCGCGCAAGCCGTTCGCCGGCCTCCATGGAAGCCCGTTCGAAGGCGGCCCTTACGCTTTCCGCGCGCGCGGCCGTCTCCGCCGCCTCCTGGAGGTCCTTGACGTGGCGGGCGGCCTCGGCCGCGGCCTTCCTCTCCCGTTTGCCCTGCCTGTAAAGCCAGTTCGCGGACTTCGGCCTCGGCGCGAGCGTTGGGCGGACGAGCTCCCGCTCCAGGGAGTCCAGCCGTCCCTCCCAGAAGTCCTCCTCGCCGGAGGCGAGCTCGGACGCCCGTCCCAGCCCTTCGACGAAGCGCGGGTTCATGAGGAGGAAGGACGGCATGAAAGAGTGCCTTACGGCGTTGCGCAGGAATTCCCCGGCGCTGTTGGACGGATCCTCCACCCAGCCGATGGACAGGCCGCGGAGGAATCTCCCGAGCTCAATTCCCCTGAAGCGCAACAGGGGCCTCAGCACCCGTCCGGAGCGGGCGGGCACGCCCATGAGCGCCCCCGGGCCCGCGCCGCGGATAAGCTTCATCACTATAGTCTCGGCGTTGTCGTCCGCGTGGTGGCCGGTGAGGATCCAGTCCGCCCCGAAGCCCCGCCGCGCCTCCTCCAGGAACCTGTAGCGGGCGTGGCGGCCCGCCTCCTCCAGGCCCTTGCCCCGGGCGTCCCGTTCCGCCGGCACGTCCGCCCTCGCGACCAGGGCCTCGAAACCCATGGCCCTGGCCCGCTCGGCCACGAGTTCCGCCTCCTGGGCGGAACCCTCCCGGATCCCGTGATCCAGGGTGGCACACAGCGCCCGCCCGGACCCAACCGTCTCCGCCATCGCCGCCGCCAGGGCCATGGAGTCGCGGCCGCCGGAAAGCGCCAGGACGAAACGGGCCGTCTTCCAGTCCGGGGCCAGGGCCGCGAGGCTCCTCGCGAACCTCTCCGGGAACTCTTCCGGGGGATAGGTCGATGAATCCGTGTCCATGGCTTTCTCTCGGTAGCTGGCGCGGGCCTGGACAGGGCGGGCCGCGCCCAGGCGGGGGGCCGCGCGGGCGCGCGCCTTCGCGGGCCGCGCACACGACCGGCGAGATTATAGCAAAAGCCGGGCAAAGGGCCCGAAAGCCCGCAAACCGGCCTCATATGCCCCGGAGTCCTGGAGTTCGGGGACCAGTGAACCGAAACCCCTTCGGCGGACATGCCGCCTCGTACCCGCGAATGTCCTGGACAGCCGAAGGAATGCCAGGCGCGACAGGCATGGCGAACTATTTATCTATGATGGCTCTTCTTGCGCTAACTGCCGTGCGTCAGGCAGCCACTCTTCCCAGGAGCTATCGCCTGCGCTGCGTGACGGCCCTTATGCGGACGGGTTTCGTGACCTGCCATCCGGATCTCAGGGCCGAACGTTCTTGGGTCTGTGCCTGCCGTCCGATGTTCGCGCCCGGACCGGCAGGGTTCAGTGCCTGACCGGCGAGGCTCTGACCATGGCCGACGGTGCTCCGGGCCGGTCCGGCGTGGCTCTGGCCAAGGCCGACGGTGCTCCGGACCGAGCAGGCCGGGCTCAGTGGTGACCGGGGGCTGGAATCCTAATATAATGTGTAATCGTTCACCCCCCCTCACACTCACCTCCACCACCCATGAAAGGCATCCTTCCATATTTAGCGTAATATCATAATCTAAACGCAACTCATTGATTCTATAGATTCATATCAATGTATTACATACTATATTGTTCTAGGCTGTCCCCAAAAGATAACGCCCAAGAATTAACTACGGCTTACGGACGTCCTCGGAAATGTGCGACCTGTGCCGGAATCCCCTGTCGATCCTTGACTTTACAAAATTGATTGACAACGAACATGTCATGTACTATATCCAGTATACAATCGTCACATCTGCTCGTAATCACCTGTCCCGCCCCTGGCCGTAAGCATTGAGAGCCTGCCCTCGCCGTGCTTCCCCGCAGGGGACCTGAGGTTCGCCAGGGCCTTCCTCGACACGGCGCCGAAGGCCGACGGTGCGGAGCGCCTCGAGCTCCTGGCGCGGATTGACCTGCCCCCCCTCGGCGCACACCTGCAGCTTCTCCGGATACACGAGGCCCACAGCGTGGTTGCGGGTGCGCCCCTGAACCGGTACGCGGTTTCGTCCGACCCTTGGAATTAGAATTCTGTGGCATAAACGTCATTCCGCCATTTAGGCCAGGGCCATTCAGCGCTTCGGGCAGGAGACATTGTGTGCTATCATGCCAGGTTAGGAGGTTAAGACGACATGCCAGACCAGAATGCCGCTAGACTGGGAGGACGGTCCGCTGACCCTTTCATTACCTTTGACTGGTTGAAGAGCGCTTTGGCTCATCTCGAAAAGGGCCTGGACGACTTGCCGTCCAATGCTCCGGAAACTCGTCTTTTCCAAGCCATGGTCAGTGCCTTTTCGGCAACGGCACCTGTGGGCCAGGCCGCCGAAGACAAATCGACCAGTGAGAAAACTGTTGCCAAGACGCAGGTTGCCAAAGGCGAGAAGGCTCAGACTCAATCTTTGACATTGGAGTCAATTTCCGCTCGGCTCGATACACAAACCATGCGGCTCACAGTTTTCATGTGGACCGTCGGCTTACTGGTCGTTGCCCTGGGAACGTGTTACGGGTTCATCATCCACGGCTTGACCAGAAGCGTGTCCGGACTGACCAGCACCGTAGCCAGTCTGTCCAGCACCATGGAATTCAGGATGTCCGGGTTGGAAACCAAGATGGAAACCAGGATATCAGGGTTGGAAACCAGGATGGAAACCAAGTTTGTTGGGTTGCAAGCCGACATTAAGGCGTTGTCTGACAAAATTGAGAATTTGCAGCTTGACGTCGTAAGATTGCAGGATTTCGTCTTCGGACCGTCAGCTTCCGGCGCGGACCGACGAAGCTCATCGCATTCCGATTCCCCCGCCAGCGGGGCGCGCCCAGGCCAGGGTCCCCCTACGACCGGTGCGGTGGAGGAGTCCCGTACCGAATAGCCGCCGTTCCGCCTGGCAGGTATCCTTTCGCGGCGCCCGGTCAGTCTCCTGGACCGGCGGCCTGCCTATGGGCCCGCCTCACGGGGGACGTTTCCGGACCGTCCGGAGCGGTTCAGGCGCATGGGCGACCGTTGACGGGTTGCGAAGGTACCCCCACGCTTAAGAAGGCGCTTCAGCCGATGGCAACGCCCTTGGGGGGGCCGCCCCTCATGCCCCGGCGCTTCCATCGCCTGCTTGGACCGGGCCATGCGCCGAGATGCGACCGGAGCGGGTCCCGCCCTCCGTTGTCCGCCTCGATGTCCGGAACCCTGGAGATCTCGTCAGGGACCTCACCCAGCTGATCCTTATATCATGTATCATGAAACGTTTTAGGGGGCATCATTGCCTTGGGCTCCCGTCATATTGCGGCGGCTTCAAAGGTTTCATGCGCTGGGGTGTGATAATCGGCATGATCGCGTAAGGGAAAGCGAGACAATCAGACCTCCAAGGCATACGCCGGCGCAACCGAAAAGCTGTTGGCCGGCTCTCTCCCGGTGGTGCCGTTCCAAGGCGTCCTCATAGCCTATCTGGCTGCCGCTGTCTTTTTGGCGTTTTCGGTCATCTTGACCCGGATGTCGACGGACTGACCGGACGAAGGAGGCATGTCATGGATCCCTATTATGTAATGATGCTCTTCGGCCTCGGCATGACCGTCTATGCCGTCGTTGCCGCGGTCTCCGACAAGAGGGTGCGGCAACCCCGCATGCGCGAACTGGAAAGGCAACTCGAGGAAGACTACGAGAAGATCCTTCGGGAGGCCAAGTAAGAGAAGCCCCCACGGTTTCAATATCGTCCAAATCTGTAATATTCAAATTCCCCGCGACTGTGGCGTTTACCCGCTTTCCGCCGCCGACTTCCGGGGACAGTCGTTGCCAAAACGCAACAGTTTGCCAGACGCCCGAAAACGCTCCTCGGGGCGATTCTTCCCTCCGGACATTGAGGATTGGATTGCCTCAGGGCACGAAAAAGCCCCGCCAGGACCCTCCTCACGGGCATCCCGACGGGGCTTTCAGCGTCCTTGCGCCTCCCCTGACAGGAGTCGAGCCGCTCCCGGAGGGCACAGGACGGACATGTCCCCGAACGGCCCGCGAACTTTTCCCGGCCCCCTCGCGCGGCACTCCCCGTCGTGATATCCCGGCAAGGGCGCGACCTGTGAAGCCGGCGGCCCTTCGCCCGAGGCCTTCCGTACGGTCACGATGTCCTGGGCTTTGCCGCAGCCCATGAGATGAAACTCCCGTAGCCGTTTTAGGTGATGGCTCGAATCGCCTCCCTGTGCCTGACTAGCTCCTTCCACTTCAGGCAAATCGCCTCCGCCTGGCGCGTCGTTGGATAGCGACCGCCAGCGTCCGCCCGGGGCGGCCCGACGTCGCCGACTCACGTGCCCAGCCTTCCCGGACTGGCCGATAAAGGGGGCCGTCCCTCACGCTGCGGTCCTGACCGCCGCATCGATGCCCTGCCTCTGCCTGCTGACGTCCCCCTCAGACTGGGGCGTCAACTCGGGCAGCCCCTCCTCCAACGCTTTTCCCTCAGGGAGGCAGTCGTCGCCCACGTCCCCGTCGTTTCGCGTCAGTGCCCGGAGGCGATCTGGCCGCATCCCGATCCCCACGCGTCTGACGCCGGCGCCAGATCGTCCGGCCCAGGCCACGGGACTGCTGCCCGTCCAGAACCGCCATGGCGCGAATAGGATAGACGGCCATGCTCGCCTGCCGCGTGAGGGCGGGGTCCCATCAGGCTCCTCTCCCGTCTGGACCGTGAGGGCGGGAGCGCTGAGGGCGATATAGGCCGCCGTCTCCGCGACGGCAGAGACTGCCTCCCACGCGATCCGCTCCTGGGCAGGGGCGGGCTTTCGGCTCGCAGGAGCGGCCCGGGAAGAACCGGAGGCAGGACTCGGCAGCCAGAAGCATGTAGAGGGGCCGAGAGGCGCATGAAACGGCGGCGTCAAGCTTCGGCACAGGCCGGCCAAGACCGCTCTGTCGCCCCCCCTTTGAAGGGGGGGGTGAACGGATACCCGTTTCCCATGAACCGGTTCTCCGCATCCCGTCCCAAGGCCCGGCGGTGAATGAGGCGGAACTCACCCCGGTCAGGATCAAACGGCCCGAATCATCTTTTCCCGGACCCCTATGCCCTATGGCCACGACCTACCTATTCCTCGAGCCCGCTTCCCGGAACCCCCTACGGGCCTCGAGCCCCATGCCGGGCGCCTCAAGGGCCCGCAAAGCCCCTGCGGTGCCGGACGGCCCGGGTTTCTTGACCCGCCTTTTCGGGCTGGACTATAATCTGATTTTCCGGTGTGCAGCCCCCCCCTCTCCGAGGGCCCTTCCGTTCTCCGCGGCCTGAATCCCCGCATCCGGCAGGACTGCTGCCGGCCCTCCCCGGCCCCCCCTCGCCTCACAAGGCCAGGGGCGTTGAGGCCGGGCCTTTCCCAAGGAGGGCCAACCCGTGTCCGGCAACCCCTTCGAAAAACTTGCCGAAATCCGGAACCGGCTTCCCCGGATATCCCGCAAGGGCCCCAAAGCCAAGGGGCTCGGGAATCTGGCTCCGTCCCGTCCCCTGTTGCCCCCGCTCCTGCCGTGGCGACCGGTCCAATCCCCACCCGCGCCCCCCACGGAAGAGGAAATCTTCCTGAGCGTCATGGGCGACGAGGGGGTGACCCCGCTCGAGGATCCCGGCAACCTCTACACCCCCCTGCCCCCCAGCCCCGACAAGTTCAAGGCCCCCGAGGAGCCGGACGAGGACGCGTTCGTCCGCAAGAGCCTGACGGAGCTCGTGAACGGCTGCGGCGACTTCGACATCTCCTTCACCCACGAGTACATGGAAGGGCACGTGAAGGCCCTGCCCCCCTCCAGGTTCAAGGATCTCAAGGAGGGCCGCTGTCCCATCCAGGCCCATCTGGACCTCCACGGCTACACCCTGGCCGAGGCCCAGTCCGAGCTAAGCATCTCAATCCCCCGTTTCAGCAGTCTGGGCTACAAGGCGATCCTCATCATCCACGGCCGGGGGCTCAGGTCCCCCGACGGCATCCCGGTCCTGAAGGAGGCCCTCGGGCGGCTCCTCCTGCGCTCCTCCATAAGGAAGTACATCCTGGCCTTCGCGACGGCCCAACCCTTCGACGGAGGTGCCGGAGCCTGCTACGTGCTTCTCCGCAGCAGGGTGAAGTTCGCCGGCAGGGCCTGACCCCGCCCTTGCCTGTCCCCCTCCGCGCCCGGCCTTCCGGGCGCGTTTTTTTTTGGGATACCACTGACCCGGTCCGCCTCGCCCCGTTTCAAGTCCGGGACAGCCAGCGAAAGGCTCGGCTCCCGGCGCCTCCTTCGACCGCCCGGCATCCCGTGAACCTTTCCGCCAAACGCCGACCACCCGGCAATGCCCGGACCGCATGGCTTGGCGCGGACGCCTAACCCGCCCGGCCGACCCGTTTGCCTGACTCCGATCGTCAATCCTCGCACGTAACCTCCGGCACAACGCCGACCATGAAGCTTCATGCCGACAGTCCTGGCCGAATCACGGCTCCAGACTGTTCGCCCCCGAAAAGAACGGTCCAGATACTCCTCCTGCCGGACTTCACCTCAATTTCCTTTCCCGATGCTCATTCCGCATCATACTCGAACGCGCACCCCTTAACCCGCGCCGTATTGTCTCACGCCATCCGTCATCCGCCCAATTTTACCGCCTTCAACGCATGTGACCCTCCGCACATCTTTGCCTGCTCCGGCATCCTGCGGCAGTCCCTTCATCGGAGCTTTCATATCTATCGAGGAAACCTCGACCCCTTTCCGGCTCCGGCCTGCCTTCCACATCATCCCCATATCCATGGAAGGTTCTCTGGCCTCACTCTGCGTCACGTGACTTCGGAACACCCTCCCCCGACTTCCCCGGGATTAACGCGACTTCGCCAAACCTTAACGCGGCTTCAGACGGACTCTCCGGGATTCACCCTCCTTCGCGGGACTTCGAGATGTCCCGTTCACATCCACATCCACATCCACCCGGCTTGCGGTGACCCGGAGCCCCTCCCGCCACCCGGAGCTTTGCCGCGCCCCGTCAACAAAACCCTGTCCGCGAGACTTCCCCTCCGTGCCACTGACGGGAGCCCGCAGGCAAGCCTCGTGCCGGGCGCGTCGGGCGCGGGTCTTTCCTGCAATCGACCCATTTGGCAATGAGGTATAATCCCCAAATTACGCCCCGCGCCCCACAAATGCCGTGCCTACGGGCCCGGGCCTTGCGGGAGAAAGAGACGCACCCGAAAGATGTTCGGTAACTTCGCGCTGGTCATCGCCGCGTACCTGTACCTGAGCCTCGTCCATCCCCTGAAGGCCGGGCTCAAGCATAAGCTCCTGCTCCTGGCGGTCATCCTCCTCGCGGCGGGGAGGCTCGCCATCCTCCGCCGCCTCTTCGGCGGCCTGGGCGGGATCGAATGCCCCTGGCTCCTGCTCATAGTCAGCTCCCTGTTCCAGGGGACGGCGATCGCCCTGTTCGTCCTGTGCGTACCCAAGGACGTCCTGAGGCTCGCGAGCCACGCGTCCGCGCTCTTCAGGCGCAGGGAGGCGGGAGCCAGGCTCAGGGCCTTCCTCGCGTCCCGCGCCTTCGCGGCCGGGCTCGCGGCCCTCGCGTTCGCGCTCTCCGGCTATTCCCTGTACCAGGCGGCCCGGGTGCCCGACGTGCGGGAGCAGACGCTCTGGCTCAACTCCTGGCCCCAGGGCCTGGACGGCCTGAGGATCGCGGTCGTGAGCGACCTGCACATCTCACGCTTCTTCGACAGGAAGTGGACGGAGGGCGTGGTCGCCAGGGTGAACGCCTTGGAGCCGGAACTCATCCTCATCCCGGGAGATCTGGTGGACGGGACGCCTGAGGAGAGGGCCTACGAGACGGAGCCCCTCGCGCGGCTCAAGAGCGAGTACGGGACCTTCATGAGCGTCGGCAACCACGAGTACATCTCCGTCGTCTGGGACTGGCTCCCCGTCTTCAGGAAGCTGGGCATCAGAAACCTCTACAACCAGCACGAGACGCTTGAACTCAAGGGCGAGCGGCTGGTCGTGGCCGGGGTGACTGATCCGGTGGCTGATCGCTGGAACCTGCCCGGCCCCGACCTACAGCGGGCGCTCGCGGGCGTGCCCTTCGACGGCACCCCGGTCATCCTCTTGGACCACAGGCCGGGCCATGCCCCCGCCAACGCCAAAGACGGCAGGGTGCGGCTCCAGCTCTCGGGGCACACCCACGGGGGGCTGATCCCGGTGCTCTCCTACTTCGTGAAGCGGGCCAACGACGGCTTCCTCAAAGGCTGGTACGAGGTGGACACGCTCATGATGTACGCGCATCCCGGCACCGGGCTTTGGAGCGGGATCCCCATGCGGCTCTTCAACCCTTCGGAGATAACCCTCCTGACCGTCAGATCCCTGCGTCCCCGATAACCCGCCCCGTCCTGGAATGAGCGCCAGACCCGACTTGACGGCAAACCCGGACACGGCCTTGAGCCGCGAAAAGCCTCCGGGCGTCGGCAGAGGCCAAAGCCTTCGCGAGCATGAGGGCATCTGACTGCCCGGAGCCGTCGCGGGCCTGCGGGAATCGCCAGCCCGCAGCCGTCGAGAGCTTGCGGGCATCGGCAAAGCCCGGAGCCATCGAGAGCTTGCGGGCATCGCCAGCCCGCAGCCGTCGAGAGCTTGCGGGCATCGGCAAAGCCCGGAGCCATCAAAAGCTTGCGGGCATCGCCCGCCCGGAGCCATCGAGAGCCCACGGGCATCGTCAGCCCGGAGTCAACGAGAGCCTGCGGGCATCGACAGCCCGGAGTCAACGCGAGCCCGCAGGCATCGTCAGCCCGGAGTCAACGAGAGCCCGCAGGCATCGTCAGCCCGGAGCTATCGCTAGCCCGTAGGCATCGCCAGCCCGGACCCATGGCAAACCTGAGGGCATCGGCAGCGAAAAGCGATTGCGAGATGCGGACATAGGACGCCCGAAAGCCGCGGCAAACAGAAGGGCATCGTCAGTCCCAAAGCCTTGGCCGGTCGGGGAAATTTGCCGCAAAGGCCGACACGAAGAAGCCGCAGTTTCCCTCACCGATTCTACGCCCCCACCGTTCCAGGCCGCCCTAAAGAGTTTCCGAGCCTCCGAGGCCGCAACGGCCCTTATCACCGGCCCTTCTCGATCGCCCATGTTATGACGGAACCGCAATAAGTCGAAACTGCAACCCGAGGCTGGCATCGGCCACTGGTCATTGGCCTCGGAGAGGCGTAAGGGTTGGCAAAACGTACCAATTATAGGGGCATGATTTCCTGGTCGGCCTGATTGGACCTCCGTTGCCCCATCCAGCACTTAATCATGAATCCCTTGCCGACTTATTACGGTGGCGT
>JAISFS010000092.1 GCA_031263485.1 Deltaproteobacteria bacterium | reverse complement strand
GACATAACTTTCGATAAGAATTTTTCCACGATCTGCGGTTTCACGAAAAATGAAATCACATCATACTACGGAAAATACCTTGAGCGGTCACTCGCGGAATTTATAGATGAGAAAGAACTGCCTCATGATTCGACGGCAGACGACATCATGTCCAAGATCACGGAATGGTACGATGGCTATAGCTGGGACGGTAAGAAGAAGGTTTTAAATCCTTTCTCGATCAAAAATTTTCTGGATACCTCTGATTTTCAGGAATATTGGTATGATTCAGGGACTTCCCTTTTTACCAATATTCTTGATTCCTTTGACGGGAATCATTTCTCGATTTTCGGAAAAAAAATTATAATTGAGGCTCCACTCAAAATCCAAGACACGTCCAACATCAACGATGAAGCGTTCCTTTTGCAGGCCGGCTATCTTACCGTTGAAACCATCGTGAAATCTCATGATTCTAAATCCTATTGCTTGGCTATTCCCAATAAAGAGATCAGAAATGCGATAAATAAGGAGCTTTCAGCCAAATTTCAATCGTTCGTGAAGAATCTTCAATTCATCAAGGACGCAGGAGATCCTCTGGCAGCCTTCTCAAGCATGAAGGACAGGTTGTTGGCATCGTTATGGTCATGCGATGAAAATCTGTCAGAAATGCTCATTAGCTCCATCTTCTCCGGGAACCCTAAAGAATGGTACAACAAAGGCGGCGAAGGCAGTTTTAAATTGATATTAATGACCATCATGAGATTCGGAGGCGCTGTTTTCACCGGCAACATGCTAGAGGCATTGGGTGAGGTGTACTCAGACGCAGGCAGGGCAGATCTGTTGCTGGATGTCCATGGAAAAGGATATATCGTCTTAGAGGTCAAACACCTCAAAGCCGAGGACAGTCAAAATCGACAAGACGTGCGACACCATCGTGAATACGATCCGTCAAGGCCGGAAGGTTCCGAACTCCCGGACAATGGCGGGAAGGCCGTCTTTTCCGGCCTCTCCTCGCGCCTCAAACATGGCATTGTGACCGAAAAGATCAAACGTATCCTTGAAAAACAAGTCAATGATGCATTCAATCAGATATTGGTCAAAAATTACGCCAAGCAGTACCTCGCATCGGGGAAACCGGTCCGTGCCGCCGCCATCGCGGTTTACGGAACATCTGACGTGATGGTACGTTTCGCCGAAATCATCTGGAACGCCAGTCACGAAAAGGAACTGGACATCAGGGAAATACCGCTCCCCGCGCCGAAGGATCACGATCGCGGCTCTTGATTAAGCCGATTATTGGTGATGAGCCTCAGAGTCGGCCTTATCAGCCGGAGGCAAATGAGGTTTGCCGGAAAACACTGACATGGCTATAGGAGCCGAGGACTTCGGTCGCGGTGTCTGTCTGGCTGAAAGAGGCCTACGAGAAATCCCAGGTCGCCGACTTCGCTGACAGGATTTCGGCTTGAAAAAAAAATGGGAAAACCGGATACCAAACCGGCGAATTCAGGCATCTCGCCTTCCAGGCCTTCAGTTGACCTCTTCAAGCAGGTCCAGCCCCCGATGAAAAGTGAACCGGACAGAGCCGGGACGGCCTTCTGAACGGTGGCCCGGGAGCCCAGAAAGTGGGTAAGGCTCGGCACGTTTACCCTTATGCCCGGAGAGTCCGAAATCAGCTTCGCCGATTGGCGAGGAAACTGAGTCCGGCAGGGGACACGGGATGAGCTGGCCTGGTAGCCTGGCAGCCGGTATCCTGGAATCCTGGAATCCTGACAGGAACATACGGCGGATTCGGCGAGGGTTGCCCGGCAGGAGCGCGGGACAGGTTATCGAGCGCCGTTGCGTCTGCAGATGACGGAACCGGAATAGGTCGGAACGGCGTCACGGGGCAGGCAACGTCCCCTGGCAAACGGCTTCAAGGGGGCTGGAGATTAGCCAAAACGTACCGGCCATAGGGTCATGACCGCCCAGGCTCCCCCTGTCCGGACCGTTGCCGTCCCATCCGGTTCTCCAGCATGAATCCCGCGCCGGCTTATTACGGCGGCGTCACAGATGCGCGGGGCACGTAAAGATTCCGTCCTCAAAGGCTCCATCGGGCGGGTTCATGGGCGGCCTCATTATCCAGGACTGGACGAGGGGGCCCGTAATTTCATTTCCCGATGCCACGCGGCCGAGAGAGGGTTCAGGGTCTGCCTTGAGTCCATTGGCGCGGCGTTCCGTATCTGAAGCGCCTGAAAGATTCTGAAACTTGCCATCGGAGTATCTGGGTATCGGGGCCGGCTTTTTGGATTTTATCCATTCCGCGAAATTCAGGAAAGGGACGGGTTGGACGAACCCTCAGATCCGGCATTGGCGAAAATCTGACAGCCGCAGGAAAACAGGCGTGCCGGACGCAAGGGATAGCTGTGGAGTTTGATCTGTAGCGGCGCCGCCTGATCGGAAATCGTATCGCCGGAATTTTTATCATGCGTCATGGGAAACCCGCTGACAGACTTTGTCAGCCGATGCATTGGAATCGCGGCGGAAGGTATTCTCGGCGGATCGGTCCGACCGTTTGAATCGTCTGGGTGTTGAGGGATTTCAATGGCGAACATAACCGAAGACAGGTCCCTGTTCTTATCGAGGAATCCCTTCGCCGCGAACAATCCATTAAAATATCGATTCCATCAATCCTGATTTGTCGAAGTTTGGACTTGCACACATGCTATCCCGCAATGGGTGAACTGACACGTCAGTCAGTCTTATCGTGAGCATGTAGCTTTGAATCGCAAAGTTTGGAAGAATACGATTAATATCGAGAAAAGATAAATTTCACGGGTTGAGGCCATAACGCACGAAAAATGGCGTCGCGGACACGGCCATGCCCTCGCCGCCGGCATGGGGCAAGCCGACCGGGCCGCGAGGGCATGGAGGCGACCGGAGGCCGACGCGGAGGGCGCGTCCGGTCGTGCGGCAGGAAAGACTCTTGACACGAATAGCCAGCCGCAACGGATATGAACCAGCGGACGGTCGCGAAGGCGATGCCGGAGTTTCTCCGCCCGTTGCCGTGATTATGAGCGGACGGTTTGTATTTCGTCAAATCGCGTCTTGTTCAGGATCCGGCGGACGTCGCGTCGCGGCGATCCGGACAGCCATGAATGATCGGTCCGGTCCGATGTAGCAATCGGAAACGACGGATGAGCGTCGGGCGTTGAGAAGATAAAAAAAACGACCGCGGACCGTCCCGGGGCAGCCGGACCGGGGCTGAATGATTGTATATTGCCATACAGGCCGGGGGAAGGGTCCGGTCGAGTCGACCGTCCGTGAAGGCGGCGACGTCGGCGCCTTCGTTGCCGAAGAAGAATATTTTTCCCCGCGAAAGGCATGTGGCATATGATACTTGAAAGTCTGGATCCGTCCAGGATCAAGCTGGGAATGGATCCGGTGTCCCGCGACGACATTCTGCGCGAGCTCGGCGCGACCATGGTCGCGGCGGGGCTGTGCAGGGATACCTATCCCGAGGCCCTGTGCGCGCGGGAGAAGGACTCGCCGACCGGCCTCGACATGGGCGGCTTCGGCATCGCGATACCGCACACGGACGTGACCCACGTGATAAGCCCCGGGATTGCGATAGGCGTGCCCGGGAAACCGGTGCGTTTCACGGCCATGGGCACCGACGACGAGTTCGTGGACGCGCGGATCGTCATGGCGCTGGCCATAGACGATCCCGGCGCCCATCTTGATTTCGTCGAGGCGCTGCTCGCGATCCTGAGGGATCGGGCGACCCTCGAGAGCCTGGCCGCGGCGGATTCGGCCGGCGAGGTAATGGAGATCATCCGCGCCAAGGAAAGGGCCGCTGCCAAAGGCGGTAGCGGCAAGGAGGGCTGAGGCGCCGCCCCTTGCCGGGGCGGCGCCTTCTGGCAGGCGGGGCCGCTTGGGCCCTGCCGGTGTAAAGGAGCGATTCCCGATGAAGCAGAGGGTAATTGTCGCCTGCGGGGGTGCCGTCGCCACCTCGACCGTGGCGGCCAGCAAGGTGACCGAACTGTGCAAGGAGGAGGGGCTGGACGTGGAGATCGTGCAGTGCAGGGTCTCCGAGATAGCCTCCCACCTGGACGGCGCGGCTCTCATCGTCGCCACCAGCAAGGTCTCCAGGGACTTCGGCGTCCCGTTCGTGAGCGGGATGCCTTTCATCTCCGGGGTGGGGGTCGACAAGGCCCGTCAGGCCATCCTGGACGCGCTCAAGGCGCACTAGACGGTACCCGGACCGCGCGGATCGCGAAAGCCTTCCCGCCGTCGTCGGGAAGGCGTTTCCGGCCGCCTTCCCAGACGCGTTTCAAGGAAAGGTTAACATGGAACAGTTTCTCAAAGCGATCCAGTACGTGGTGGATTTAGGGCCGTCAGTCATGCTTCCGCTGGTGATGACGGTGCTTGCCCTCTGCTTCCGCGTCAGCTTCGGCAGGGCGTTGCGCTCCGGCATGATGATCGGCGTGGGTTTCGTGGGCATCGGTCTCGTCATCGGCCTGCTCACCAACAACCTTGGTCCCGCCGCCCACGACATGTCCCAGCGCTTCGGCATGAGCCTGTCGGTCGTGGACATCGGCTGGCCCGGCGCCTCCCCGCTCACCTGGGCCTCGCGGGTGGCCGTGCTGGCCATCCCGGTCGCGATCCTCGTGAACCTCCTGATGCTCTTCACCAGGACCACCAGGGTGGTGAACGTCGACATCTGGAACATCTGGCACTTCGCCTTCACCGGCGCGCTGGTCAACCTCGCGACCGGCAGCCTCGCCTGGGGCATCTTCGGCGTGGTCGTGCATTCGGCATTGGCATACAAGTTCGGCGACTGGTTCGCCCCGGTCCTGGAGGAGTACTACGAGCTGGACGGCATAGCCGTCCCCCACGGGACATCCGCCTACATGGGTCCCGTCGCCGTGCCGATCGACTGGGCCATCGACAAGATTCCGGGGATTCGGGACATCAACATCAACGCCGGCGTCATCGAACGCAAGTTCGGGGCCTTCGGGGAACCCATGGTCATGGGCGGCATCCTGGGGTGCGTCATAGGCGGGCTGGCAGGCTACGACCTGAGGGGACTCCTGACCCTGGGCATCCAGATGGCGGCCGTCATGGTGCTCATGCCCAAGGTCGTGAAGTGCATCATGGAGGGCCTCCTCCCCATCTCCGAGGCGGCCAAGCGCTCCCTCCAGAAGAGGTTCTCCGGCGGCAACTTCTACATCGGGCTCGACCCCGCCATCCTCCTGGGCGACTCGCAGGTCATCTCGGCCGGTCTCATCTTCGTGCCGCTGACCATCGTGATAGCCCTCCTGATGCCGGGCAACGAGGTCCTCCCCTTCGGCGATCTCGCGACCATCGGCTTCTTCATCGCCATGGCCGTCGGCATCCACAAGGGCAACCTCTTCCGGACGCTCATCTCCGGCACGGTCATCATGATCATCACGATCTGGATAGCTAACCAGACCATCGCCCTGAACACCATGCTGGCCAAGAGCGTGGGGTCGTCGCTCGTCGTGAACGACGCCACCCGCATCGCCTCGCTGGATCAGGGAGGAAGCCCCATCACCTACCTCCTCACCCAGATCCTGGGAGAGATGAACGTGAACGGCTTCATGGTCATCACCTTGATCTACGTCTTCTGCGTGCTCTTCACGGCCCTCATCTACCGCTCGAGGATGGCAAAGAAGAGGGCGGCGCTGGCCGTCGAGGGCGCCAAGTAGGCCCGGACGGCGTGAAAGCGGACCGGACTTTCCCGTAAGGCCGCGTCCTTTCGGGGGAGCGGGCGCCCCGGGCGAGAGCCCGGGGCGCCCGGACCCCCCCTCGCGATCCCTGAAATGCCGTCGGGGCGGGTTCCGTCGACCGGATGCCGGCCGGAAACGGAGAAATGAAGGCTCATCACCGTGCGGCGTAGCGGAGGGTGATCCGCCTGAAGGCGGGACGGAAGCGGACTCGAGGACGTGAAGGATGGCGCCCCCCGGCAAGGGGGAAAACGCATGAATGGCGGCGACGAGCATGAATGGCGGCGACGATTAGGATAGAGGGCAAAGATTGGCGTCGAAGGGGATAAAGGGCGACGGACGTGCGGCGGAAATGACGGTCGTCAACGGATGGGCGGTGAAGGGAAATGGAGACGGAGGGCGGCTGGAAATAGGGGGGATGGGGACGATACGGCCGGGGAACGGCGGCCGGCATGAGGCCGGCATCCCGGAAAGACGGGGGCGGCCGATGCCGGCGCGGAACCGCGGGCCCCGCCCGAGAAATCGGTCCGGTCGCGGCGAACGGCCGGGCCCGGATCGAACCTTAACGGGCGACAGCCCCGTGCCGCGCTTTCCGGGGCAACGGGAAGCTCGCCGCGGAGGAAGACATGGTTTCCCAGAAGCTGGTGATAACTTGCCCCTCGGGCCTGCACGCGCGGCCCCTGTCCAAGTTCATGAAGAAGGTCAAGGAATTTCAGAGCGAAGTCACGATGCTCACGCCGAAGGGGGAGGTCAGCTGCAGGAGCATCGTGGGGATGCTGGGCGCCGCCGTCAAGCAGGGCACCGAGATCGAGCTGAAGGTGAACGGCCCGGACGAGGCCGAGGCCCTGTCCTCCCTGGTGGACGTCCTGGAGCGGCTGGCCGACGAGCCGGTCGAGATCGCCCCCGATGGCGCGGCTCCCGCAAATCCGGGCGAGGCCGGGGCGGCGGAGGCGGACAAGGCCGAGGCCTGAGGTCATGGGCGGCCCTCCGGCCCGCCGGAGGGCCCTTGCCCGAAGCCGGTCGCGCGGGAGGGGGACGTGCCCGACCGCGCTGCCGGGCGCTGATTGCCTTTCGCGCGCCGCCCCCGCGCGGGAGCCGCGGCGAGGGAGGTGGGCTATGCAGAAGATAACGATCAAGAAGCCGGCGTCCAAGGGGATCGCCATCGGCGAGGCATTCCTGTACAGGCAGAGGAAGCTCGAGGCCGACCGCGGCCTCATCTCCCCCAAGGCCACGAGCCGCGAGATGGGCCGCTTCAAGGACGCGCTGGCATCGGCCAGGCGCCGGGTCGTGGAGCTGGCGGCGCAGTCGGAGATATTCGCGGCGCACGTGGAGATAGCTGACGACCCCTTCATCCTGGAGACGGTGGAGCTCAAGATCACCGGCGAGTTCAAGAACGCGGAGCTCGCGCTGGAGGAGACCTCGGACGAGATAGCCGCCCGCTTCGAGGCGATAGACGACGAGTACCTCCGCGAGAGGGCAGCGGACGTCAAGGACGTCTGCGGACGCGTGATGCGCAGGCTCAAAGGCCTTTCCGGCACGGGCGTGGCCGGCATCGACCGGCCCGTGATCCTCGTCTGCGACAACCTCACGCCTTCCGACACGGCGGGACTGGACACCTCGCTCGTGCTGGGCATCATCACCTCCGAGGGAGGGAGCACCAGCCACGTGGCCATCATGGCGCGCGGCCTGGGGCTTCCCGCCGTGGTGGGGGCGGAGGGCATCACGGACATAGTGCCCCCCGGGGTCGAAATCATACTGGACGCGGTGGACGGCACTATCGTGGTGGACCCGGACGCCCAGACACGGGACTCCTACGCGCGGAAGGCCAAGGACTTCGGGGCGCGGCGCAGGGCGCTGGCCGCTCTGGCCGGGCTTCCCGCCGAGACCCCGGACGGGCGGCGCGTGAAGCTTTGCGCGAACGTCGGCAACCTGAGGGACGTCAAGGGCGCCGTGCCGTACGGCATCGACGGGGTGGGGCTGTTCCGGAGCGAGTTCCTGTACATGGAGAGCCAGGGGTTCCCCACGGAGGACGAGCAGTTCGCGGCCTACAAGGCCGCGACGCAGGCCCTGCCCGGGGAGCTCGTCATCCGCACCCTGGACGTGGGCGGGGACAAGAGCCTCCCTTACTTCCGCTTCGAGGAGGAGGAGAACCCGTATCTTGGCTGGCGGGCCATCCGCATGTGCCTGGACATGGTGGAGGTCTTCAAGACCCAGCTGAGGGCCATATTGAGGGCCAGCGCCTTCGGGGACGTGAGGATCATGTTCCCCATGATCATCTCCGTAGAGGAGCTGGACCGGGCCTTGGAGGTGCTCGCGGCATGCAAGCGCGAGGTGGAGGGTCACGGGGCCGGCTACAACCCGGAGATCAAGTGCGGGATCATGGTGGAGACCCCGGCCGCCGTGATGGTGGCCCGGGAGCTCGCGGGGAAGGTGGACTTCTTCAGCATCGGTACGAACGACCTCACCCAGTACGTCCTGGCCGTGGACCGCGGCAACCGCAGGGTCGCCGCGTCCTTCGACTCCTTCCACCCGGCGGTGCTGCGGGCCGTGAACGCCGTGATCGAGGCGGGCCACGCGGCGGGCATTCCCGTTGCGATGTGCGGCGAGCTCGCCGGGAACGAGAAGGCCGTGCAGCTCCTCCTCGGCATGGGCCTGGACGAGTTCAGCATGACGGCCTCCCAGATACCCGATGCCCGCTACCTCATCCGCAACAGAAGCTTCGCAGAGGCCAAGGATCTGGCGGCCGCCGTGCTGAGGTGCGGGAGCGTGACGCAGGTCAGGGAGCTCCTGGGCTAGCGCGGCCGCGGGCTCCGGGCGAGGGCGAGGAGCGAGTTTGCGTCGGCTTTTTTCGGGCCTGAAGCCGGAAGGCGGGGACAGGCCGAGGGCCGGCGCCGGAAGGCGCGGACAGGTTGCGGGGGACTGCCGGAGGCGGCGAATTCGCCTCGGGCGGCCGCCCGCGGGCGGGAAGGCGCCCGTTGTGCGGGCAAGCTGAAGGAGACGGATCATGCCTTTGACGACATCTTTGGAAATGCTGAGGGAAGCTCGGGCCGGCGGCTACGCCGTAGGCGCCTTCAACGCGGAGAACATGGAGATGGTCCAGGCGATCCTGGCCGCCGCGGACGAGGCGAGCTCCCCCGTGATGATTCAGACGACGCCCGGGACCCTCGGCTACGCGCCGCCCGCGGTATTCCTGGCCATTGCTCGCGAGGCCGCGGCCGCCCGCAGGATCCCGGCCGCCATGCACCTGGACCACGGGGACTCGCTCGAGTCCGTGTCGCGGGCGCTCCGCGCCGGGTACACCTCGATCATGATCGACGGCTCCCGCGAGCCCCTGGACGGCAACATCGGGCTCACGCGGGCCGCGGTGGATTTCTGCGCGGCCTGCGGGGTGCCAGTGGAAGGCGAGCTGGGCCGCGTCGGCGGCAAGGAGGACGATGCCGACATGGGCGAGAGCGGCTATACCGACCCGAGGGAAGCCGAGATCTTCGTGGCGGGGACGGGCGTGAGCTTCCTCGCGGTGGGCGTGGGCACGGCCCACGGCGTCTACGTCAAGGAGCCGCGGCTCGATCTGCCCCTGATAAAGACCCTCCGCGAGCGCCTCCCCGTGCCTCTCGTGCTCCACGGCGGCTCGGGGCTCGCTGACGACGTGATCCGCGAGTGCGTGAGGCTGGGCATCTCCAAGGTGAACTTCGCGACGGAGCTCCGCATGGCCTACACAGGGGCTGTGCGGAAATTCATGGCGGAGGATCCCGGGGCCTTCGACCCCAAAAGCTTCGGCAAGGCCGGACGCGCGGCGGTCAAGGCGCTCGTTTCGGAGAAGATCCGGCTCCTGGGCTCGGAAGGCAAGGCCCGCCGCGAAGGCGCAAGGAAGGAGTGGGCATGACGGAAGGAAATGCGGAGGGGAAGATGGAAGGCTCGAAGGGAGCCGCGGATCCGGCGGCGGAAGCCGCCGAGGCTGGAAGGGAGGGTATCGCGATGATGAAGGCCAGCGTATTGCACGGCCCGGGCGACGTCCGCTACGAGGACGTCCCCAAGCCCGTCCCGGGCCGGGGCGAGGCGCTCATCCGCGTCCGCGCGGCGGGCATCTGCGGCTCGGACGTGCCCAGGGCCAACGAGGGGAAGGCCAGGTTCTTCCCTATCGTCCTGGGCCACGAGTTCTCCGGCGTGATAGAGGCCCTTGGCGAGGGGGTCGAGGGCCTCGCGGTCGGCAGGAGGGCCACGGCAGCGCCGCTCGTGCCCTGCATGCGGTGCCCTGACTGCCTCAGGGGCGACTACGCCCTGTGCAAGGACTACAGGTTCACGGGCTCCAGCCTGAACGGCGCCTTCGCGGACTACGTGACGGTCCCCGCCGGAGGCGTGGTCGAGTTCGGGGACACGGTGCCGTTCGAGCAGGGCGCCTTCTTCGAGCCCGCCACCGTGGCACTGCACGGCATCCTCCATTCGGGATTCAGTCCCGGCGGGCACGTGGCGGTGCTGGGGGCGGGGACCGTCGGGCTGTTCGCCCTGCAGTGGGCGAAGCTTCTGGGCGCCCGCAGGGCCGTGGCCGTCGACATCAGCCGCGAGCGGCTGGAGCTCGCCATGCGGATGGGCGCGGACGAGGTCTTCGACGCCTCGGAGGAGGGCTACCTCGGAAAGGCGGTGAAATACGCCTCCGGACGCGGTTTCGGCCACGTCTACGAGACCGCTGGAATGAACGCCACGATGTGCGCGGCCTTCGAGATCGCCTCCGGCAAGGCTTCCGTCTGCTTCATCGGCACGGCGCACGCGGATCTGAAGTTCCCCTGGCAGCTCTTCGAGAAGATGAACCGCAAGGAGTTCCGTCTGACCGGCTCGTGGATGTCCTACAGCGCGCCCTTCCCGGGGCGCGAATGGACATGGACCGCCGAGCGCTTCAGCGACGGGGGACTCGTCTTCGACCGGGCCCTGATACACAAGGCTTACCCCATGGAGAAGGCGGGGGAAGCCTTCGAGCTCTTCAAGACCCCCGGCGCGGTCAAGGGGAAGCTGATGCTCGTGAACCCGGAGTAGCTGGTCGCCGGCCTTATGGGGCCGGAGGCCGTCCGGGACGGTCCGGCCCGCCGACTGGCCGTCCCCGCCTCCGGCCTTGCGGGGCATCGGTCAGGATTCCACCGGCCTCTGGACCTTGAGCGCGGGTTCCCGGCTCCGGATCTTGACCTCGATCCTTGACCGCCGGCCCCTGGCCTTGGCCGCCGGGCAGGTGGCCTTGATTCTTGACCTTTGCCTTGAGTCCTTGACCCTTGACGGTCTGCGGTCCGCTGTAGGTCGCCCGCTATCATACGGCGGCTCCGGTCCCGTCGGCAATCTCCCCGGATCACCTTGCCGCAAGGCCGTTTGCCCTCCCATGACCCTTGCCCGGGGCCGACATCCTGGCTACGCGCCAGGGCCCGCCGCCGACCCGGCCTTAACCCCCCCCGCCGCAAGCCGGAGCATGCTATGATAATCACCGTGACCATGAACGCCTCGGTAGACAAGCGCTACCGGGTCGAAACGCTCGAGCCGGGTACGGTCATGCGGGTCTATTCCTGCCGCAACACGGCGGGGGGCAAGGGCCTGAACGTGACCAGGGTTCTGAGGCAGCTGGGAGCGGAGGTCCTGGCCGTGGGGGTGACCGGCGGCCGCAACGGGGACTTCATCGAAAGCGAGCTGGACGCGCTGGGCATCCGCCACGACTTCGCGCGGACGGAGGGCGAGAGCCGCTGCTGCGTGAACGTGGTCGAGGCATCGGGCGGCAGGCAGACCGAGTTCCTTGAGCCCGGGCCGACCGTGGGGGAGGGCGCGCTTGAGGACTTTCTGGCCCGCTACGCCGCCGCCGTCCACGAGGGTGCGGTCGTGGCCGTCTCCGGGAGCCTCCCCGCCGGCGTCCCCGCGGGCTTCTACGGCCAGCTGGCGAACGTGGCCAGTCAGGCCGGCGCCAAGGTGATCGTCGACTCCAGCGGCGCCGCCCTGGCTGCGTCCCTGGCCGGCGGCCCGCACCTGATCAAGCCGAACATGGAGGAGGCGGCGGCGCTTCTGGGCAGGAGTCTGGAGGGGGTCGCGGACGCGGAATGGGCCGCCAAGGAACTGATGGCCCGCGGGGCGTGCAGGGTCGCCGTGTCCATGGGGGCCAAGGGCGTGGTGCTGGCTGGCCCCAGAGGCGCCATGCATGCCAAGCCGCCGCGCATCACCCCCCGGAACACCGTGGGATGCGGGGACAGCATGGTGGCCGCCTTCGCGCTGGGCATCGCCTACGGCTGGAGCTCCGAGCTCATGGTCCGCTACGCTGTGGCGCTTTCCGCCGCGAGCGCCCTGTGCGACGACACGGGGGCCTTCAACGAGACGGACCTGGAGAACCTGCTCCCGAAGGTCGAGTGCGCGAGGCTTTCCTGAGGACCGAGGCGCCGCTGCTGATTGCCGCGGGTGGTGGGGGTGCAATGCCCGAGGCGCCGCTGTTTGCTGCCGCGGGCGATGGGGGTTCATTGCCTGCGGCGCCGCTGTTTATCGTCGCGGGCGGCGGAGGTCTAATGCCCGAGGTGCCGGGGTCTATTGCCCGAGGCGCCGTGACATTCTGAGGCCCGCCTGCTCCCCGGCCCCGTGCCGCAGGGTTCCGAGCGGGATGGAAATGCCTGGCAAGCTTCAGAGCCAGGCCAGATACGCCAGATACGCCAGATACGGCCAGAGACGAAGCCAGGCCAGAGACAGACAAAGGAGCTCCACCGCCCATGACAGACGCCGGGAACCGTAAGCCGCTCGCGGCCCTCTTCGACTTCGACATGACCATCGCAGACACTGCCGACTCCGTCATCGTTTCGATGAACATGTTCGCCAAGGAGAAGGGCCTGAGGCAGATAGAGAAGCGGGACCTGATGCGGGCCATCGGACTCACCCTTGAGGAGACCTGGATTTTCTACTGGGGCAGGTGCGAGCCGGAGTGGCCGGAGTACTACCGCTCCCGTTACAAGGACCAGGAGCTTTCCGGCTTCAAGCCCTTCCCGGACACCGTGGAGGTCCTGGACAGGCTCCGCACGGAGGGGATGAAGACGGCGGTCGTCACCAACCGCTGGCTGGCGCGCGTGGCCGTGGAGGCAGCGGGCCTGGACGAGCGGTTCGACGCGATCGTGGGCGCCGAGGACGCGGCGCGGCCCAAGCCCGCCCCCGACCCCGTCCTGAAGGCGCTTGAGATCCTGCGCGTCGCCCCTGAGAACGCGGTCATGGTGGGAGACTCGCATCTGGACATGATGGCCGCCGTCGCCGCCGGCGTCAAGGCAGTGGGGATCTCCACCGGCGGCAATTCGGCGGAGGAGCTTTCGAAGGCGGGCGCCTGGAAGGTCTGCGGGCGGCTGGGGGAGGTCCTGGAGATCCTGGAGCCGTAGGGCCCTGCGCGTCCACGAGTCACGCCTTGAGTGGCGGTGCGGTGAGGAATTCCTGCGCGGTCGGCCACGGACTTCGGCCGCTTCCGGCCTTTCCGCGCCGTATGCCTTATCATGAAACGTTTTCTTGTGTATCGTAGCCTTGGACCCTCATCAAATTGTGAAGCCTGAAAAGGTTTCATCAACGTGCAGGGCCACTGCGCCGGGTTGCCGGAGGCAAGGCGCGGCAACGGTCCGGCGGGCATGCTGGCAGGGGTTCCGCGGGACTGAGGGTCGGCAAGCGGATGCCGACTGAGTGACCGCCGGGCGAGGGCCATCGGCGGACCGGGCGTCAGGGCATCGGGGCGCGGGAACCGTCAGCGGACCGGCTGTCAAGGCGCGGGCCCCGTCGGCGGACCAGGCGTCATGGCGCGGGGGCAGGAGGGCGGCGTCGGCAGTTGCGGGGCAGGGAGCAAAGGCCCCCGCAACGGGGCGCGGGAAGCCTGAAGGGACAGGCCCCCGGAATCCTGTTCACCGGCTCGTTCCCGTCACCCATACGTCCAGCTGCGGGACCGAATCGACCGCCGTGGCGAGCGTGCCGCCGGGGTTCCCCTCGACGTGATAATCAGTGTACTCCTCGGAGAAACGGTCCTTGACGAATGAGCCCGGCGACTGCAGGACGTACTGCCTGCAATGCGATCTCAAGACGAAATCCCAATGGTCGCTCGTGAACCCCTCGGGGGTTTTGGAGCCGCTGAACTTGGCGAACCTGAGCCAGTAGATCACGTTCAGGTAGGCAGGGTATGCCAGTCCGGCGTCGTCGCGCGGCCTGATCTCCACGTCCGCCTCGAAGGTCCTGTACGCCGTCATCGTCCCGGCGTCCCTCACCGTGCGGGACTTCCCGGGATCGAAGCCGCCGTTGACAGTTATCTCGAATCTGTCTTCCGCGCCTCGGCTACCCATCCCGAAGGGGCCGGCGGAATTTGCCGCGGCTTCCTTGAACCCCCACGCCGTCCTGCCGGTCGCCAGAATGAAGTCCGTGAAAAGCGCCTCTCCGGCGGCTGCGCCGGTTGTCCGGAACCCGAAGCCCACCCGCCGGGGGGGCGGCTCGACCGGCGTCTCGTGGCGTGAGATGAAGCGGCCGTTCACGAACGCCCACGCGTCCCGCCCGTTCTGGTAGAGGGAGAACGTGTTGATGTCGTCCAGGAAAATCTGGGAGTCGACTACTTCCTCGTTGCCCGGGCATTCGTCATGGCCCCCGTCCTGCCAGCAGATCCTGTTCCATGGCTCGCAGGCCGTGAAAGTGCCGCCGATGTAGGCGAAAACGAAGCAGTTCCGGCCGTCCCCCTTCGTCTTTGGCGCGAACGTCACGTTCATGAACAGCGGTCCCGAGACCACGGGCGGGAACAGGTACATGCCCCGCCGCTCCACGTTTTCGGCCCCGGCGTCGGCGTCCCTTGAGGGGCCGGGGACAGCGATGCCGACGATCGAGCGGACGGAGGCGTCCCTCATGTAGCCGCGATCCGTAAAGAGAGCGGCGTATTCCTTGCCGGGCGCGAATGCGGACGGATCGGTGGGGTCCTCTGGAGGGTCGGGAATGAGGTCAGGGGAGGGGGTTCGCGGGGGGATGCAACCCGCCAGGATCATCGAAGCCATCAGCAGCCCCAGGAGGCATTCCGCCTTCCCCATAAGGCCAGAGGCGGGAAACCCTCGAAGCTTGCCGCAGGAAGGAATCGCGCCGCCCCTGTCGGCATGACCGCGCCGGAAGCCGTCTCTTCTCAGTGATCGGACATGGGTATCTTCATCTTCATGATCGGGCAAGGCTCCCTTCATCTCCATGATCGGACGAGGCTCCCTTCATCTCCATGATCGGACGAGGCTCCCTTCATCTCCGCGATTGGACAAGGCTCCCTTCATCTCCATGATCGGACGAGGCTTCCTTCATCTCCATGATCGGGCGAGGCTTCCTACATCTCCATGATCGGGCGAGGCTTCCTACGACTGACTTGGAATTCGACAGCTGGAAGGGATGGAACGCGACAGTTATTATAAGCTTCAATATCCTCATATTCCTACGATATTGAATATGCCCTTCATCAAAATTCTTTATGCAACAGGCTCCAAGGCGGAGGGAAAGTTCCGTTAAGGTCCAGCGTGAAGTCTCGCTCCATAAGCCCGTTGGCTGCGACGAACCGGAAAATTTGGTTCAACAAGGTCTTGATGCGATGTCAGGTCTCGATGTGCCCTGCTTTTCGGTGAAACGAAGCACTTCGGCCAGGCCGATGTGGGGGTGATCTTGACAAACGAGAACTCATCCAGACAGGGCAGAATCATTTTCCCAAAGTTGGCCCGGTTCTTTTGCCATGTCTTTGGAGCCAAGGCAGGCAGGAAACGGTCCGCCCATTCGATGGCCACACCCCGGAAGGAACCCTTCCGGTTTGCCGTTTTGTGCGTCGGATCAGTACTGTCTGCCAGCTCCTTCTTGAACGCGGTTGCCTTCACGCTGGCGTCCTGAAGGCTGACTTCCTGGAAGGTGCCCGGCGACTTCAGGGGCCTGCGGCCCCGAAAAGAACACTGGAGCCTCCAATGTTTGTTTCCCGGAGGGGTGACTTCCTGGTACAGGGCCAGGACGCCGCCATTGTACATCTTGTAGATGGCGTCTTTAGGCTGGGCGAGTTCGATTTTTCCTCTGCGTCAACATGGGTAGTGGTCCTTGCGCGGTAGAATCGTCCTCGGGGGAGTCTCTACCGCGCAAGAACTGGGCTGACAAGGTTAAATCGGCAAGACAAGAAAGAAGGGGAACTCGCTTAAACCCTTGCGGTTATTAGCGAATTCCCCTTTTTATGGCATTTGGTAAGGCATGTAAAACTAGCGATGGTGCCGAGGGACGGATTTGAACCGCCGACACGCGGATTTTCAGTCCACTGCTCTACCAACTGAGCTACCCCGGCATAGAGCCTAAACCTTATACTAGAAAGCCCGCAGGGTGTCAAGCCTATTCCGCCCTTTCAGGTCATACCCGATTCCCGGCGCAAGCAAGACGGAGCCCTGCGGGCCGGTCTCGATGGACTGTCTTAAAGTCATGGCAGGCTTTGGGCGAAAGGTCCACGCCCCGGATAGCCGCAGGGAGGTCCAGATAGCCGCTTGGGCGGCGTCAGGGCAGACCCTGGCGTTCGACGTCCGGCGGGCGCCGGTCCGGGGTGTCGGCCGTTGCCGTCTCCCGGGGCGACCGCGTCCCCGTCCGGGTCCGGTGTTCGGGCACCCTGTGACTTCGTCCCCTGGCGGTCGCGGTTCCCGTTACAGGGCGGACGCGACCTTTCCCTTGATGGGATGCGATCGCCCGTCAATATCCCCGGTGGACACGGGAGTGTAGCCGTTGCCAGCGGCTCCGACCTCAAGACCCTGGGCGTCCGATCCCGCTTCGCGGGGGCGGGGCGTGGGGATCCCTAGCGCGAGAGAGGGATGCGGCGCGCCCGCCTCTCTGCCAGTGCGTAAGTCGGAATGTCCGACCTGAGAGTCTTGCCTTATCGGAGGCTTCAGAGCAGGCAATCTTGAAACCTGGCCGGCTTTTATGCGCGATCCCATCGCGTTGGGCCGCCCCGTTGCCTTCAGATGGATTGAGTCTGCGGGATCCGCGACGTCATAGGAAATCGTTCGTCCTGGAGGCTACGGCGTTGGCCGTCCCGTAGGCCGTCCCGCTGGCCGTCTTGGAAGCCGAGGCGCTTGCCGTCCTGGATGCGGCGGGCATGGGTAGCCTGGCGCAACGCCTTTTTGCTTTTTCGTATGAACTGTGTGATATTATAAAAATCCCGCCGCGGTGGCCCCTGCCGGTGCGGCGGGACCTAGATCCCCTCGTCGGGAAGGCCTTCAGCGTCACCCGGCACTTGCGTGGAGAGCCTTGCCCAGGGCGGCCCCCCGAAAGGCCTCCCTCCGCGGCCGCCGGAAGGCGGCGGTCGCCCGGCGCCCGGTCCGCCCGGTCTCAGGCGCCCAGGCCCCCTGCGGCATCCCCGCCGCCGGGTGCCCCGTCGCCGGAGGGCAGGAGCCCTCCCGGGCCGCGGCGTCCCTACGCCGGACCCCAGGACGAACATCTGCTTTCGCCCGCCTCCCCACGGAGCGGGCGGGGGGCCTCCCCCCTGGAGCCGGAGGGATATGGGACACCTTTCAACAGTGATAACGACCCTGGAGGACAAGTGCTGCAACTGCCAGCGCTGCATCTCCGTGTGTCCGGTCAAGTTCTGCAACGACGCCACGAGCGGCAAGGTCGTGAGGGTAATAAGCGGGCTCTGCATCGGCTGCGGCAACTGCCTGCACGCCTGCGAGCACGGGGCCAGGGTGGGCGTCGACGACTTCCCTGCCTTCATGGAAGACCTGGAGGCCGGGGTCCCCATGGTTGCCGTGGTCGCCCCCGCGGTGGCGGCCACCTTCCCCGGGCTGTACATGAACTTCAACGGCTGGCTCGCGTCCATGGGCGTGAAGGCCATCTTCGACGTGAGCTTCGGGGCCGAGCTCACCGTGAAGTCCTACATCGAGCACATGATAGAGAAGAGGCCGCGGACCCTGGTGGCCCAGCCCTGCCCGGCCATCGTCACCTACTGCGAGGTCTACCAGCCGGAACTCCTGGGCCTCCTTGCCCCCTGCGACAGCCCGATGCTCCACAGCATCAAGATGATCAAGCGGTTCTACCCCGAGTACGAGAGGTGCCGGGTGGCCGTTATGTCGCCGTGCTACGCCAAGCGCAGGGAGTTCGACGAGACGGGCTACGGCGACTACAACGTCACCTTCGAGAGCCTGAAGCGCTATATCGACGACAACGGCGTCAACCTTAAGTCCTACCCCAAGGAGCGCTTCACGGACCCGCTGGCCGAGCGGGCGGTGCTCTTCTCCACCCCCGGCGGGCTCATGATGACCGCCGAGCGCTACGTGCCGGGCATCGCGAACGACACCCGCAAGATAGAGGGGGTCCGGAACATCTACCATTACCTGGAGGCTCTTCCCGAGACCTACAGGAATGGCTACTCGCCCAGGCTCGTCGACTGCCTGAACTGCGAGTACGGCTGCAACGGCGGCACCGGGGTGCCGAGCCAGGGCAGGTCCCTTGACGAGCTCCACTACCTGGTGAGCGAGCGCAGCCGCAAGCTCAAGGACTACTACGGCAAGAAGTTCCCCAAGAAGACCTTCTCCAGGAAGTCCGCCGACGAGCGCGTGAACGAGATCGTGGCCGAGTACTGGAAGCCCGGGCTCTACTCGCGGGGCTACGTGGACCACTCGTCCAACATCAGCCAGAAGGCCATGTCGGAACAGGATCGGACGCGGATCCTCACGCGGCTTGGCAAGTCCGACGGGGCGAACTTCTTCAACTGCCCCAGCTGCGGCTACAACTCCTGCGAGAAGATGGTGACGGCCATCCACCTGGGCCACAACACGCCGGAGAACTGCCACCACTTCCTCCTTGAGCGCACCCGGACCGGGCGGGAGCACCTGATAAACATCCTGGAGAAGGTCAGCACGGTCAAGGGGTCGGTGGACTCGGTGCGCTCGTCGGTGAGCGAGATGGCCCAGGACATAGACGCGATAAGGGAGTTCTCCGACAGGATAGGGCTCATCCTCAAGAGCATCGAGGACATCTCCTTCCAGACCAACATCCTGGCGCTTAACGCCGCCGTGGAGGCGGCCCGGGCCGGCGAGGCCGGCGCGGGCTTCGCGGTGGTGGCGGACGAGGTCCGCAACCTGGCCGTGAAGAGCGCCTCCGCCGTGACCGAGTCGAGGCAGATGATCGAGAAGAGCAAGGCGAGCGTGGAGGCCGGCGTCAGGAGCGCCAACGAGGTCTCCGAGAACTTCAGCCAGCTCCAGAACACCGCCGAGGATATCGCCAGGTCGGTGACCATGGTGGAGGCCGAGCTCAAGTAAGGGCCGCCCCGTCCGGCGCGTAGACCGCCTCACTCGATGCGGAGACGCCCCGCCCGTCGCGGTGCCGCCCCTCCGGCACGTAGACGCCCCGGCCGGCGCGGGCCGCCGCGGCGCGTCCGGGCCTTGGACGCGACCGAATCCTCTTGTCCGTGCCCGTTCGAAAGCCTGCGGCGCCCGGTCGCCCGCGTCCGTGCCCGGCCGGCTTTCGGGCGAGGACTGCGGCACATGGAGGCATGCGCTCGTGGAGAGAGGAAGCGCGGCCAGGGCGCGACCGGGCGGAGGCGCGGCGTCGGAGGGATGCCGCGTCACGGAACCGACAAGGCCGCTTCATCCCGTACATCCGCATCGTCGTTGTCGCGTCTCCCGCACGGAGGCGCGGGAGCTCTTCGGTGGTTCCGGGCGGCGCCGCCGAGGGGGGATTGCGTCGCCGGCCCCCGGGCCACCGAAATGATTCCGATTTGAATCGGTCTTGTGATAGAATCTGTCCGCCGGGCGTGTCCCGCTCCATCCTCAAGTCCCTCTTAAAATCCAGCCCGCAGTCGGCGCGTGTCTGCGGGCATTTCCGCTTGATGCCTGATGGGGGGCGTCTCCCCGGCTTCGGCGGGATTCCGCCCCGCGTCCTGACTCGGACTAACGGGGCGCCTGGGCGAAGGAAAACAGGGCGAAGGCGTTCGGTCGCGCGCGCACGGGACAAGAAGGCCCGTCGGCCATGTGCGAGGTCCAGGACGGGCCGCGCCGTATCGGACGCGTGAACATGGGATTGTTCCCGGTCGCCAGGGCCGGGGACGGTCGCGTCAGCGGGGGGCCGGACCCTTTAGGGGTCGCGGGCCTCGGGGGTTGGGAGAAATGGGAAGCCTTTCCCCGGTCGTAAGGACCATACCCGAGAAATGCCGCAACTGCCAGATGTGCATCTCCGTCTGCCCCGTGAAGTTCTGCAACGACGCTTCCGACGGGAAGATCGTGAGCGTCAGGGACGACCTCTGCATCGGCTGCGGGAACTGCCTTCACGCCTGCAGGCACGGGGCCAGGGTGGGGGTGGACGACTTCAGGGTCTTCATGCGTGACCTGGAGACGGGCCTGGGCATCATCGCCATAGTCGCGCCGGCGGTGGCCGCCACCTTCCCTGACCATTACATGAATTTCAACGGCTGGCTGAGGTCGCTGGGGGTTAAGGCGGTCTTCGACGTGAGCTTCGGGGCGGAGCTCACCATCAAGTCCTACGTGGAGCACATCCGGCTCAAGAATCCTCCGACGGTGGTGGCCCAGCCCTGCCCGGCCATCGTTTCCTTCTGCGAGATCTACCACCCCGATCTCCGCCAGCACTTGGCCCCGTGCGACAGCCCGATGCTCCACAGCATCAAGATGATTAAGAGGTTCTATCCGGAATGGGGCAAGTACAGGGTGGCCGTCATGTCCCCGTGCTACGCCAAGCGCCGGGAGTTCGACGAGACGGGCCTGGGGGACTACAACGTCACCTTCGAGAGCCTCAAGCGCCACATGGACGACAACGGCATCGACCTCTCGCAGTTCCCCGAGGAGCACTTCACCGATCCCCTCCCCGAGCGGGCCGTCCTCTTCTCCACCCCCGGCGGGCTCATGATGACGACGGAGCGCTACCTGCCGGGGGTTTCCGGGAACACCCGGAAGATAGAGGGCGTCCACAACGTCTATCCATACCTGGAAGCTCTCCCGCGCTCGGTCCAGGACGGCACTGCCCCGCTCCTGGTCGACTGCCTGAACTGCGAGCACGGCTGCAACGGGGGCACGGGTGTGCCCGGACGCGACGAGAGGCCCTTGGACGAGCTGCACTTCCTCGTGAAGGAACGGAGCCGCAAGCTCGAGGAGCACTACCGGAAGAAGTTCAAGAAGACGCTGGTCTCCAGGAAGAGCCCCGAGGCGAGGCTCAACGATCTCGTGGCGGAGTACTGGAAGCCCAACATGTACGTGAGGACCTACGCCGACCATTGGAAGAACGCGAGGCTGCCCTCGCTGAGCGAAGCCTCGCGCAAGAGCATCATGGGGCGGCTGAACAAGGCCGACGGCGTCAACATCTTCAACTGCGCCAGCTGCGGCTACGACTCCTGCGAGAAGATGGTGCAGGCCATCTATATCGGCCGGAACATCCCCGAGAACTGCCACCACTACCTGATGGACCGCACCAGGGAGAGCCGCATCCAGCTCATGTCCATCCTGGACAAGGTGGCCTCGGTCAAGAATTCGGTGGATTCGGTCCGGCATTCCGTCACCGGCATGGCCGAGAAGATAGACAGCATCCAGACGGTTTCGACCCGCATAGGGCAGATCCTGAAAAGCATCGAGGATATCTCCTTCCAGACCAACGTCCTGGCTCTGAACGCCGCCGTGGAGGCAGCCCGGGCCGGCGAGGTCGGCCAGGGCTTCGCGGTTGTGGCGGACGAGGTACGCAACCTGGCGGTGCGGAGCGCCTCGGCGGTCACCGAGTCCAGGGACATGATCGAGAAAAGCCACGAGACCGTGGAGGCCGGCGTCAGGACAGCCGCTGAGGTAGCCCTGAACTTCTCGCAACTCCAGGCCACCGCCGAGGAGATATCCCAGTCGGTTACGCAGGTCGAGTTGGAGCTGAACGAAGGCTCTGCCTCGGAAGCCTGAGAGGCTGTCGCGCGGACGCTGGTTCGGGCCGCCCTGCGGCGAGCGGGATCCCCTAAGGGGCGGCATTTTCGCTTTGGCCGGGGAAGGAGCCTGATGCATTTTTGCGGTTCTGCTTCCGGCAACCGATTCGTGCAATGCCTTCCGGAAGCGGCTTCGTGCAATGCCTTCCGGAAGCGGCTTCGTGCAATGCCTTCCGGAAGCAGTATTGGGCAATGCTTTCAGTTGGTTGCTTCTGACAATGCCTTCCGCTGGTTGCTTCGGGCAATACCTTCCGCCGACGGCTCGGGCCAGTCATTTCGGCGAAGGTTTGGGCAAGATATTCCGGCAACGGTTTCAGGCAAAGCCTTCCGGGGACGGCTTCGGGGAAGATATCCCGGCAACCGCTAGGGCAAGGTCTTCCTGCAAGGGATATCGCACCGTTGTCGGAGCCGTGCAGTAGCAGGGACTGCGCGGTCTCGCCAAGAAATCGTATTTAGGAGCGGTAAGGCCCTGAACGGTCTGCCCGGCGAAATTTCCGGATTTCCCAAAAAAAAGTTTCGCGCGGCCGCGGGACGGATCGGGGCCCGCAACTCGTGTATCCGCACTGTGCGAGACTTCCGTGCGCATGACGCGCGGGATGCCGGTTTGGCGCACGTCACGGAGCCCAGCCGTCACTTGCCCAGGCAGAAGCGGCTGAAGACCTCGCGCAACAGATCCTCGGTCATGGTACGGCCGGTAACGAGGTCCAGGGAATCACGGGCCTCCTTGAGCAGGATGCCCGCGATCTCGGGGACCTCCCCGTCCTCCAGGGCCTTCGTTGCGGCGCGAAGCGCCGCGAGGGCCCCGGAGAGCGCGGCCTCCTGGCGGAGGTTGGGTACCAGATCGGGTACGCGCGGGCCATCGGCCCCGAAAAGCTCCAGGACGGCGCCCTTGAGCTCCCTGAGGCCCTCCCCGGTGGCGGCGGAGATCCTCAGTGCGCCTTGGGGCGGGAGGGCTGTGCCGGGGTTCAGGTCGCACTTGTTCCAGGCTTCCAGGACCCGGGGGGCCCCGGAGCCCCCGGAGCCCCCGGAGGCCCCGGAGGCCTCGTAAGCCTTGCCGCTCCCGAGGGCAGGGCGCCCCGCATCGGGACCCGCATCTGCGTCCCCCCGGCTCCTGGCCGACCCGGCGGCGGTTTCCGTGGCCCGACCGGCGGGAGCCATATCGGCTGGGCGAACGCTTGGAGCTGTAGAGGAAACGTGAGCCACGGGGGGCGCGTTTGCCGCTTGAGGTTCGGGGGTCGCAACGTTGGCATGACGGGCGAAGGCCTCCGTCGCGGCGTCGGGAGGCGGGCCCCCGTCCGGAAGCGTGAGGTCCCTGAGCCACAGGACCAGGTCCGCGTCCGCAATCTGTCCCAGGGCGAGATCGATGCCCATGGCCTCCAGCTCGTCCGACCCCTCCCTGCGCAGGCCTGCGGTGTCCACCAGATCGACCTTCACGCGGCCCCAGGAGACGGAGGCGGTCAGATAGTCGCGGGTGGTGCCGGCGACCGTGGAGACGAGTGCCCGGCGCCGCCCAAGGAGCGCGTTGAAGAGGCTGGATTTCCCGGCGTTGGGAGGCCCGGCCAGGACCACCTTCACCCCGTCCCTGAAGACCCGGCCGCTCCGCCGGAGCTCCAGAAGCTCCTCCAGTCCGCTCGTTAGCGGCGCAAGCTCGTCCAAAAGGCTTGAAGAGTCCGCGTCCGTCCAGTCGACCTCGAAGTCCAGGGAACCCGTCAGGCGCGCCTGGGCAGCGAGCAGCCCCCGGGAGACGGGCTCCACGCGATCGGCCAGCGCGCCGTCCAGTGCCCTGGCGGCGATGGCCGCCTCGGCCTCGGACTCCGCTGCGACTATCTCCGCCACGGCCTCGGCCTGGTCCAGGCTCATGCGGCCGTTCAGGAATGCCCGTTCCGTGAACTCGCCGGGCCGGGCGAGCCGCGCCCCGGCTTCCATGGCAGCCTCCAGGACCAGACGGGGCACGACCCCGCCCCCGTGGCACTGGATCTCGCAGGAGTCCTCCCCGGTAAACGAGCCCGGACCGGGGAACCACACCGCCATGGCGCGGTCCAGAAGCCTCCCGTCGGAGGGGGAGACGACGCTCCCCAAGGCGAGCCTGCCCGGAATGTCACCGGGGTCGCGCCGGCCGCGGAAGACCGCCTTGAGCGCGTCCAGCGCCCCCTTGCCGGACAGCCGCACTACCGCCAGGGCGCCCGCTCCAGGCGCGGTGGACACGGCGGCGATGAGGCTGTCCCCCGGGCGCGAATCGGCATCGCCCGGGCGCGTGGACTCGACATCCTGGTGCGGGACGGCATCGCGAGGCAGGACCGCCGCGTCCTTCGGGCGCGAAAAGGCTTCGCCCGGGGCGGCAGGCGCCGTCCCGGGCGACGTTGAGGCGCACGGCTCCGCAGGGCTTGCGGGCGTTCCGCTCCCGCCGTTGCCGGAGGAATGGCTCACGGGTTGGCCGCATGCGCGGACGTCAGGCAAGGCGGATCCTCCTGCTGGAGGCCCCGGACAAGGCATGTCGGCCCTTCAGACCGTCCGCTCCGCTCGGTCCGTCCGCTTCGCCCGGTCCGTCCGCTCCGCTCGGTCCGTCCGCTTCGCCCGGTCCGCCAGCGCCTATCGCCCGCGTCATCTCGGGGACCCCGCTTCGTCGTCGGTCTCCGCGTCCGGGTCCGGGGCGGTCGCGGGCGCCTTCCGGTCCGGGAGGCCGCTCGTGATCTTCAGGGCGTTGCCGTCCGGCTCCACGTCCACGGTGATGTGCTGGCCGTCCATGATCTCCCCGCTCAACAGCTTCAGGGCCAGGGGGTCCATGAGCTCGGTCTGGATGGCGCGCTTCAGGGGACGTGCGCCCCACTGCGGGTCGTAACCGGTCGCGGCGAGCCAGTCCACCGCCGCCGGGGTGAGCGTCAGCGTGAGCTTCCTGGACTCCAGCCGCCCGGCGAGGAGCCTTATCTGAAGCTCCACGATTCGCTTCAGGTCATCCCTGGAGAGGGCGGAGAAGACCACCATGTCGTCCACGCGGTTCAGGAACTCCGGGCGGAAGTGGGCCTTCAGGGCCGCCAGCACCTTGTCGCGGACCTTGTCGGGGTCGTCCGCGGCGAGGATGAGCTCGGAACCGATGTTGGAGGTCATGATGACCACGGTGTTCTTGAAGTCCACCGTGCGGCCCTGGCCGTCGGTGAGCCGTCCGTCGTCCAGGATCTGGAGGAGTGTGTTGAAGACGTCCGGGTGGGCCTTCTCGATCTCGTCGAAGAGCACGACGGAGTACGGCCTGCGCCGGGCGGCCTCGGTCAGGTGTCCGCCCTCCTCGTAGCCCACGTAGCCGGGCGGGGCGCCTATGAGCCGGGACACAGCGTGCTTTTCCATGTATTCGCTCATGTCCAGACGGATCATGGCGTTCTCGTCGTCGAAGAGGAACTGGGCAAGCGATCTCGCGAGCTCGGTCTTGCCCACGCCGGTGGGCCCCAGGAAGATGAAGGACCCTATGGGCCGCTTGGGGTCGCTTATGCCGGAGCGTGAGCGGCGGATCGCCTTGGACACGGCGGCCACGGCCTCCTTCTGGCCGACCAGCCGCTCCGAGATGCGATCCTCCATATGCACGAGCTTCTCGCGCTCGCCTTCCAGCAGCCTGCCGGCGGGGATGCCGGTCCACTTGCTGACCACGTAGGCGATGTCGTCCGGGCCCACCTCCTCCTTCACCACCAGGTTGCGGGAGCCCTCGGCCATCGCCGCGAGCTCGCTCTCGAGCGCCGGGAGCCTGCCGTACCTGAGCTCGGCCGCGAGGCCGAGGTTCCCGTCCCGTTGGGCCTTCTCGATGTCCCCGCGGACCTTCTCCGCCTCCTCGCGGAGCTGGCCCGTGCGCTGGACTACGCGCTTGTCCTCCTCCCAGCGGGCGGTTAGCTCGACCTCCTTGGCCGAAAGCGCCTTCAGCTCCTCCTCGAGCTTGGCCAGGCGGTCCCTGGCGGCGGGGTCGTGCTCCTTCTTCAGCGCCTCCCGCTCGACGGACAGCGTCATGATCCTGCGGCGGGCCTCGTCCAGCTCCGCGGGCAGGCTGTCTATGTCGAGGCGCAGCCGGCTCGCGGCCTCGTCTATGAGGTCGATGGCCTTGTCCGGCAGGAAGCGGTCGGTGATGTAGCGTTTCGAGAGCGTAACCGCCGCGACTATCGCTCCGTCGGTCACGGTCACCTTGTGGTGGACCTCGTAGCGTTCGCGAAGGCCGCGCAGGATGCTTATCGAGTCCTCCACAGAGGGCTCCTCGACCAGGATCGGAGCGAAGCGCCGCTCGAGCGCCGCGTCCTTCTCGATGTTCTTGCGGTACTCGCTGATGGTCGTGGCGCCCACGCACTTCAGGGCGCCCCGGGCCAGGGGCGGCTTGAGCATGTTGCCGGCGTCCAGGCTCCCCTCCGTCTTGCCCGCTCCCACGAGGAGATGCATCTCGTCGATGAAGAGGATGATGTCGCCCGCGGAGGCCTCGACCTCCTTGATGACGGCCTTGAGCCGCTCCTCGAACTCCCCGCGGTACTTGGCCCCGGCTATCATGCCGCCGATGTCCAGCGAGAGGATGCGCTTGTTGCGGAGCGTCTCCGGCACGTCCCCGGACACGATCCTGCGAGCCAGCCCCTCCACGATGGCGGTCTTGCCCACGCCCGGCTCGCCTATCAGAACCGGGTTGTTCTTGGTCCTCCGGGAGAGGACCTGCATCACCCTCCGGATCTCCTCGTCGCGGCCGATGACAGGGTCCAGGCGCTGGCGGCGGGCCTCGTCCGTCAGGTCCCGCGTGAACCGCTGGAGGGCCTGGTACTTCTCCTCGGGGTTCTGGTCGGTCACCCGCTGCTGGCCTCGGACCTCCTTGAGCGTCTGGAAGACCAGGTCCCTGGTGAGCCCCCTGGCGGCCAGGATCCGCGCCGCCTCCGTCTGGGCGGTGTCCAGGATGCCGATCAGGAGATGCTCGGTCGACACGTAGTCGTCCTTCATCTTCTCGGCCTCCCGGACCGCCAGGTCCAGGGAAGTCTTGAGCTCCTGCCCGAAGTAGGTGGTGACTCCGGGTCCCGAGATCTGGGGGAGTTTCCCCAGCGCCTGCTCCAGGTCGCTCGCGATGAGGGACGCCGGGACCCCGGCCTTGTTCAGGACGGGGCCGATGAGCCCGTCCGGTTGCCGGATCAGGGACAGGGCCAGATGCAGGGGCAGGATTTCCTGGTGACCCTTGCGCTCGGCCAGGGTCTGGGCATCGGAGACGGCCTCCTGGCTCTTGATGGTGAATTTGTCGAATCTCATGCTTTGTAGCCTCCGTTCGCAATCGCTCTGAAAAAAGGTAAGCCCGGCCGCCCCGGTTGTCAACGGCCCGGGGGAACGGCCCACCTCCTGTGGGAGAGGTAGCTGCGCAAGCGCCGCCGCAGGAGAGGCTTCGAGGGAAGGACGTCTGCCCGCGCCTGAGGGCGGGCGTCAGACCGAAATCGCCTGTGCAGTGCAGGCGGGCCGGGGCCAGGCATGGCAGGGCCGGACTGAGCCAAGCAATGCAGGTCCTGGCAGGTCCAGGCAGGGCAGGACCAGGTATGCCAGGCAGGGCAGGCGTTTGTGATGTTTTTGGGCAGATTAGGATGGGAGGCAGATGGGATTGCGGTTCGGAGTTCGTGGGTTAGTTACGGCATGTTTCGTTTGAGTATGGAACTTGCGGCAAAGTCCAGGAATATTTCGGGGGTATATCGGTCATTGCAGGATTCGGCATGGCAACGGTCGATCATGGCTGTTGCGATGGGGGTCGGGCAGACCGCGCTCGCTCATCGTCGTTGCGTCGGGGTCAGGCGGGCTCTGCCTGAATAAGGCTGTTAGGAGCTGAATGCGGGTTCCGCTTCGGCGGTACGATCGTTGCGGGGGCAAGGCCGGAGCGGCAAGGCCGGGGCGGCAGGGCCAGGAATGGCGGAGGAGGAACTTGAGTAGGCGGGCCGTGGCGAAGTTAAGTACGGCTCTCTCCCGACTTTCTGCGAGGAGCGCCCCTGCGGGAGCCACGGGCCTCGGAACCCGTAACTGGAAAGTTATCCGGCCGGCCCCTGGCGCCGGTTCGGGTCCCCGGACGGATCCTGAGCCGTGAGCGACGCTGGCGAAACGGATTGAAATTTTGCGCGCGAAATTCTCTTAAGGCCTTGCGTCCGCCGCAGGGATCCGGCCAGAAGCCGCGGGACATCGGCCTGCGGCATTCGCATGGAACGCTTGGGACGTGAGCGGTTCGCGAGGATTTCGGGTTTCGCGCTAAACCAGAAAATATTTCGTTTGCGGAATCACGGATCGGCCGGGCTGGCGGTGGCGCCTGCAAGGCAATGACGGCATGGGCTCCCGACCGTTAGGATTTGTTTGATCTCGCAAAGGATCCGCGCGTCCGCCGTCCCAGGCGCCTCACGTCCCGAAGGCCCCGGCAAGCATCTCTCCCGCGGCCCGCAGGGCGGGATTTCGCGGGCTTCCGGCGGTTCCAAATTGGAATCTTTGACGGCATCTAAGGATAATTGACGATCGTATCCGATGTAATTTGTCCTAATTTGTCGAAGCATTCCGGCGCTTTCGGGGGGCAGGAAGCCCGATTCGGGCGGCGGTAGGCAGGCCGTTTTGCGAAATAAAAAACCGATGTGATCCTGTTGACTTTTGCCCCTGCCCGGTTTACATTCTTAAACGGAAGGCTTCAAGGCTGCCCGCGCGAGCGGCGGCCACGGGCGATGCGCCACCTGCCTCCGGCGCGGGGTCCCGCCTTCTTGGAAACATAACGGGCTGCCATGCGGTCCGCCGTTGCTTGCGGCGGTCCTGCGCCCTTGTTGCGCCATTATCCTAGCGCGTCGGACGCGCCCTGGGGACCGGTGTCCCTTGGCGGGCATCGGCGCGCCCCAGCCGGGGGTGTCGGCGATGACGGATCATACCCTTGAAACTTTCGTCTCGAAGGCCGCGGGTGCGCGGGCGGCATGCGAGGCCAGGGCCGAGGGGCCGGTCGCGGCCCTGGGCCCCCCGTCCGACGGATGCGAGCGTTGCCTGCCCGCCCTTTCTGAGGCGGTCGATGCCCTGGAGGCCCTGCATGGCGCCATGGCAGTCTTCGAGAGCCCCGTCGACTACTCCCAGGGGATTCTGGATCTGATGAAGGCCTACGCCTGGGAGGGCCGCCTGGAGAAGGTGGAGGAGCTCTTCCATCGCCTACCCCGCTTCCCCAGATCGCCGGAGCTCGACGACCGCCTCTCCGAAGGTGCCATGGTGTTCTCGATGGCGGCGCTGGCCGCGGGCGACCTGCCGACCGCTGAGCAGTGCTGCCGGGACGGCTTCCCGGACGTCACGGGCTACCTGCACGGCGCGAGGCGCCTGGAGGCGGCGGTTCTCATCATCGCCAGGCGCCTTTCGGACGGGGATTACGACGCCGCGGCGGCGTTCTTCATGCCTTTCGTGCCGGGCGTCCGCAACCCCTCGTGGGCGCCCAGGCCCGTCATCGGGGAATCGCCCGAGGAGCGCGACGCGCGGCAGGGTTTCCTGCGGAGGCTCGCGGACGCCGCTGGGGCGCTTTTCGACCACTGCGAGCGCCGCCAGCTCTTCGTGGAGATGACTGAGCTCTACGAGGCCCTGGAGCGTCTGGAGAACTCGGACGCGGTCCTCGATCTGAGGCTCCTCAAGGCCGCCTCACTGGTCCGCCTGGCTGTGGAGACCGGCAGGCTCTCGGAGGCGGTCCGGTATTACGGCGCCCTTTCCAGCCTCTCGCATCTGGACGATTCCGGCGAGCTTATGTCCAGGATGCTCATGCTCCTGACCGAGGCCTACCGGGATACCGGGGACGAGTCGGCCGCCCAGAGGCTTATCTCCGGGGCCTGAACCGGGCCATAGCGCCCGCCGCCCGGCCCGGAGGACGATTCGGGGCCGCGCGCCCCGTCCGGGGGCGCCGGAAGCCCCGCGCGGAACGACGCCCCGGCTCCATGCGGCCCCGGCGGCAACGCAGTGACTGGCCCCGGATCCCGCCTGAGGCGGGATCCGGGGTTTTCAACGGGACCGGAAACGCCCGGATTCGGACCTCGGCGGCTGCGCCTGCGGTTCCACTCCGCCTCTCGGCCCGTTGACTTGCCGGTTTCCCACGACGGCCCTGATTCAATTTCTGCCTTCAACTGTCTTTTTCCCAGCTCCCGTTCGTTTTTCCAGGCATAATGCGGCTTCCCTGACACTCGCGTCGACGGCCTCCGGCATCTTCCGTCCCCCCGTCAGACGGGTATCCGGCCCGGGCAGGCCGGGACGCCGAAATCAAAGCCCATGTTCGGTCTTGCCGGGTCGTGCCCGGCTTGAAGGCGAACCCTGCGGGGCGGTGTTTCCGGCTTTCTGCCGTATCCCGGGCTTCCGGGCGTCAGGACTTTCGGGCGAGTTCCGGCCCGGGAATGGTTTCCGGGCTTACGGATTGCTCCCGGCCCGGGAATGATTTCCGGGCTTACGGATCGCTCCCGGCCCGGGAATGATTTCCGGGCATACGGGTTTCCCCCGGCACGGATCGGACCTCCGGGCAATCTGGCGGCTGACGGCCCAGGTCGGACCTCCTGACTCTTGCCTTCCGTCAGTTCTGATTTTGCCGTTCCCTGCCGGGCGCCTCCCGGTGCCGGCGGCGCGACCGGTCACGGCGCCGGGACACGGGCCGAAAGGCAGACGGGAGGCCGCTACGGGCCGTGAGGGCTACGGAGTCCCTTGCCAGCCGTGACGATTGGGAGTATATTGTCCGGGAGCCGCAAGGCCGATGTACTTACCGCAAAACCAAAGCCTCGCTTTGCACCGCCCGGGCGCAGGTGCCCCGACCGGTCCCCGGGCTCACGAAAGGAAAAGTTGCCTCGCCCCGCCAGTGGGCGACCACGCCAGCCCATGTCAGAAGTCAAACCAGAGCAGCAGGCCGCCGATTTCCTGCCTGCGGGGTTCGACCCCATCCAGTCCATGCGTATCCTGACGGACTACCTCATCACCCTGGAGTCGTCCTACAACGACTTCCAGAAGAGGGTGAGCGTCCAGCAGAGGCAGGCGGAGGCCGCCATACGAGTCATCACCAAGGCCAGGGACGATCTGGAGGCGGAGAAGGAGCGGCTCACGAGGGATCTCCTTGTCATCACCAGCCAGGTGGAGGAGCTGGAGAGCGTCCTCCTGACGGCCAACCAGAAGGCGATGAACTACGAGAAGCAGTACAAGAAACTCATCCGCGACAACGAGGCCATGGAGGGGCTCCTGACCAAGAAGGAGAACGACAACCATTTCCTCCAGGCGGAAGTGGAGCGGCTCACCAAGGACTACGAGTCCACCAACTCCAATCTCCTGGGCATCAACTCCCGGATGGAGGAGCTGGAGCGCAAGCTGGCGGCGGAGCGCACCCACACGTCGGTCCAGGAAAAGGAGGTTCGCCAGCTCTCCTCGTCCCTCTTCGAGGCCCAGGGCAAGAACAAGGTCCTGGAGAAGAGGTTCCAGGACCTGGAGGCCCATCAGACCGACGAGATCAAGAAGCTGAATTCCCGGATCGAGTCCAACGCCAAACACGAGCTGAACCTTCTTAAGAAGAGGGTCCGCACCGCTTTGGGTCCCGAACTCCAGGATCTGGGCAAGTACGAGAACGACAAGGCCTCCGCGGAGCTCGCGAGCAACCTGAAGGCGCTCATGGCCCGGCTCATCGCCAAGCTCGAGCAGGTTGGCTTCGACTTCGGCTGAGCCCTTGACCCCGCGCCTTTTCCAGGGACCTTTGTCTTGTTTGTATCCGTTCACCTCCCCTCAAAGGAGGCGAGACGAGAGAGCGGCCTGCACTGAAGCTTGACGACGCCGCATCTCATTGGCGGGGTTGCGGTCTCGCGACCGGCCGCCGAAAGGGGCGGTCCCGCCGATGGCG
>JAISFS010000325.1 GCA_031263485.1 Deltaproteobacteria bacterium | reverse complement strand
AATCCCGATCCCCCGGTCCAACGATAAGCCGCTACCCCGCTCCCCCGCTCCCCCGCTCCCCCGCTCCCCCGCTCCCCCGCTCCCCCGAGGCCGGTACGCCTGGCAGTTTTGACAAGCCGTCGGCAATTCCGTGACAAGGATTGATTCCACTGCAAAAACCCTCCCCATCGACAAAGAAGCGGAACGCTATCCGGCCATCGCATTGTCACCTTGCGCTTAAACCTTTAACCACCACAATTATGGCGTACCTTTTACCCAACACTCTGCCCTCAAATTGCAACCAGGAGGTGAGGGTGGAGGTTTTTACAGTGGAATCAAAAGTTGAGACGGTGAAAAACAGTCGTTGACATGGGATTAGGAAAGGATCATGGTTAGGCTTATGTTTCTGACTTCGAGGCAGGCAGTTCGGTTGCTTCGGATAAATGGTCTACGTAAACGCCGATGCCATGAATGAGGTCTGTGAAAAAAGCCCTTCCGAGCCTGAAGAGAAGGTCAAAAGTTCATGCCTATCACCAGGTCGAGCTTCAAAAGTCGGATTGGGCGAAATGTCGCATCTGCGGTCAATACAGATGCGTTAGGGGTGCCCCTTGGATGGAAAGGCGTGTTATCTCTGTGAAGTCCGATTCATACTTTTTACACATACCTCATAAATGACGCCCCCGTAATAAGCTGGCGAGGGATTCATGATGGAGAGCCGGATGGGGCAGTCATGCCCCTTTAGCTGGAACATTTTGTCTGCTCAACCTCCCTGAGGCCAATGACCTGGGGCATTGCTTGCTTCTGGGAGCCATTCCGACTTATTACGGTTCTGTCATGAATCCTCAATAACACCGCCGCCTGAAGAACACCGCCGCCTGAAGGATCAGGCCACGAGCCGGCTGGCTTCAAGGGGGTTTTAACCCACCCGTGAAGGCCATGGGCCAGGCGTCTTCGGACCGCATGGGACATTAGCCGGGCACGTGATGGGCCGATAGGGGTAACGAAGGCCATCTTCCCTTGCTGTCCTTTCCGGCGATGCCTTCCGTTTTAACGGTCCTCTTCCATGCGGGGCCCGCTTACAGAAATTAATCGGGTCGCATTCGCTTCGCGAGTTGGAGGCGGAGGGTCAGAGGGAACGCCGGGGGCAGGGTTTCCGACTAAGGGGCGAACCTTACGATTATGCCGTCCGTATCGGGCTCCTCGCCGCTTGGCGCGGTCCTGGATACCAAATCGCCGTCCCTGGAGTCCGTGCTTCCGGCTGCGAGCAGGCCGCCGTCCTGGAGCTCGACCGCAGAATAGGCGATATCCATGCCGCTCCCTCCCAACAGGGTAGTCCAAAGGATCTTGCCGTCCGCGTCGGCCTTGACTGCCAGGAGATCCATCCTGCGGGCGCCGATGTCCGTGTTCGTCGCGAATCCGACCGCGAAGAGACAGTCCGCGTCCGATGGCGCGACCGCGAGAAGGTTCCCCATAAGCTCCTCTCTGGGAAGAGCCTCCCAGCCGGCGCGGTCGGGGGAGGGCGTCCGGAAAACCCAGGGGGAGGTCGGTCCCGCTGGCTTTCCGGGTGCCATCGCCCCGGCGCCGACGAAGCCGCCTCCCTGCGCGGGCGCGACCGCGCGCGGCCACGCCGTGCCTGCCGAGGGCACGGGAAGCTGAAGCCTGAAAACACCGCCCGGATCGTACACGGCAATGTGCGCCTCAACGGCCCATCCCGGGCCTGCGGCCGAATAGGCGATGACCGCTCCGCCCTCAGACCCGATGGCGGTGCCGCTGATCCCTTCAGCTCGGGGCAATGTCACGCAGGATGAGGAAACCGTCTCTCCGTTCCCGCTCAGGATGACCGTCAGGAGGTTCTTAGGCGGGAACACCGCCCGCGCGTCGGCGATGGCGTCCTCGAGGGTTTTGGGGACTTTTCGGCCTTGCGAGCCTGGCTGGCTGATCACATTGTTTTCGTATTCGGAATTTTGCCCGCTTTCCGTTCCTTTTAGCCTTTCCGTGCCTTTTGCGCTTTCCGTCTCTTGCGAGCTATCCGCTTCTTCCGTTTCTTCCGTGCGTTGTGAACCTTCCGAGCCGTCTCGATCCCAGGAGTCTTTCCCGCTCCAGGCGGAAGCCGGACATCCGGGGCATTCGCCGAAGAGCGGGTTGCAGTCACCCACGAGGATATAGTTGTTGTCCTGATTGAAGCCTGCCGCCAGCGGCTGTTCCATGGCTTCGGCGCCGAAGCCCCTCAGCCACTCGGTGGCTCCGCCGGGCGCGAGGCGGGCGGCCCAGGCCGCGACCGCCAATTCGCCGCTTTTCCTGAACAGGAAATCCCCATCGAACGATTCCGTGGTGCCCGCCACGAAGTAGGCGCCATCGGGGGCCTGATCGATGAAATTCGCGCATTCGCCGCCTGAGCCCCCTATGGACCTTTTCCAGATGACCGCGCCTTCGCTGTCCAGCTTCAGGATCCATGAGTCCGCCTTCCCGCGGTTTGATTCGGCGTCCCCGTCGGCGGACATGCTGCAGCCTGCGGCAATGATGCCGCCGTCGGAGGTCTTGGCGGCAGACCTGAAGAGATCGAGGCCGGAGCCGCCATAAGTCCTGATCCATTCGATATTGGGCGGCGTTCCGGCGCCTTCGGTCCCAGCCGGCTTCGGGCCCGGAGACGGAGTTTCCGAGGCGCTGTCCTCTACGTGCATATCGATCGCATCGGAAATAGCGTCCGCCGTATGACCTGGCTGACGGGCTACATGAACCCCTGCCTGGTGAATTGTCGGTGCTCCGGAAGTGGCGGAAGCGTCGGGCGCGGACGATTCCGGAAGAGGGAAGGCGAGCGTGGTCATGGCGAGGGTCACGGCCAACGACGCGGCGATCGTGGCGGTGGAGGCGGTAAGCTTGGAAACCATGCCGTCATCTCCTTTATGGCCGCCGGTAAAGGCGGCTCACGCATTCCCAGATTCCTTTGAGCTGTGAACCCTTGGCCGTGGCGGAAAGCCGTACACCTTCGGTGCGGCGAAATCGGAATCAAGCCGTAACTCTTCGATAGGACGGATTACCGGTCGGAGAGCCGCGTTCGGCAGATCGTCTTGTCTCAGCCGATCGGCTAGCCGGAACTCGTTGAAGGTTCCGGATCCTTTGGACATGAAATCGCCTGAAGGGGCAACGTCCGTTTAGTGCTCATCCGTGACCGGCAGGGCGGTAGCGTCCTGTGTAAGGCTCAGCGCACCTGCGGAAACAAGAGGAGGTAGTCCATGGCAGATCCCGGGAAATCCTTTAGCGGAACGTGCCATCCTTCATTCGCAAGGCTTCTCTGAAGCCTTTAAGACCTTTAAGGCCTTTAAGGCCTTGAAGGCTCTGAAAACCGTGAATGGCGTGACGGCCGAGAAGCATGGCCGGCATCAGGGCACGCTCGGGTCGTTTTGCGGCGAAACGCGGCGAGTGGCGTGAGCGGCGAATGAAGCGCCACTGGCACCCGTAATCGGGGAAAGTTGCGAAAGTCCGGTTGCGGGGCCGTTACGGTCTCCTCGGGGCCGGATTCAGGGCCTGAAGGTTATCGAGTCGAACATCGGCTTCACGAAATCAAGGTAAAGGGGGTTCGAGGCGGCGGCGTAACCGCGAGCTCCTGCCTCCTCGGCCCCGTAGATGCTGGTGCTGCAGAAGACGTAATGCCAGTCCCCGGCGATCACGGAACGCGTGGCGCCGAACGATGCCAGCCGTCCGGCGCTTTCCGGGAGCGGTATTCCTGAAAAGAGCAGCTCCGAGCAAGCCAGTCCGTTAGCGACGAACGTCCGCGCCCCCTCGAATCTGCCGCCGCGCCCGGAACTCTGGCTTTCGCCGATGGATGTCCAGTACGCCTTTTGGCCGATGCGCCGTACGGCGTCCCTCGCTTTCTGCGGCCAGGGGGCGCGGAAGACGTCGATCTGGACGGCCAGCGGGAAGCCTGTGCCGTAGAGCCTGAAGTTCAGGAAAGGATCGCGGAGGCGGGACGGAGATCCGGACGCGTCGGTCTCTGGCTCGCAGGAGAACGAAGGCGGATAGCTGAGCGTGAAGGACGGCGAGAGGTCGGGAAAGGAGACCCGGCTGTCGAACGGCTTCCAACCATCCATGCGGGGGCCGTCTGCGGCCAGGGCCGGCGCGGCGAGAAGGCGGTTCAGGAATCGGAGGCGGGCGAAGGGCCTGACCACGGCGGGAACTCCTTTGAGAGTTGCAGGTTCACGCCAAGGGCCGGTTCATTCCGGGGGCGGAAGGCCTCGGATGGCGGTTAGTGGCGCGGAAGGCGGCGGGGGGGGCGGGGATGTTGACGGGGCGCTTCACGGATACGCGTCCGCCCGGTCGGTTCAGAGGACGAAGGCGATCGACTCAAACATCGGCTTGATGAATTTCAGGAACAGCGGGTTGGAGAGCGGGGTGTAGTCGCGGGCACCGGTCTCTTCTGGCGGGTAGATGCATACGCTGGGGAAATTGTATTCCCATTTTCCGGCGATGACGGCATGCACGACGGCGTATGCGGACTTTTTCTCTGGATTTTTGGGCGTGGCACCCGAAAAGAGCAGGTACACTGCATTGAGGCCGCCCGTCTTGAAAGTCCTTGCGGTTTCGAACCTCAAGCCGAGGCCGGAACCCCATTCGTTGCCCATCATGGTCCAGAACGCCTTGCGGCCCACGGATTTCTCCGATTTCAGCCTGTCCGGGGTCATGGGTATGCGCGCGACGTTCATCAGGACCTCGCGGCGGGACTTGCGGAACACGCGCGAGAAGCAAGCGAGCCCGGCATCGATTATGTCCTTCTTCCGTGCATCATGGATCGGGGCCTCGACCCTAAAAGAAGGCGGATAGCGCAGACTTAAGGGCGGCATGACTCCGGGGAGCTCGTTCCGGCTGTCGAACAGGGGCCATCCCTGCGTGCCACTGGTGTTTTCGGCGAAGGCCGGCGAGGAGATGAGGCGGCTCAGGAGGCGGGGTATGCGGGTAAAGGGTGGCACGGGACGGGCTCCTTTGCGGGTCGGCCAGGGCAGGCCGGAAGTCTGGAGGTTCAGGGGGTGAAGGAGATCGTTTGAAAAATCGGCTTGATGAAATTCTGGAACATGGGGTTCGCGTTCGCGGTGTAGTCGAGGGACTCCCCGGGAGGGTAGAGGCAGACGCTTGTGAAGATATATTGCCATTTCCCGGCTATCACCATGCGGGCCGCGAGGAAAGCGGAAAATCCGTGGGGTTCCGACAGCGAGAACCTCGAAAACATCAGGTCCGCGGAGTTGAAGTCTTCAGTCTTGAAGTGCTTCGCGCCTTCGAACGTCAACACGCCATCGGATCCGAGTTCGTTTCCTAATCTGATCCAGAAATCCTGGGAGTCTGTCTGCCTCTGGAGATCCGGCGATTCAGAGTCCCAGGGCCTTCGCCCGACGCTGAACGAGACCGCCCGCCCGGATTTGCGGAACTCGCGCGAGAAGTCCACTATGACGGAGGCGTTGGGGCACGGGGGAAGTCGAGGGTCGGCAGAAGGCTTGAGGTTGACGGAGGACGGAAGATGTCGAGCGAACGATGGCGGATAGCGCAGCGTGAAGTACGGCGTGAGGTCCGGGAGCTCCTTTCCGCTGTCGAAGAGGGGCCATCGCTCCAAGGTCGGGGTGCCTGTGGCGAAGGCACGGGAGGCGGTAAACAGGCGCAGGAGGCTGGCTATGTCAGGAAAGAGCGTCATCGGAAGGGCTCCTTTGCGGGCGGGACGGGGTCGGGCATCGGCATGGCCCCATATATCGAATAGGTTTTGGGGCATCACGATTTCGGGCGGCACGGCGCGTTGCGATGTACGAGAACAGCGTTTCGTGTGCCGGAGTGTCGACAAATCAACATGACGTGTCAGGGGACGAAGGCCAAGGAATCCAGCACGGGCTTCGCTATTTCCCTGAAAAGTGGTTGCTTTGGCGGCGTGTGGCCCCGGGACTTGGGCTCCCCGGCAGGGAACATGCACGTTATGGTCAATAGGTACTGACATTCGCCGACCACGATGATCCGGATGGCGGAGCACGAGGAGAACCCGTAAGTGATCCGGCGAGGAAGCCACGAGAAGGCCAAGTCCCTGGCATGGCTGCCATCCATGCTGAACGTCCTGACTTCTTCCAGCCTCGTTCCGTCGATTGAAGAAAATTCGCCGCCGATCAAGGTCCAGTATGCCTTGAGGCCGACAGTCTTGGCAATGACCCGCGTGTCCCGGCCCCGGGGCCAGCGCGAGATCTTCAGGGTGACGGCCCGCCCGGTCCCTCTGCAAGGGAACAGGATTTCCAGGAGACTGTCCTCGGCGAGGCGTTGGACATGGGCAGGGTCGACGAAGGACTCGAACGTGAACGGGGGAGGCAGACGCAACGAGAAGGACGGCTTGATTCCGGGGAGAGGTTCCCGGCTGCCGAAAAGGGTCCATCCCTCCGTGTCCGGGACGTCGGCGGCGAAGACCGGGGAGGCGGAAAACAGGCTCAGGAAGCGGGCCATGTCGGGGAAGACTGTCATCGGAAGGGGGCCTTTGAGGGGACGCGCTCATTAGCGGGCCGGTTTCGTTCGGAAGCAAGCCGGGCAGGCTGGTGAAGGACGGGTCAAGGGGCTCAAAGGGACGATGATTCGGGAATGGGCCGAAAAATCCGTTTAGACGGGAGGCGATAGCGACCGTACCCTCGAGGGCCGAGCTCCCCGGACGGGCGGGGGCTTTTGCCGGGGAAGGCCTAAAGCCGGTCCCCCGTTGGCGGCGCTCGCGGTAGCGGACGGGAACGGCTCTTCGGAATCCAGAGGCTGCGGCTAAGATTAAGGATCATGCCAGCGCCCTGGAGGCCCAAGGGCCGTGAATGGCCACGCGCCCGCGCCCCGCCCGGCCTTGGAGTTGGCCCAGGCGTCCCCCTGGCGGCTACGGAACGGCTTGCGGTCGCGGTGCCTAGCAGCCGCACCCGGGCCCGGGCCGCAAAGCGTAGCCAAGGGATGTCCGCCACGACGGGTTCCGGGAGCCGTTCGATGGCGAGAAAAAGCGCCGATCGCCTCGACGCCGTCATCGGGCGCGTCTCCGCCCGACAGGGCGCGTCTCCGGTGGCGGGTGGCAGTGCAAGGGAAGGGGGACAGCGGACCGAGAAGGACGGCGGCTGATCGGGGAACCCTCCCGGGGATTGGCGTTGCGGGGACCGACATGGCGAACACGGCGGGGCGGACTCAGACCCGGAACCGGATGGAGTCGAAGACCGGCTGGATATATTCCCTCGCAAGGGGGTTTTCGTTGGCGTCGTAATCGTTGGCTTCGGCGACTTCCTTCGGGAAGAGGCAGAAGCCGGTGAAGATGAACTGCCCCTTTCCGGCAATGAAGGAGCGAACTGCGATGAACTCGGTCGTGGGGAACTCATTCCCGCAGGGGGAGTCCCCTAAGGGGAGCGTATGGAACATCCTGATGTCCGCGGCACTGACGCCTTTGGTGCCCTTGGCTCCCTTCTCCTTCCAGTGCATGAAGCTTTCGAGCCTCGCGTCGTATTCGGACGGAAGGTCCTGTGCCAGATAGTTCCAGTAGCACTTCAAGCCGATCTCCTTCACGGAGCTCCTCATCTCCCTGTCCCAGGGCAACCAGGCGATATCCATCACCGCGTACCCCTTGAGGTCGATGTCCACGGCCTGAAGTCCCAGGATCTCGACGGCGCTTCCTCCGGTGCGGAACCTCTCCGGGACATCGCCGGGCCTCATGGACGGGGGGTAGCTAACCGTGAAAGATGGCGTCAGGCGTGGGAAGCCCCAGGCACTGTCGAAGAACGGCGGGCCGTCGCTTTCGGGTGCGTCCGCGGCGTAGGCGGGCGCGGAGACGATGTGGCGGAGGAATTTTAAGACGGATGGCACGTGCCTCATGGGCGGAGCGCTCCTTGCGGGATGTCTGCGAACGATTCGGGTACCGGCGTTAGAGGTCGGCCGGTCCGGGTACCGGCGTTCGGAGGGCGACCGGTCCGGGTACCGGCGTTCGGAGGGCGGCCGGTCCGGGGTCGGCTTCGGCTCTCGGAGCTGACTTAAGTCCTGAAGCGGATGTAATCGAAAACCTGCCGGAAGCAATCCAGGAAAAGCGGGTTGTCGAGTGCGCCGTAGTCGTTGGTCTTGGCCTCGCCGGGCGAGAAGGCATAGTAGCCGATGGAGGTACAGCCCGTCGCAAGAGACCACATGGGTAGCGGGCTCTCTGGCACTTGAACCCGGCGGGCCCGAGGGCTCGGGCGCTGGTGCAAGGCGACCGCAGTTTGGGTAGACCGGTGCCTTTGATGGAGATTATTATTTTACATCAAAGGATGGAAAAACACAAGAACCTGTAGCAAGAATCAGTTTAGCCTCTGAGTCTGGACGGTCTCCTCACGCCTTTCGGACGGGATAGCCATGCGCCGCGACTGCATCGTCAGCGATGTCTAGCCGGGCGGTCTGGCCGAACTGTCTGGTTCTTCCTTTGTCAGGGGTGCAACCTCTTGCGTGAACGGCGGCTGAAATCCTATGATTATTAAAAGTTGTTTGTAAAAACATAAATAAAATTGGCATATCGAGTCCTCCATATACATATTTTGCCGTCATTCGAAGGAATGCGACCTTTTTAGCGGCCCGGACGGCGGGTCTACAGTACTTGTCTGCCTGCATCGCCCTTCCGCTCACGTTGGGCCATCGGCCTTTCGGCCCCTCCGGGGCTATGCCCGATGGGTCTTTGCGAGACGCTTCCCGTTGCCCGCCAGGTTTTCCTCTTTCACTCCCCCACAGGCCCCAGGCCGCCGTTTGGCGTAGCCTGTTTTCCGAGTCGTGGTGGCCTTGAACGCCGATCAGGGCCGCGAAACGAGGCGGAAAACGGAACGCGCAGAGCGCGTCTGCGCTCCGGCTGTCGTCCGCGTCCTGCGGGCAGGAGTCCTTCCTTAAAGGGCAGGCGGCAGGCGGCTCAAGCCAAGCCGTTGTCGGATCTCACGTTCTCGGGCGGGCGGGAGACACGTCCCGCAGGCGGGGACGGAGGCGGTCGAGCTGAGGCTTGGCTACTGCACGCAGGCACAACCCGAAAATCAAGGAGACAGGAGATGCACAGAAGATATCTCGCAGCCGCGGCGGCGGCGATAGCCGTATCAGCGGGCTCGCTGGCGGAGGCGCAGGATTCCCAGAGGGAGGAATCGTTCCTGGACACCCTCATGGTGACGGCCAGCAGGACGCTCGAGCGGGCGAGGGACATCCCGCTGAACGTTGAGGTCGTGACCGAGGAGGAGATCCGCGACTCGGGGGCCAAGGACGTCACGGACATCCTGGAGGATCACGGCATCCAGGTGACCTACACGGTCGGCAGGAATTACGGCAACGACGTGATCTCGATGAGGGGCTTCGACACTGGGTCAGCCGGGAACGACATGCTGAGCGCCGTCCAGGTGCTTCTGAACGGGAGGCGCATCGGGATGGACTCCGTCTCCATCATGGGCCTCAACTCCATAGAGCGCATCGAGATAATCCACGGCCCGGGCTCGGTGGTGTACGGCTCCGCCGGCATGGGCGGGGTCATCAACATCATCACTAAGACAGGCCAGGAGACGCCGCAGGCCAGGGCAGAGATCGGCGGGGGATCGTTCGGGGAGGTTAGAAGCATGATCTCCGGCTCGGGCAGGTCAGGGAGCCTGGACGTGGCCGCGGCGCTCATGTTCATGCGGTCGAACAACTACCAGACAGGTTCCGGGGAGACGGTCACGAAGTCCGACGTGGGCGCCAGGTACAACTACTACCTGAACCTCGGGTGGAACTTCGACGAACGCAACCGGCTGGGGATCCTCTTCCAGGGGAACGTCAACGACAAGGCGAACAGGCCCTACACGGCCTTCGGGACCACGGCCTCGACCCCGCCCGAATACAGGGGCAGGCGCTACTACGATTCGCAGGACAAATACGTGCATTCCGGCGATCTGACCTACGAGGGCGCGAACTCGTCGGGCGACCTCACCTGGCTCCTCAGGTACTACCGGGGCAGGACGATGTACACGATCTTCCGTGAGCCCTTCATGCAGGACGGGAGCCGCCCTCGCATCGCGAACAGCATCAACACCTCCGACTTCCAGGGCGCCCAGGCGCAGGCGAGCTGGGATCGCCGGCCCTTCCAGGTCACGGCCGGGATCGACTGGTACGGCAGCAAGATGATGCAGGAGCAGCCGCGGAACGATTACACGGTGGCCGACCTGAGCTCATACGCCAAGAGCCGCATGAGCGACGTCGGCGCCTTCGTCCTGGCCAAGCTGCGCCTCCTCGCGGACGATAGCCTGACCCTGTCCGCAGGAGTGAGGTACGACAAGTTCAAGATAAATATTGACACCGTTTCCGCCAGGGCGCCTATGCGCGAGGAGACCCGCAGGTACACGAAGACCCTCCCGTCCTTCGGCGTGGCGTACTCGCCCGTCGACTTCCTCAAACTCCGCGCCAACGTTGGCACGGCCTACAGGGTCCCGACCCCAAGGCAGCTCTTCGGCAACTTCTACATGGGATCCACGTATTTTCTCGGCGATCCGAACCTGCGGCCCGAATCGTCCATGACGGTCGACTTCGGCTTCGACGTAGACCGTGGGGGCCTTATCTTCTCCGGCACGTACTTCACGACCGACTTCAAGGACTACATCTCGTCGACGCAGATTCCAGGGGTGGGCACGCAGTACCTGAACATCGAGCGAGCGACCATAAGCGGCTTGGAGGCCAAGGTCAAATTCAACGTGGGCAGGGCCCTGGGCGCCGAGTACGACCTCACCCCGTGGGCGCAGTGGACCCGCCTCTTGAAGTACCAGTCCGACGACGGCAAGAAGCTCCCCGGCATCGCGGAGAACGTCTTCTCCGCCGGTCTGGACTTCTCCTCGGACGCGGCGGGGCTGCGTGCCAGAGCCAAGGCCGTCTACCACGGGAAACCCAAGATCTCCAGCTACAGGACCCAGACCGCGCCCGCCGAGCAGGGCGGTTCGGTGGTGTTCGACTTCTCCGTGACCAAGACGCTTTTCGACTACGGGGACAACGGCAGGGTCAGCCTCACCGCGACCGTAGAGAACGTGGCTGACAGGTTCTACGAGGACACCGGGGGCACGGAGATGCCAGGACGGGCGTTCTACCTTGGCGTTGTCTACGACTACTGACCGCTTCGCGTCCAGGGCTCCCCGAATCCTGCGGGTCCGGCTGACTTCGCTGAACTGTGAGGGGGCGAGTGGGGCTCAGGAGAACAGAGGGTCGGAAGCCGACGCAGCAGGCCGAGGGGTCAGAGGCCGATGGCCCAAAGTCCGAGGGGACAGGGAGGCGAGGGGCTGAAGGCAGAGAAGGCTGAAGACAGAGAGGGCTGAAGGTAAGGGCTCAGAATTCCGGTGGGACAGAAGTCCTTTGAGCCAGAAGTCCGAAGAGCTGGAGGCTGATGGGCCAGAAGGCCGTGAGGCCAGGTGAAGCCCGATGGAGCCCGATGGAGAGACGGCGCGGGGGCTTGGGGTGCCCGGTCGCTCAGTGACGTTTACAAAACCGGGCCCAAGGTCTATAATGTTAAGGGCTCACTCCCCCAATCGCATACGCGACGCAAGCCCCCGACGGCCTGATGCCAGTCGGTAGCACCCGGGAAGCGCCCGCGATGTCCCCCCTCTTTCGGGGGCGGACTCGCAGGAGTTCGTTCGGCGTTGCTTGTCGTCCCGTGCCTCTTTCTGAGACCATCGACTTTCGCGGGCGGGGGTAACCCTCGCCCTGCGGCTGGGGGTTCCTCCCATGAGCCAGCTTCTCAGGCTTGCCTTGTTTCCCGCCGTCCTCTCGGCGCTCTGGGCCGGCGCCCCGGGCGCGCTCGCGTTCGATGCGCCGTATCCCTCGTTCCCGGACCCTTTCGCGTCTTCCGATTCTTCGGCGTCTTCAGCGTCTTCCACATCCGGAGCCGCAGCCGAGCCGGAAAGCGGCGGGCCGCCGCCATTTTTGAGATGGGAGTTCAGGCACCCTTCCAGGCACTGGCACGGCCCTGCGGTGGTGGAGCTATTCC
>JAISFS010000244.1 GCA_031263485.1 Deltaproteobacteria bacterium | reverse complement strand
TGGCGCCCTGGCGGGTGTAGAGCCACTTGCCGAACAGGTCTAACGAGGTGGAGTCGGTCAGGTTGAAGACCCGGCCGATCCCGGCGTGGAAGCCGTAGTAGCTGGAGGAAAGGTCGCGCCTGGAGAGCTTGTACTCGTTCGAGGTGAACTCGGTCTCGGCGCGGCCCGCCCTGGCCGAGAACTCGGCGTAGGAGACGCCCGTGTCGGACTTCATGATGTCCGCCCGGCCCATGATGCCACCGCCGACGTACTTGGTGTCCCCGGAGCCGTGGACCGCGGCCCGTCCGGAGAAGTCGTTGTAGCTGTCGTACTCGCCGTCCCCGAACTCGAAGAAGGCGCCGATCGTCAGGCGGCCGGAGGACACGTCGGTCCCGTAGGCGCCGCCCAGGAGGAAGGAGAGGACGTCCAAGTCCACGTGTGAGCCGGTGTCGTAGCGGGAATGCCCGTAGGAGAGCGCGGAGTAGAGGGAGAAGCCGACGTCCTCCGAGGCGTGGACCGCGGAGGCGATGCCGTCCCCGGCCACCAGGTCGGAGCCCATGTTGAGGAAGGCCTGGCCGCCGACCGCGCCCTCGGAGAGGGCCTTCAGGTGCGGCTGGGCGGTCCTGGGCCGTTTGGTGATTATGATGTGGCCGGGACTGCTCGCGTCGAAGGTGACGCCGCGCTCGAAGAGGTTGTGCTGAAGCACCAGGTCGGGATCGATGAACACGTCCTTGAGCGTCCCCTCGATGGGGTGTTCGGCGGAGGTCGTGATGATGTCGAACTTGAAACCGTCCGCGAGGTTCTCGAGGCCTTCCTTGCCGCCGAGCGTCAATGTCGTGCCGTCTATGTTTGGCGTAGTCGGCGGTCAGGACGTGGGCGCCGGTCTCTAGGGTGCTGGGCACGTCGACGTAGAGGAGAGTGTTCTGGGCGTCCAGGGTTCCGATCTTCAGGTTGTCGTAGTCCTGGGCGGTGATCCTGCCGCCATCGGTCCCGGTCACGTTGAGGGTGTCCACGTAGAACTCGCCCTTGGCGTTGTTGAGGGTAAACTGGTGCTTGTTGGCGAGATTGACTCGGGTGGCGACCGCCCAGCTGTTGGGCGAGCCGTCGGAATTGACCGTGCCTACGGCATTGACCGTGAGATCCTGGGAGGTCGCGTCGATGATGCCTCCGCTGAACTGGAGGCCGCTGTGGTCATTCCGCGTCAGGTTTATCGCGGGCACTGACAGGTTAGCCGTCACGAATCTGGACAGCCCGCCGGTCAACGTGTCGGTCGTGCCGGTCCCGGACGCAAGGGTGAGGGACTTCGCGATCGTCACGCGATCGAAGGTGTCGACTTCGGCCGATCCGCCGGAGGCGGCATCGGAATCGCCGCCGGAGATCACCACGTCTCCGCCCACGTTGAGGGTGTCGGTGCCGCGAGTTCCGCCCGAACCCGGGGAAGACGCCAGTTCGGAACCGCCGCCGGGGTTGGTGCCTACCGAATCGGCGCCTTCTGCCGTCAGGTTTTCAGCCACCGTGACCGTGACGTCGCCTCCGCTGTCGGAAGCCCCGTCCGCGTTGCCGCCTCGGAGGACGGTACTGGCGTTGCCCAGCGACTGAGCCTTGATCGTCATGTTTTTGGCGGTGATGGAGGATGTCCCGCCGTCGTTGCCTGCCGAGGAATTTCCGGCATTGAGCGAGACGGTGGCGTCAGCGGTCCCGGCGGTGACTTCAAAGTCGCCGGCGTGAGTGTCGATGGATGCCGTTCCGGCCTTTCCGTCCGTTCCCTCGTCGGCATCGACCTCGACATAGGCGGCGACGTTGAACGCTCCTGAGCCTGAAGTGACCTTGAGGGCCCCGACGTTGATCGAGGCGTTGCCGGCGTCACCGCCGACTTCGGCGTCGTTGCCGGCCGCTACGACGATGCCGGCCTCATTTTGTCCGGAAGTCACGATGACGTCGCCGGCGGCGTTGACCGAGGCGTCTCCGCCCTTGAAATCGCCTGCGCCTCCGATGTCGGCAGCCAAAGCCTTGACGTAGGCTCCGCCCATGTTTGAGCCTCCGTACCCTTCGCTCCCCGTGACCGCTATGTTGCGGGGGGAAGTCACGCTCGCGGCGCCTCCTGCGGCTTCGGAGGCCCCCCTCGCGGGAGTGGCCGTCGCATGGATCGCGGCGCTCGCTTCGCGGCCGGTCGAGGACACGGTTATGTCGTTCGCGTTACCGACCGATACCACCTCGGCGTTGCCGCCGGCCCCGTCTGAGGTGGCGCCGGCATCCGCCGTCAGGTAAGCGCCGGCGCCTTAAGGCGAACGGGGCTGGGTACCGTTTGTAGCTTTCACCAAATTGGTGAGAGTAGCATGTTCCATTTCCGGTGCAGGACACGGAAGATACGGGGGCGCGGTCCGACATTGCCGGGATACGCTGGCGGCCAGGCGCCGACCTTTTGCCCAATGCGGCTGGCCGTCCGGTGCGGAGGGATATTCATTTTATGAATACCCTTGACGGCACAGGCGGCACCGTCCGGGACGCAGACCTCGCGCCCGAAATGGGCGTGACGCGATTGTACATTCGCGCATAATCATGCTCGCTTCCGGAACTGTCCGGGAACGTCCGGATGAATTCGCCCATGCAAAAAACCGTACCAAAAACCCATAGGGAGAATTCCCAGCAAGCTTCCCTTGCGCGTTGAATTGCGGGTAGATTTCGGAGGGCAACTTTTTTTTCACTGTAAATTCAGTAGTTTACAAGATAGTCAACAGAAAGTGCAGGCCGCTCTCTCGTCTCATCTCCTTTGAGGGGGGGTGAACGGATACTTGAGGAGCGCTTCAGAACATGAGCACTCCCTTAAGAACTACTGGCCCCCCCCTCCCCGAGATACACCGTTAAGGAGCGGTGGCGGTGTTGCCGGTCGGTCAAGGTTGCGGGGCCCCCGGCGGCTGGCGGAGCCATTGGGCCAGGGCGGCCAGATCGTCCCAGGCGTCCTCTTTCACGCCCTGCTTTGCGCACATCCTGTCCAGGCCGTAGGTCGTCCAGAGCCAGGCTTTCCATTGGCCGGCGGCGAGCTTCCTGAGCCTTCCCCTCAGGAGTCCCAGGGGCTTGTCGGTCCGGCTCATCACCCTCGCGGCGTCTGGCCCCATGGCCACCACGGCCCGCGGTGCCAGTAGCTCCGCCTGGCGGGCCGTTATGTATCCGCAACAGACCCTTGCCCTCCTGGGGAGCGGGCCCTTCAGGTCCACGGCGCATTTGACGGCGGGCGTCACGAAGAGCTCGGACTCCTCGAGCTTGAAGCCCCCGGCGATCATCTTGGACAGGAGCGCCCCCTCCTTGCCGGCGGGGAAGGCGCCCTCCTTGACGGCGGCCTTGCCCTGGGGCGCGACCACGAACATCACGGCGGGCCCGGATTCCTTCCCCCGCCCGAACAGGAAGCCCTTCTTGGCTCCTGAGAGGGGGCACATGTCGCACGCCCGCGCCGCCAGCTCAAGCGCCTTCAGGTCAGCGGCACCGGCAATCCAGTCCGGCGGGCCGGGGATGGGATCGTTGTCCGCCGGGGCTTCGAAGGGCGGCGGCTCCTCGGGTTCCACTGGGGCGCCGGGCGCCCTGCCCACCGGCAGGGGAGGCGGGAGCGCCAACCCGGCAGGCTTCAGGGGGATCGGCGGCCTTGATTCCGGCGGCGCGGCGGTTGCCGTAGCCGGAGCATGGGTTGCCGTACCCGGAGCATCGGGTGCCGAGGCCGGAGTTGCGGAAGACGTTGTCGGAGCCGAACCGGAAGAGGCAGAAGCTATGGCGGTCGTTGCCGATGTCGGAGTTTCTGCGGGCACGGCAGTGGCTGACGTTGCCGATGCCGGTGCCGTGGTTTCTGCGGGCGCGGCAGTGGCGGTCGATGCGGGGGGCCCTGAGGCGGAGTTAAGGGCAGCCGGGCTTGCCTTGTCGGCTGTGCCCAGCGCCGCGCCGGAAGTCTTGGAGGTTGCGGACGGTTGGACCGTTCTCGAGGGCGCGGTGGCAGAGGCGGGTGGTTTGGACGCCGGGGAGCTCGACATCGGCGGGCCGTAGAAGTCATCGTCCGGGAAATCCTGGTCGAAGTCATCTTCCGGATCGTAGAGGTCTTCGGGAAATGGGGCGGCGGGCCCGGGAGCGGAAGTCATGCCCGAAGCCTTGGCGGGGCCCTGGACAAGCGCTTGGGCAGGGGCCTTGGCGGGCGTTGCGGTTGCAGGCGGAGGCGCGTCGTCCTTGACGCGGACGATCGAGGTATCGAAGGTGGCGAGCTTTTTGGGCCGCATGGGGGTCTGGAAGCCACCGGATCCCGGCACTCCCGATCCCGGCACTCTCGGCCCCGGCACTCCCGGTCGCGGCATGCCCGGTCCCGGCACTCCCGGTCGCGGTATGCCCGGCCCCGGCACGCCCGGACGGGGCGCCCCCGGGGCCTGCGCGGCGTAGCCTCCGGTCGGCCCGGTCACTGCGGTCTTGAAGGCTCCCGGCATTCCCCGGGCTCCCGCAGGGCCCGTGAAGGACGGGGCGCCGGGACGCGGCGGGGAGGCGAACGGCGGGGAGGAACCGGCCTCGACCGGTTTCGGGGGGAGCTTGGGCGGGAAATCCAGGCCCAGCTCGGCCATGTAGCGGAGATATTCGAGGGCCTGGCGGGCCAGATGGAACGGGTCTTCGGAGGGGCAAGGGCCGCCCGGACCGTCAGGCAGGCCGGAAGCGCCTGGGACTCCAGAAGCCGCTGATTCCTGGCGGTCAGATTCCATGGACCTGCACCGTGAAGTCGTCCACGCGGTAGATGGGCAGCCCGTCCGCCCACAGGACGCCCCGGAAGGTCACGATCCTCTCGCGGTCGTCCGTGGCGGTGATCTTGAGGCCCAGGGCGCATTCCCGCGAGACCGGCACGATCTGGCCGCGGTAGAGCCATTTGTGGGGCTTCCCCGGCACGGGGGCGGAAAAGAGGGCGCGGGTATCCTGGAGGGAGGACCCGGGCGAGAAGCGCCGCAAGGCCAAGGCCTTGGCGGCCTGGAAGAAGGCCTCCAGGCCCAGCGAGCCCGGCCAGACGGGGTCCTGGGGGAAGTGGGCGGAGAAGAACCACGCGCCGGGCCTGACGGAGGTCCTGCCCCAGACGGCATCGGGAAGGCCGTCATTGCCGGGTTCCGGGGCCCACAGGAGCCGGTCCACCATCCTCCAGCGGCCCTTGGGCCAGGCGGGGCCCCGGGGGTAGCTTTCCTCCGCGGCGTCCTGCGGCGGCTCCGGGAAGGCCCTTTCGTCGCGCTGCAGCTTCAGCCCCTCCTGGCGGGCCAGGTTTTCCGGGGACAGGAATCCGAAATGGGTCACGCCCTCGTAGAGCTTCCTGCCGTTCAGGGTCGTGAGGAACCTGTAGTGCTGGATGGCCGTCTCGCCAAGGACGCTGTGGCGTTCCAGGGACGCCCGGGTCTCCACGACTCCGGCGTCCTGCGGGTCGATGTCGCGGTAGGTGACCGCCTCCCCTCCCAGGTTCCGGAAATGCATGGGACCCGGAAACGGCAGATACGATCCCATGAACGACGCCAGAAACCCGCAGGGCTGGAGCGCGGACTCGTTCACCGCCGCGTAGGGTAGCCGCATGGCCCCGCCGGCCTCCGTGAAGATCCAGCGTCCGGGGTCGAGCGCGTGGCGGCAGATGAGCTCCGAGCCGTCCATGACCTTGCCGACCTCGCCCTTCACGATCTCCGCCTCGTCCAGAAAGTCGTAAGGGGACTGGGGCAGGTGCGGGAAGAAGGCCCCGGAGTCGAAGCGGGCGAAAAGCTGGCCGAAGGCGCCGGAGATCGGGCCCGAGGAGACGAACTTCACCTTGGCGGGCGGGTAGAAGAGCCGGGCGCCGGAGCCGGTCGCGGCGCCCGAGGTATCCGGGCGGTCTTCGGGCGCGGCATCGGAGGTCCGGGAGGCCTTCGGGGGCCGGGCCGGCAGGGCCTTTTCCTCCGGCGCGTCCCAGCCAGAGGGAGCCCCGTCTCGGGATGCCCTGCGGCGTGAAGGCCCCGCGGCTTTCGCGGACGGCTGCCCGGAAAACCGGTCGGGAGGTTGTCCGGAAGCCTGCGGGTCCTGCTGTCCGGAAGCCCGGTCGGGCGGTTGCCCGGTAGCCTGGGTGTCCTGACGCCCGGAATCCTGTGCAGGCGTCAGACGGGAATCCTGCGGTTCCTGCCGCCCGGAATCCCGAGGTTCCTGTTGCGGGGAGGGCCGGGAAGCGGCGCCACCGTCGTCGTCCCCGGCTGCGCCTGAAGGGGAAGGGGCGGCTGCGGCCTTGGGTCCGGCCGCGTCCGGGGGCGGAACGGAGGCCTTGGTTGCGGCGGGCGGCCGGCCCTTGGGCCGTTTCTCCCGGAACTGCGCCGCGAGCTGCTCGAAGGACCCTCCGGCGAGCGTGAGGGACATGCCCGTCACCTCCGCGATCGGCCGTCCGTCGGCCCACATGATCGCGTCCGCCACCGCCGTGGGCTCCGGGGCCCGTTTGGCGGGGCGGCCCGGCCTGCGGCCCTGGGCGGGCTGGTCCGCCTGGGCTTTGAGCGAGAGTTCGCGGAAGTGGATGTCGTAGGCGAGGGAGCGGGTCCCCTTGGTGACCTGGCCGCGACACTTCAGGGTGGCGGGGACACCGGGGGACGGCACGAAGGCCCTGCCGGGGCCGGGGATCCAGCCCACGCTCAGGAGATACAGCCTCATGGCCTGGAGGGACGCGTCGTACATGAGGGTGCCCGGCATCACCTCGTCCCCGCGGAAGTGGCACTCCAGGTACCAGGCGCGGGGATCGACCTCGGCCTCGCAGCGGATGAAGCCCGCCTTCCAGGCGCCGCCGGCGCGGTCCACGCCGGATGCGTTTTTGATCAGCGCGAGCCTGCCGGACGGGAGCGGCATGGGCCCCCCCGCGAACAGCCCCTTGAAGCGGGGGCCCAGGGGAGCGAGATCGCCTTGGCGTATGAGATCGAGGTCGTCCCCGTCAAGAGAGCGCGGGTATGTCTCGGTAGGATCGGCCACGAGGCCGGGGGCCACGCTCGCCTCCCCGCCCTCGAAGCCGGAGGCGTTGAGCCCCCGGCCGGTGGCCAGGGCATCCGGGGTGAAGAAGCCCGCGCAGCCCTTGCGCAAGCTCATGAGCTGCCGCCCGTCCACCGTGCCGTCGAACTCGAAGCGGAACATCCAGGTGTCGGCGTGGCGGAAGAACTTCACTATGCGGATGTCGTAGCGGCACGTCTCCCCGGGCGCCGGAGGCGGGCGGTGGAAGGTCACCTCGGCGTCAAGAAGGCGGTACAGCGACAGCCCCCGGGTCGCGAAGTCCGCGCCCAGCCAGGCCGAAAGCATGAGATCCGCCTGCCCGGACTCTAGGGAAACGCCCGGGGTGAGGCGCCCCATGTCGAGGTACCAGCCGTCCTCCCTGACGTCGTGCTCGGTCACTATCCTCCCCGGGCCCAGGCTGCGGGGGTCCCCCTCCAGGCACAGCACGCGGTCCACCAGCATGAGCGGCTCGTCCGGGAGCCTCACCCTGGACGGGAAGGAGTCGGCCTCGGCCCACTCCGGCCCGAAGACGCGGGCGATCCTCCCTCTCGCGAACTCCAAGGCGCCCTCGCGACCGATGACCGGCCCCGCAGGCGCCGCCGGTTCTACGGCGGGTTCCTCCTTTTTCCCGGATCCCTTGGGCCTCCCGCGTCGGCGGGGGGCCTCGGGCGCAGAGGCGCCGGGCAAGGCGGTCGGCGCGGCCTGAATTCCGGCAGGGGCCGCGGCGCCAGACGGCGGGGACGAGGCGGTCGCGGCCGGCGGCGCGGGATTTTTCGGCGCGGCTCCCGGCGGCGCGTGAGGCGTCCGGGTCGGTGCGGAAGGCGCGTGGAGCGGCCGCGTCGGACCGGGCGGCACGGGGAGCGACCGCATGGGACCGGGCGGCACGGGGGGCGTCCCCATGGGCCCGGGCGGCAGCGGAAGCGTCTGCGTTGCGCCAGGCGTCGGGGGAAGCGCCTGCGGCGGACCGGCCTGCAGGGGCGGGGCGGAAGCCAAGGGCGCGCCGAAACCGAAGCCCTGTCGTGCGGGAGGCGGCGCCTGCGGCGACGCGGGTGACGATCCGTAGGGCCTGGGCGCAAGTCCGGGCGCCTGTCCGCCGCCGGCGGCCGCCGGTCCGCCTTGCGGCGGGGCGGGCCTGGACGGGTGGCCGCCCTGGTCCTCGCGCGGACGCGGCCCCGGAACCCCGGGGGCCCTGAAATCGGGGGAAGGCTGGCCGCGCTCGGGGAAGATCGATGCCTTGGCGGCCTCGAAGGCCCTGCGGGCCACTCCGGGCTGGCTTATCTCCATGGGCCGCTGACCGCCCTGGCGGGCTTGGGACTTGGCCAGGATCCGCGGGTTAGGGGTGATCTCGACCGTCCTCAGGCCCGGCCTTCCCAAATCGCGGGCACGGCTCGGGCCGTCCGCCTGGCGGGGCTGGGGCGCGAAGGGCGCGGAAGGGCCGGGCTTCGGGGGGTAGGGGGGCCAAGGCGAACCCGGGCTCCGGGGGGCGCCGGGCAAAGGCGGGCCGGAGTCCTCGGCGGGCCGGAAAGGCGCTCCCTGCGGGAGCTGAGGCGCGGGTTGCCAGGGTTGCCTTGGCGCGCCTCCGGGACCGGGTGGCGCGGGGATGCCGGGCGAGCCGCCGGGCCGCCCCGGGGAGCGGAGGACCGCGCCTGGAGCGGCATGTCCGGCGCCGGGCAGGCCCTGGGCAGGGCCGACGGGTGTGCCGGGCATGCCGGAGCCCTGGCTTGCGGGCATGCCGGAGCCCTGGCTTGCGGGCATGCCGGAGCCCTGGCTTGCGGGCCGACCGGAGCCTTGGCTTGCGGGCCGACCGGAGCCTTGGCTTGCGGGCATGCCGGAGCCTTGACTTGCGGGCCGACCGGAGCCTTGGCTTGCGGGCCGACCGGAGGCCGTCTCCTCCTGGAGCCAGGACAGGTAGTCGGGCGCGCCGTCCCCCGCGCGACCGAAGCCTATGTCCTCGACCGCCCTCTCGGGGTGCGGGGGAGGCGGCCAGGCGAGGGTCGGAGGGTCCAGGGCGATGGGCACCTGGATGCCGTCCAGCCTCGGCGGGGTAGGGCAGGGGAGGATGTCCTCGGGGACTATCGGGTAGCCGGCCAGAAAGAGCTCCGCCGTCACCCGGCTGATGCCTGCCCAGCCCTCGTCCACCGGGGTGGCGGCGATGCTTTGGGCCAGGTGGGGCTTCGAACCCAGGATGTTCTTGATGATCCGCGAGACGGAACTCCCGGGGCCCAGCTCCACGAAGAACCGCGCCCCGTCGTTCCAGAGCCGCTCCACTATGCGCGGCACGTGCACGGCGTTCATGGCCTGGAAGGTTATGGCCTGGGCCATGGCCTCCCGCTCCTGCGGGACGGGCCCGACGTGATAGCTCGAGTAGAACTCCACTCCGGGAACGGGAACCGTGTGGCGGCGCTGGAATTCCAGATACGTGGGCCTGACCGGGCCGGCGGCGGGGGTATGGAGCGCGGGCGCGTGGTCCACGGGCGTGTAGGGGCAGTCCAGAAGCTGTGTCAGGGCCTGGAAGGCCTCCGACTCGCCGCCGCAGAGGCACTCCTCGTGAGTGTACTCGATCAGGAGCCCAGCAAGCCTGCGCTGGGCCGGGGGCAGGCGGTCCACCGCCTTGTTTATCCGGGCGGCGGACTTCTGGAAAATCCCGGCGGACCATTTGAGCTGCTTGTGCGCCGGCCAGGACCAGTAGGACCTGAGCGCCTTGTACTCCGGCGGGGTGAGCTCGCCGTTCCAAAGCGGGGTGGCGTTGAAGTCCAGGTACATCTGCATGAGATCCGGCCAGATGCCGGAGGCCATGAGCGCGGTAGCCTCCCCCAGCGAGACCCCCCCCACGATGTCCGGCTTCATGCCCAGTTTCGCGAGCACCCTGTAGGCCATGATCCCGAACAGGCACTGGGCCATCACGCTCTCGCGGAGCGAGGGCCTGCGTAGGTTCGGCTCCCAGAAGACCTCGGGCTGGAAGATGGCGCGGGGCCTTCCGGACTCGCGCTCCAGGACGCTCGCGATGTCCGGGAAGGCCAGGCAGAGGTTGCGGCCCAGGCCCTTGTAGACGCATCCGGATCCGGGGAAGACGAAGACGGTCTTGCCCGAGAGGGGCTCCGGCGCGGCCCTGAAGAGCCTCGGCTTGGGGTCGTCGGCGAACTCGCCGGCCAGGGCCTTTTTCGCGAGCATGTTCAGCTCGTGCATGCTCTTGGCCAGGATGGCAAGGGCGGGCTTCCCCTCCAGGGTCCCCGGGGCCTCCTTGAAGCGGCCGGGCAGGAACTGGAACTCCTGCGGCGCGGGGTGGCGCTCGCAGAGTTCCATCAGAAGCTTCAGGTTGGCCGACACCTTTTCGGGGTCGTCGCCCCGGATGAAGAACCAGGTGTCCGGGCGCACGGGCTCGGGCGGCACGGTGAGCTCGCGGGGGACGCTCCCCTCCAGTTCCTTGAGGACGTACCCGGGGCCCGCGAGCTCGCGGGGCGGGTCGTCCCGGTCCTTGACCCAGTAGCGGAAGCCGTGCCCGCGGCCCAGGGGCTTCAGGTGATGGCGCAGGTAGAACCCGCTCCGGTTGACGGCGAAGAGCCCCGAGAGCGGCCCCAGCCTGAACGTGGGACCTTCCAGCTTGAGTTCCGCCAAAGGCGGGAGCGTCCGCGCCCCGCGGTCGCTGGCGAGCAGCATGCCCGCGGCCCCCTCGACCCAGACGGTGCGGGGTGAGAGCGCCGCGGTCTTGGGGTCCCCGAAGGTATCCACCACGCCGACGTAGGCGAGATCCAGATCGCCGTCGTTCAGGAATCTTATGGCCTCCCTGAGCGCCCGCAAACCCGAGTCCCTCTCCTCGGAGAGCGTGAAGGCCGGGCCGCCCGATCCCAGATATCTCGCCAGCCTGGAGGCCGTGAAGCTCCCCAGGGCGCCCAGCACCCTGGAGTGGGTGAGCGGGGGTCCGGAGGCCTCCCTCGCGGCGGCTATGAACTCCTCGGCCTCCCCGTCGCCGTCCGGGCCGTCGGAGAGCCGGCCCCGGGCCTTCAGGGCCTCGGCCGCCCTCAGCGGGGCGAGCCACCTGACGGCCCAGTCGGCCGCCCGCGGGTCGGTGTCCACCCCCACGAATACCCCTATCCGGTCGCGGTCAAGCCCTTCGGGGAAATTCTTGAGGTCCAGGCCTGCGGCCTTCACGACGTGCACGGCCGTCTTCAGGGCCAGGGTCTGCTGGGGCAGCGCCTCGGCGAGCTCCACCGGGGGGAGCTTCAGGCCCTCGGCGTTTATGTTCATGCCTTCGAAGAAGAATCCCGTGGCCTTGAGGCTTCCCGCCCGGCGGGTGCCGGCCACCGGCGGCTCGTTGGGGGTGAGCCAGTAGCGGGCCAGGGCCTCGTAGCTCATCCAGGGCGCGAGCATGGTCCTCGCCGAGATGAGCGCGCACTTGAGCTCCCGCGTCGCGGGGCCTTGGAAGGCTGATTCGCGTTCAGTGGAGTCTTGAGCGCGCTTCGCGCCTTCAGACCCGTCGACATCGCGTTTTGCGGATATATCCGCTCTCGGGGCTTTACCCTCATGACCTCCACGCGTCTCGTGCCCGTCACGGGTTTCATGCCCGTCATGCCCTTCAACGCCTTCGCCGTCAGGCGCCTTGGATCCGGAATGCATGGCGCTTGCGGATTCAGGGTCAGATGACGGGACATCGGACGGCTTGGGGGACATGGGCGCCTGTCCGGATTTTGCCGTCTGGCGCGCGGCGGCCTTCTCTGCCTTGGCACGGGTTTTCCTCGCGGAATCCTTCTTCCCCGCGCCTTTCGCCTCCTTCGGCGAGGCCATGAGGGCCTTCGGCGACGCATCGGACTGTCCCTCCGCCGTATCGGGACCGTCCGCGACCGCATCGGTTCCGGGATCGCCGGCACCGGCTCTTGGACCGTCCGCGCCGACACCGGTTCCCGGATCGTCCGCGACCGCATCGGTTCCGGGACCGTCAGCGCCGGCTCTTGGACCGTCCGCGACCGCATCGGCTCCAGTACCGTCCGCGACCGCATCGGCTCCAGTACCGCCCGCGCCCGCATCCTGTGTTGCCGCCCCGGCCTCTTCCCGGGAAGCGCCCGCGGCGCGACCGATGACGAAATCCGGCACGGGCGCGTGCCTTGCGCAGCCGGGCTCGCCCCACAGGGACGGGTCGAAGCCTTCGAAGATGGCCTGGGCGTTCACGCCGCCGAATCCGAAGGCGTTCACGAAGGCGAGACGGCCGATGCCGGCGGGGGGCTCGGGCCAGCTCTCGGGGGACATGAGGACGCGGAGCGCCGGCGCGGATCCGAGATCCAGACCCGGCGCCTCTTTCGTGAAGCCGGGGTTGGGGGGGATCAGGGCGTTCTTGAGGGCCAGGACGGCCCTGGCCGAGCCCGCGGCGGCCGCGGCGCTCAGGAGGTGCCCGATGCTCCCCTTGACGGAACCGATGGCCGGGGGAACGCCCGCCGGAAGCGGGTTTTCGGCGAGGGCGTCCTTCACGGCCTTCACTTCGGCGCGGTCGCCCAGGACCGTCGAGGTCCCGTGGGCCTCGACTAGTCCCAGGGCGCCGGACAGCCTTCCGCCGACGAAGCATCTGGCGGCGCGGCGCGAGGCGTCCCGCATGGCCCGCAGCTGGCCCTCGGGGTCCGGGGCGAGGGGGTTGGCGTTCTGGTCGTTCGAGAGCCCGACACCCAGGAGGGCGGCGAGGATCCCGTCCCCGTCCGCGAGCGCGCGGTCCAGGCGTTTGAGGAGGAACGCCGCGGCCCCGGTGCCCACCACCAGCCCGTCGGCCTCCGCGTCGAAGGGACGCGAGGCCCCCTTGCGGGAAAGGGCCCTCAGCTGCGTGAAGCCCAGCTGAGTGAAGAGGGGATCTGCCCAGGCCAGGCCCCCGGAGATGACGGCCGAAAGGCTTCCGGAGACGAGCTTCGCCGCGGCCAGCCGGAACGCGTAGAGGGTGGAGGCGCAGGCCGCGTCCACCGTGAAGGCGGGGCCGGAGAGCCCCAGGGCCTCGCTCAGCAGCTTGGCGGAATAGCCGACGCTCATGAAGGGGTTGGTGCGCGGCGGCGGCGGGAAGGGGTTGAAGTCCCAGGCCCGGGTGGCCTCCCTGCCGTACAGGGACACCGCGGCCTCGCTGGTTTCCCGGGTGGGGAGGACGATATGTCCGGCTATCACGCCCACTTCGCTTGGCAAGTGGCCCGCAAGCGGCCCCGAATCGATGGCCGCCTCCGGGGCGCGGGCGTCGTCGGGCCGATGTTCCGGGTCCGGCCCGCCGCCTGATCTTTCGGGAACGGCGCCTGCGGGGCGGGCGTTCCCGTTCACGTCGCGGCCGACGCCCTGAGCCGCCCCCAGGCCCGCGGCCCGGCTACCCGCGTACAGCCACGAGAGGATCGCCCCGTCCGTCTCCGACGGATCGAAGTCCTGGGGGAGCTTCAGGTCGCTCAGGAAGCCCAGCTCATCGGGCTTCCAGGGCCTGCGCCAGGCGCCCGCGAGGCTCGGCGTCTTGTCCGGGCGGGGGGTCTCTGAGGGGTCGAAAAAGAGCCGGGGGTCCGCCCCGAAGTCCTCCGCCTCCGCTTCCCTGAAGAAGGCCTTGCCGGAGACGGTCCCCTCCCAGAAGGCCTCGGGGGAATCGGCTCCTGGGAGGGCGAGGCCGAGCCCCACCACCGCCACGGCGCGGGAGGGGTCCCGCAATGTTTTAGCTTTCTTGCTCAAGAGTCACCTGCGGCTTGGCAAGGGGAGGATTAGGGTCTGCGGTTGTCATTTCTTTTCCCGTAGCGGCATGGATCTCTGAAGCGGCTCGAAACCCTGTAGCGGCTTGAATCCCGTGAGGCGGCCCGCTGTTCTGGCGCGGCCCTGAAGTCCGGAAGAGGGCTTCAGGCTCCGAGAAGTATTGAACCTATGATAGCCCTGAAAAATGACGCGACAGGAGATAACGACAAGGTCTGAACGTCAGATGCGGTCCCGAATCTCGGGCGTGGCTTCGAATCTCGGGCGCGGCTTCGAATCTCGGGCGCGTCCCCGAATCTCGGGCGCGTCCCCGGATCTCGGGGTCGACTTCGAATCCCTGACACGGCCTTGAATCCCAGATGTGGTTTGATATCGATTTAAAGCTTGAAACCCTGACATGCTCCGGAGCCCAGACTCGTCTTGAAACCCTGGCGTGGCCCGGCTTCCCGAAAGGCCCTGAGTCGGCCCTCCGGCATCCGCGCAGGCGCCGTCGGTGCGCGCCCGCCGAAACCGCCCCCGGCAACGGGCTCCGGGGGCCGACGGGATCGCCGTTGACAGGCTCCGCGTGCCACGCTCCGACGGGGGGCATTCAAAGGATTCCCGGACGCGCCCGGGTCCGGGACACGCGTCGGGCCCCGACGGTGGGGCCGGGGCTTGGCCTTCGGAGGGAAAGCCGCCCGAGAACGGTCAGGAAAAGTCCTTCCCGCAGTCCAAGTCCGCGTCGGGCACGGGTTCACCCGAGGCGAAGGCATCGGACGCGGGGCTCGAGGGAGAGGGATCCGAAAAGACCCCCTCGGCCTGGCCCGTCGGATCGAAGGGCGCCTCGGCCAGGCCCGTCGGAACGAAAGCCGTCGCGGTCGGTCCCGTCGGATCGAAGGGCCCGCCGGAGGCGTCGACGGGGAAGCCGCCGTCGGCGGCCATGAGCGACGGGTCGGTGCCGGGACCCAGGATCACGAGCTCGCAGGGCCCGGCGGGCCCCTGGCCCAGCACCCTGGCGACGGTCCTGGCGCCGGCCTTCATGCCGATGAGGCCCACTCCTTCGGAGGCGAAGAGCCCCGCGAGCCTCTGGTCCACCATGCCGCCCTCGAAGGGACCGAAGGACGGCGAGAGCACCGTGGCGTCGGGCCTGGCCCTGCGCTCCTCCCAGGCGAGCTTGTTCAGGACCTCGTTTCCGGCGGCGTAGTCGGCCTGGGCCTTCCTGCCGAAGCGGGCCGAGGAGGAGCTCATGAAAAGGATGAGAGCGAGGGGGTCGTCCTGGAAGGCGGTCAGGAGCGACTGGGCCAGCACGGCCTTGGTGGCGTAGACCTTCGCGAAGTCCCGGGCGCTCTTGCCCTTGACCTCGTGGTCCATGATGACGCCAGCCCCATGCACCAGGGCCTTCACGGGCCCGTAGCGGAACTTTACGCGCCTGGCAGCGGCATCGGCAGAGGCGGGGTCGTCGAAGGGCCCGGCCACGTACTCGGCCTCGGAACCCAGGGAGCGGAGAGCGGCAAGGGTCGCGCGGATCTCCCGGGCGTTCAGCGTGAGCCTTGCCCTCTGGGAGAGCTCCCTGGGCGCGAGCCCAGGCGCCCTCTCGTGGAGGGCCCGGGTGATCTCCCGGGCGTCCTTGAGGCCCGCGAGCCACGGGGGCTCGGTCGGGCCGAGGGGAGTGCGGCCCAGCACCACGAAGCGCGGCCGGGCCCTTCGCGCGAGCTCCAGGAGCACCGCGGCGGTGACTCCGCGCCCGCCGCCGGTGGCGACCACGGTGTCGCCCGGGGAGAGCGGGAAGAAGTCCGCGCGCTCCGGCACGTCCCAGGGCATGAGCGTGGGGGTGACGAAGAGATCGCGGCCCGGAAGGCCTATCTCCACCGGCCCGCGCGAGAAGAGCGCCGTCAGGAACTGTTCCTGGAACCCCGAATGGGGCATCTCGTGGGTGGCGAACGGGACGTCCAGGACCCGGCCCGCGCAGCCGAGTTCGCGGCAGGCGGACTTGACGAGACCGCCCACGGCGGCGGACGCGGCATTGCCGACGGGCTTTGCGGGCCCGGCCGTTCTCTCGAAGCCGAAGCACCCGCCCAGGTAGCTCACCCCGCACAGGAGCCTCAGGCCGTCCCCCAGCCGGTCGACGGCTTCCATGGCGCTGAGGATGAGGGAGGGGTCGCGGTCCGCGCCGGGCCACACGAGCACGAGCGAGCGGGGTGCCTCGGGGAAGGGCGGCAAATCGCGCCGCCAGGAGCACTCGACGGTCCTGACGCCGACAGAGAGCAAGGCACGCGAGATCTCCTCGGCGAGCGTGCCGGATCCCATCACCGCGGCGGGGCTGAAGGCTGCCGGTACAGCCGCCGGACCGGGCGTCCAGGGCACCGATTCCACGCGGTAGAGCGAAGGCGCGCCGGGTATCGGGCCGCCCGGATCCTCGTCCGGGACGAGTCCGGGATCGAAGGGCGCGTCCTCGGCGCCGGTCAGGCAGGCAACCGGGACGGCCAGGCGTCCGGGATCGGGGCCAAGGCCCTTATGGGCGGCCTCGTCCCGGCGGCGGATGGAGGCAGCCAGGGCGCTCTGGATAAGGGAGCGGCCGGTGGGTCTGGCCAGGGGCGCTGGCCCGTCCGTCGTTTCGCGCCACTTGCCTTCGGCGGGGCTGTCGGTCAGGGGAAAAGCGGGGCTTGCAGTCGCCTCGGAGGAAGGCCCCGCGCCTTCATCCGCGGGGACGAAAAAATCCAGCCACTCCCCCAGCGTTCGGGCCCTGGCCATCTGGGCCTGGTCCCGGTTCGGGCCTGCCCCGGTCTCCTCGGCGATGAGGGAGAGGATTTCGACCTTCTTGATGGAGTCGAGGCCGAGATCGTCTTCCAGATCCATTGCCGGGAGCAGGGTGGCGGGCGGGTAGCCCGTCTCCCGGGCCACGATGCGGATCACCGCCGGATAGCCGTCGGCGTCTACGGCGGGCGGGTTCGCCTGGCGGCGGGGCTGGGCGGGCGCCCGGGCAGGGGCTTGGGCGCGGGCGTATGGGCCAGCCTGGGCCTGCGCGTAGGGATCGGCCTGGGCCTGCGCGTAAGGGTCAGCCTGGGCCTGCGCGTAGGGATCGGCCTGGGCCTGCGCGTAGGGATTGGCCTGGGCCTGCGCGTAGGGATCGGCCTGGGTCCGCGCGTAGGGATCGGCTTGGGCCCGCGCGTAAGGGTCAGGCTGGGTCCGCGCGTAGGGATCGGCTTGGGTCCGCACGTAAGGGTCTTGGATCTGAGGGAGCGTGAGGGGGCCCGAGTCCTGCGCCCGCGCGTGGGGAGCCGCGGCATGGGGGTAACTGCTGCGGGCGTAGGGGGGTACGGTATGGTCCCGGAAGCCGGCAACGGGGTCGTAGCCCGATGCGTGCTGGCCATAAGCGTCGGTCCTGACCGGGCCGGAGGCGTTCGCGCGGGGGTAAGGGTCCGGGGCCTTCCCGAAGGTGCCCAGGGGCACGGCCCTCCGGGACGGCGAGAGCCCGGAGGGTTCGGGGGCGGGGGACGCGCCGGCGAGTTCCGTGCCCAGCACGACCAGATCGCCCACGGTGCGGGCCGTGGAGAGCGCGGTGGGCTCCAGGCCCGGCACCCGCTCGCTCAGGGCGGAGAGGATCTCGACCTTCTTGATGGAGTCGAGGCCAAGATCGCCCTCGAGGGAAAGTTCCGGGGTCAGCGAGGACTCAGGGTAGCCGGTCTCCCGGGAAATTACTTCGAGAATCACGACTTCGGCGGACAGGCTGGCCGCCCCCAGGGCCGGGGAGCTGGCCAGCTCCGGGAAGCCCCTGCCCTGGCCGGAAGGAGCGGGCGCCGGTCCGAACGGGTCGTGCGCTTGGCGGACCCGGGAGGCGTTAGGGTTTCGGGCCGCGTAAGGGTCCAAGGTGGCATGATTGCGGGCGGCGTAGGGCGGCTCCTCCGCGGAGAAGGCGTTGCGGGTCGCGAAAGGGGCGCCTGCGGCGGCAGCGGTATCCCCGGCACGGGTTTCGGGAACCGCGTAGGGATCCTGCGCGGCGCGGACGCCGGCCGCGCGGGGATGCCCGCCGGGGTGAGGGTCCAGGGAGCCGTAGGGTCCTGCGGGGGCCTTGGCGAGCCGGCTTGAGGCGAAGAGCCCGGCCCGACGGGCAGGGGGCCCGGGCGCGGCTTCCCGGTAGCCGGGATAGCCGCCTTCATGGAGACCGTAAGGGTCGCCGACGTCGGCGGGGTTCCTGTCTGAGGCTTCGGGGGGACAGGCTTCCGCCGCGGCGGCAGAGCGGGCGTCCTCCAGGACCCGAGCTATCTCGCCCAGGGTCCCTGAGGCGTCCTTCAGGCCCTGCTCGCGGCCGGGGGCGATGCCGGCTATCTCGGCCAAGAGCTCCACCTTCTTGATCGAGTCCAGGCCCAGGTCGTTTTCGAGATCCATGTGGGGCTTGAGCGAGTCGGCCGGGTAGCCGGTCTCGCGGGCGACTATCTCGCAGAGCCTTTCCCAGGCGCCGTCCCCGCTGGTCCCGGAAGCCGGAGCGGAGCCGTTGCCGCCGGAGCGGGGGCCTCCAGGCATGGCTGCACGGGGGGGGACTCCGCCCGGAGGGGCGGAGAAGTCGCGACCGGCCCGGGCGGCGGGGACGCTTTGAAGCCTGGGCTGCCCGAAGGGGTCGGAGGCGGGGCCGTCCGCCGGGCCGTAGGCCTCCGCGAAGCCAGGTCCCAGCAGATGCTGACGTGCCGGGCGTCTGGCGAAGGCGGCTTCATCCGCCTGGGTGTAGCCGGGCTCGGGGATTTCACGCGGAAAGCCGGGCCGGTAGGCTTGCGCAGGATAGTCGGCCCGGGAATTTTGCGACGGGTAGCCGTCCTGGAACGCCTGCGGCGGGTAGCCGTCCTGGAACGCCTGCGGGGGGTAGCCGTCCTGGATCGCTTGCGGCGGGTAGCCGTCCTGGAACGCCTGCGCCTGGTAGCCGCCCTGGAACGCCTGCGGCGGGCAGCCGTCCTGGAACGCTTGCTCTTGGTAACCGGATGGGGCCGGGGGCACGGTGAAGCCTCCGCGGGCCTGCGCGGGGTAGCCTTCCGGGGCCGACGGATCGGGGGCAACCCGGCTCGCGGAGAGCGCGGCAAGCGAGCCTTCGAGTGCGCCCAGCCTCTCCAGGGCCTCTGCCTGGAGCCTCGCGAGCTCCTCGATCTTGGCCGAGAAGTCGCCGGCGGCCGGGGGCTGGGCGCCTGCGGGCTGGCGGGGGGGCATGAGGTTCTGGGGCCTGAAGGTGTTGGCGCCGGAAAGGAGCACGTGGTGGCCCCCGGGCTTGGGGGGCGGGAAGGTGAAGTAGGACCAGTTGCGGAAGTTCACGGGCGCCCCGCAGGAGGCCAGCCGCGCGAGGTTCTTGGCGAAGTCCAGGGCGCTCCGGGGCGCCGGCAGGATCCTGCCCTCCGAGGAGAGATCCAGGCTCCCCCCGAAGGGGCCCGAGGAGCTCCCGGCGTGGAGGATGAGGTCGTTGGGGAACAGGGACGGCAAGGTCCCGGCGTCGAAGGAGTCGGGATCCTTCAGATACGCCTCCAGATCCTCGGCGAGCCTCCGGCGGACCTCGTCCGCGGAGGACACGCCCCGGCCGTCGGGGGAGGCGAGCTCGGGGAAGGCGCCGTCCCGCGGGCGCTCGACCGGGAGGCTCAGGACGGCGCGGCGCAGCCCTTCGGGATCCCCGGAGCGGACCTCGCCCAGGGCCCTTACCGCCTCCTTGAGCGGGAGCCAGCCGGAGATGACCAGGGCCGCCACGAGTCCCGGTCCCTGGCCGGCGGTCTTGGCTGCGTTCACGCCGAAGAAGCTGTAGAGCTCGTGGAGGGCGATGGCCAGCGCGGGCTTGATGAAGTACCCCGCCGCGGGGTCGGCGAGCTCGCGGGCCCAGCGTTCCTTCAGGGCGGACGGGGCCAGATCGGGCGGGTAGAGGAGCTGGCCCAGGGGCGTGCCCGCGCGGCTGCCCGCGAACAGGTCCAGGATCATCTGGAAGTGGGGGAAGTTCAGCGCGAGATCGCGTCCCGTGCCGGGCGCGAGGCGGAAGGCCCCCGGCGCGAAGTACACGAGCTCCGGCGCGGGCCCGGGGTCCTTCCTGCCGAAGAAGAGCCCGTCCGGCAGGCTGAAGATCTCGGCCTTCAGGCCGTGCTCCTTCAGGATTTCCGGAAGCGAGCTCAGGTAGTCCCTGGCCCGCTCGGCGCTGAAGGCGAGAAACACCCGCTCCGGATCGTTCCGGCTGTACGCGCCCAGCCGGGGCCGCAGGTGATAGTCCACGGCCTGGCTGAAATAGTCGGCCGCGTGCCGCTCGTTTTCCAGCGACTCCGAGGGCACCGAGAGCCAGGCCTCCTCGGCCAGGTCCTGGATGCTCTTGATGAGCTCGGGCATGGACTTGGCGGAGAAGGGCAACAGATGGACGCCCGTCTCGAAGGGCATCTTGATTTCCCCGGCCTCTTCCAGGAGGCAGTGGAAGTTGGAGCCCCCGAACCCGAAGGCAGACACCCCGGCGCGGCGGGGGTGGGAGCCCGACGCGAACCACGGCCTGGCCTCGGTGTTCACGTAGAAGGGGCAGTCCTCCTCCCTGAGGGGCGGCAGGGGGTTCTTGACCTTGATCGTGGGGGGCAGGACCTTGTGATGGAGGGCCAGGACCACCTTGATGAGTCCCGCCGCGCCCGCCGCGGCCTTGGTGTGGCCTATCTGGGACTTCACCGAGCCCAGGGCGCACCATGGTCCTGACGGTCGTTCCGGGCCATCGGCGCCGGACTCGGCCACGTTCCTTTCGGCGGTGTCGGCAATGCTTCCGGAGGGGTCGGCATCGGCCGCGCCGGCGGAAGGAACGGTGTCCGAGGCGTCGGCGGAGGGCTCCACTTCGGAGATGGCCGCGTCGGCGGAAGGATTGGCATCGGTCGCGCCGACGGAAGGATTGGCATCGGCCGCGCCGACGGAGGGATTGGCATCGGCCGCGCCGACGGAGGGATCCACTTCGGAGATGGCCGCGTCGGCGGAAGGATCGGCCGCGCCGGCTTCGCTGGCGGAAAGTTCGATATCGACGGCGGTGTCGGTCGAGTCGACGGCAACGGGCTTGGAGCCTCCGACGGTCCGGGCGACCGAATCGCCTGCGGCGTGACCGGAGCCGCCGGGGGCATCGGCATCCGGGTACGGCGCGGTCGCCGCGTCGTTCGCCGCGCCTTGCGTCTCGTTCGCGGCGCCTGGCGTGCCGTTAACGGTCGCGCCGGCGTCTCCGTCCCGAAGGCCATGCGGCCCGAGGCCTCCGGCGGGGGCTTCGGCGGAAGCCTCGCCGGAAGCCGAGGGGGCGGACGCCTGGACTGCCTCGGCGGCATGGGAGGAGGTCCGGGAGCGGGCGGGATCCGTCGAGGCGGAGCGTTCAGCCGTGTCGGGGCCGGGCGCGTAGCCGGAAGAGAAGAAGCCGCTCAAGGCGTCGAGCTCTGCCGCGTCGCCCACGGCGGTTCCGGTCCCGTGAGCCTCGACGAGCTCCACCGTCTCGGGGGACCAGCCCGCCTCGCGGTAGGCGGCCTCGATGGCACGCCTCTGGCCCTGCGGGCTCGGCGCGAAGATGGCGGTGCCGCGCCCGTCGGAGCTCGCCCCCACGGAGCGGATGACCGCGTAGACGCGGTTGCCGTCGCGCCTCGCGTCCTCCAGCCGCTTCAGGACCACCACGCCCAGGCCCTCGCCCAGCATGGTGCCGTCGCCGGCCTCGTCGAAGGATCTCACCTCCCCGGTCCGGGACAGCGCCGGCGTCTTGGAGAAGCAACAGTACATGAAAGGGTCGCTGAAGGTGTCCACGCCGCCGGATACCACGAGATCCGCCCGGCGGGACTTGAGTTCCAGGACCGCCTGGGAGACCGCGGCGAGCGAGCTCGCGCAGGCCGCGTCCACGGCCATGTTGGCCCCGCCCAGGTTCAGCCGGGAGGCGATGCGGCCCGCCGTCACGTTCCCGAGGAGCCCGGGGAAGGAGAGCTCCCGCCACGGCGCGAACTGCTCCGCGAAGCGCTCCAGGACCTCCTGGGCGGTCTGGGGGTCCACCCCGGCCCCGGCCAGGGCCTTTTTGAGCTGGGGGTGGGCCAGGCGCTGGCCCAGGGTCACGGTCATCTTCAAGGCCCCCGTGACTCCCAGGATGACCGCGGTGCGGGTGTGATCCGAGCGGTCGGCGGGGACGCCCGCGTCCGAGAGCGCGGCGTCGGCGGCCAGGAGCCCCAGGAGCTGGGTGGAGTCGATGGACTCCATGTCCTTGGGGGAGATGCCGTACTTCAACGGCTCGAAGGGCACCCGGGCGAGGAAGGCCCCGCGTTTCACGTAGATCCTGTCCCGGGCTTTGGGGTCCGGGTCGTAGTAGTCGGCGGCGTTGAAGCGGTCGGAGGGGATGCCGCTCATGGTGTCGAGGCCGTTTTTCACGACCGACCAGAAGCCTGCGACCCCGGGCCTGCCGGGAAACAGGCATCCGAGGCCTATCACGGCGGCGGAGTCGCCGTCGGGGGGGGCGGATGCTGGAGGTGAGCTCATAAGACCCCGTGGAAGCGCGGAAAAGCGTGGGAAAGCGTGGAAGGATATGCCGCAGGCGGTCGGGGCGTCCCGCGCCGCGAGGGGCGGGGCCTGTGGGGGGGACTGGGAAGGTCCGGTGATTTTAGCGCCCGAAGGCCCGATATTTCAAGGATCGGGCGCCCGCGCGGATCCGGCTCTCCGTGTACCGCCAGGCGCCGCGAGGAGTCCCGGTCGCAAGGTCGGGCAGGGAGGCGAAGGCGGGGGCGCGGGCACCCCGGAACGGATACGGGGCGTATGCCGGAAGGCGGAGGGGCCGGGGTCTGGGTGCCCGGGTAAAGGGCCGGTCAGAGGCTTGCCCGGAAGTGCCGGGTCGACAGGGAACCCCCGGGAGGTAGCTCATGAAAAAGGAGCCCCCGGAGCGGGGGCAGGTGTCCCACCCTAAGGACAGGGAGGGCGGCAACTTGGCCTTTGATTAATTGTATCATTTTCTTGGCGGGGAAAAAATGATTTTTTCCTGGGCGCCGACCTTGACCGTTGGGTTCCCGGTAAAAAGGGCATTCGAGGGTCCTAAAATGGATTGAATAATCATTTTGCTAGGAAAATCAGAGTGTTGGCCCGACAATAGTATGTCAGGGGAAAAAGCAGGAGAAAAATCTGAAAAAAATATCGGCGTTAATTCGGAGAAAGTGAGGCACTTCCAGAAAAAATAAAAAGGGAAATTAAATGAAATAATAAATGCCGGGATAATGGAGGAATTTACGTGGCATTAATGTCGGTTCGGACGGCCAGGATGGTTTGCGTAAAATTTGCACGGTCTTTCAATGATCTTGGAACCCCTGTCGGGGGGTTGCTCCGGAGGCTTTGGAGTTCCGATGGCATCGGAAGCGGGATAGTTGATTCGACTGCAAAAATTTCCATCACCTCCTGTCAGTCATTTGGGGTCAGAGTGTATGGGTAAAGGGGGCGCAGAAGGGCGGTGGTTCGAGGCCTAAGCGCAAGGGTGCCGATGCTATGACCGCAAAGCGTTCCGCATCTCTGTCGAAGGGAGGGTTTTTGCAGTGGAATCAAGGTTCCGGAGGACGCGGATGTCCCGGAGGGCCCAAAGGTTCGGATGGAGCTGATGGAGCTGAAGGAGCTGGAAGAGCTGGAAGAGCTGGAAGAGCCGGAGGCGCGGCTGGAGTCACGGGAAAGGGATGAGTTGGAGGCGCGGATGGATCCTAAGGAGCGGGTGGTGCCGGTGGAGACGAAAGACCCGGTGATGCGGAAATGGTTGCCGGTCCCGGGGGATTCGAGGCGCCGGGAGGCAGATGAGGATCCGGAGACAAGGGCGGCGGTGGATGCCGCCTTGGGACTGGTCCCACCCAAAGGGCCGACGTACAAGGCAAAGCTGTTCTGCCTGCTTTTGGCCGGGATAGGCATGCTCGCCGTTGACGGTCCCCGTTTCATGGCGTTCTCGGTGCTGACGGGGGCGCTGTTCTTCCCCCAGTTGGGAAAACCGGCCTATCTCCCTGCCATGGCGGTCCTGGAGGGCGGGGTGGTCCTGACTACGCTTGGCCTGTCGGCAGTCCCGGATCCGGGCTTCGTGCTGATCTTCGCGACCTACATGGCAACCGGCGCGGGCAAGATCGCGGCCGTCGGGACGATGTCGCTGGCCGTCTTCCGCACTTCCACCCTAAGCCAGTTCATGGCGCTGTTCGAGGCCTTCGGGGTCCCCAAGGCATTGACGGCTGCCTCCGCGGTCACTCTCCGCTTCATCCCCACCATGGCTGAGGAGTACAGGAGCCTGGGCGACTCGAGGAGGCTGCGCGGCCTGAGGGTAGGCCTCAGGGGATTCCTGCTGAATCCGGTCGGGCACGTGGAAGGCATCGTCGTGCCGCTGGCCTTCCACAGCGTCCGCCTGGCAGAGGAGCTGACCGCATCCGTCATCTCCAGGGGCATAGGGTTCCGCGGCGAGCGAAGCGTCCGGGCATCTTCCCCAAGCGACTTCCCGCTGGGGGCATGGACGGCCCTGGTCCTGGCTGGGGCGGTTTTCCTCTCGAGGACCGGAGTCCCGTGACCCTGGAGCTGGAAGATCTCGTCATCACGGCAAACGACGGGCGAAGGATCCTGGGGCCGGTGAGCGCGCGGACGGAGAGCGGCGAGGCGCTCCTGGTGACCGGCCCCGGCGGTTCCGGCAAGAGCGCGCTCCTCATGGCGGTCTGCGGGCTGATCCCGTCCCTTGTCCCGGGACGGGTCACGGGGCGCACGATCCTGGACGGGAAGGACCTGACGCCCCTGGGCCCCGCCGAACGGGGCCGGACCATGGGGCTGGTCTTCCAGGACTGCCGTGCCCAGTTCTTCATGCCCCGCGTGGCGGACGAGCTCCTGTTCACGGTGGACAACTACGGCATGGACAGGAGGGCGGTCGAGGAACGCTTCCGTCGGACCGTCGGGACGATGACCCTGGAAAAATTCCTGGGCCGGAGCGTGTTCGGCCTTTCCAGCGGCGAGCGTCAGCGGCTGGCCATCGCCGAGGTCGCGGTCTACGGGCCCAGGGTCGTCCTGATGGACGATCCCGAGGCGAATCTGGATGCCGAAGGCCGCGGACGGCTGAAAACCCTCATCGGGGATCTTCTGAAAGAGGGCAGGATCGTGCTGGTGGCCGCCAATTCGGGCGACTGGCCGCAAGACATGTTTGTGGGGCGTCTGAGCCTGGGGGACGACATGACCGAGCCGGGACGGGGAGTCCCGGGGCCGCCCGTCTCATCGGATCAGGGGGCCCTCGGCCGACTTGCCTGCTTCCGGTCGTGCCGTGACCCCGCGCCGGACGCACCGGCGTTTCGGGACCGCACCCGGCGCCCCGGGGCAGGGGCGAGGGGGCGGCCCCCGGCAATCGAGCTCAGGGGCATGAAGGCGGTCCGATCGTGAAGGACGTTTTTCGAGGATCTGGACGGATCGTTCGACGAGGGCGAGATCGTGGCCCTGACCGGGGACAACGGGGCCGGGAAGACCACCCTTCTGCGGATGATCTGCGGGCTTTCCGCGCCCGACGCGGGCATGACGCTGATGGACGGGAAAAGGGCGGGCGCCTCGCGCAGGCTCTCGCGCTGCGCCGTGGTCCTCCAGGACCCCGACTTCCTGCTCTTCGCGCCTACCGTCGGGGCCGAGCAGAGGCTCGGCCGGGGCAGGCGCGACGGGAAGATCCTGGACGCGATGATCGGGGCGTTCGCCCTGGAAGGCCTGCTGGACCGCCATCCGGCCTCACTCTCGAAGGGGGAGAAGCAGAGGGTCCTCCTGGCGGCGGCCTTCTCGCTGGACAGAAGGATCCTCATGTTCGACGAGCCCGCCAGCGGCCTGGACGCCGGCATGGCGGGCGAGTTCGTGAGGCGGCTCGAAAGCAGGGTCGATGCGGGAGCGCTCGCGATTATCGTCTCGCACGACCGCGAGCTGGTCGAGGGAGTCGCCGACAGGGCCGTGAGGCTGGGCGGGAAGTCGGCGGCGGCGGTGAGGCCGAGGGAGGCGGAAGGCGGGGTCATCCCGCACGGGAGGGACGATCGTGCTTGGGCGAGTCATCCGTTTCAGCGTCAGGGACAGCGTGACGGTGGGGATTTTCACGGCCCTGGGCCTGGCGCTCGGTTTCGCCGTCCTGCTGGCCCTGCATCTCCTGCCCGGCGCCCTGGTGCTCGTGAAGGAGGCGCTCGTGGCGTTCCTGACGGCCCCGGTCATGGTCCTCCTCCGGACCAAGGTGCCCAGGAGCGGGCTGATGACGGTCTCCGGCATGGCCTGCGCCGTGGTCTTCTGCATGTTCGGGTTTTTCACGGTGGCCGTCTTCTCCGTCCTCGGGGGGATAGCCGGTGACCTGATCGCCGGGAGGAACGGCTACTCGAGGCTCTGGCTGAACATCCTGGGCTACGGGACGTTTTCCGTGGCCAAGGCCTTCGGGACGTACATCCCGTTCTACGTCTGGGGCGACGGGTTCGTGAGGGAGCTGATGGCCAGGGGCAACGTCAGCCGGGACTTCATCGACGTCTTCGTGGAAAACCTCAGGCCGGGCCCGGGGATCGTGATCCTCGCCGTGAATTTCGTCATGGCCGGACTGGAGGTCCTGGCCGGGGAACGGTGGCTCGGGAAGCATTTCAGGCCCGCCGGACTGGTCTGAGGGGTGTTGTTTCCTGTCGGGGAGATACGTTTGAACTGCCGTGCAGATGTATCTGTTCACCCCTTATCAGGGGTCAGCGGCTGCAATGAAGCTGGACTACGCCGCCGTCGTCGGGGGGAGGCGGCATCGCTGCCGGCCTCCGTAGCCGCGATGTCCCGTCCGCAGGGGCGGGGACGCGTCGGGATCGCGGGCGGGCGGGAGGGGGTCCTCCAGCTCGCCCGGGCAGGGAGGGGCCTTCCGGGCGGGAAGACCGGCCGGAAGGCGAACGCGAGCGTCGACGGGGGCCCGCCCCGGGTGAAGGCGGGCTTTCGGGGTTCGGGGATTTTCGGGCGCCGTACTGTCCGACCACCCCTGAGGCGGACATGCGATCCGGGGCCGCAAGGCCCTTGAAGGTCCGTTCCGGCGTTCGGCCGGGCCGCTGACCCGTCAGACCGGGCCGGGCAG
>JAISFS010000211.1 GCA_031263485.1 Deltaproteobacteria bacterium | reverse complement strand
CCATGGGGTGCCCGCGCCTCCGGGGCCGTCCCGTGCCTTCGAACCTGGCGGGGTCCATGCCAGATCCCCGATGACGGCGATCCGCGGGCAAGCCGCCCGCAAGCCTGCGAGGGCGGGGGTCTCAGAAGCATTTGAGTGACTGAGTTTTGAATCAGTTAATCAGATGATGCGATGGACATCCGGCATACCCTACCCGAGATCCTGGATAACAAGCCCCAGGAGAGGTGAACAGTGAAAGTAATCCCCCTTTTGAATCAGAGGGATGACTCCGGAAAGACGACCGTTGCCACCCACTTGACCAGAGACTTTCAGCTGGAAGGGCGGTTTATCCTCCTGGTGGACTCGGATCCCCAGGAGGACGCCCACGACCGGGCGACTGTTAGGGGATAGCATTCCGTCACGATCGCGGGTAAGGCGACTTCCATCGTCTCGTGTTCGTAATTTGGATTTCCGAGACGAACATCCCTGGCCGTGTTCCGATCAGAATTCACTCACAGTTGCCGATGATAGGCCTCCGTCCGCCGCAAGCGGCGGAAACGGCGGCTTTGCCGGGCTTCACGGCCGCCAGGAAGCCGTGACGCCTCCTCTCCAGCCAGATCGGGTCGCAGTTGTCGGCGTAGTTCTGCTTGGAGCGCGTCAGCTTGACGTACCGATGGCGTTCGGCATCCGCGATACCGCAGTTCTCCGCCTCCTTAGCCGTCATCCTGAACAGGTTCAGCCCATAGCGCAGGTTGTCGCCTATGGCGCCCGCCCCCCTGGCGGCGGCGATGGCCTCGCCCATCCGGTCGGCGTTCATGGCAGCGTCCTTGGAGACGTGGTGGACGAGCAGGACCGAAGCCCCGGTTTTCTCGGCGATGCGCTCGAACTTCGCGATTAGTCCCGCCATCTCCGCATTATCGTTCTCCCTGAACGTGTGGAAGCGGGCCAGGGAGTCGAATATCACCAGGCCGAACCCGTTCTCCCTGACGTAACTGACGATGCTGTCGGTCTCGGAGAAGTCGTGATCACGGCCCAGGTCAAGGCATTCTCCGCGGGCCGATATGAGCACCAGGTTTTCCTCGAGGGCGGCCTTGAGCCTTGGCACGTAGTCGGGGACATGACCTCCTGTCGGCCTGCCCAGGCCTAAACGGTCGCCGCCCGTCAATAACGGGACGTATCCGGCCATCTGTTCGACCGCCGCCTCTTCGCGGTATCCGAAGACTTCGACGCGGTCCTCGCCGCTGATGTAGAGCGTCTTCCTGGGCTCCGTGATGCCGAGGGCGAGCGGGTCGAGAAGCGGCATGAGGATCTCCCTCTCTTCCGGCTCGACCGCGACCCCGGCAACGGCCAGCGACATTCCGATCTCCATGGCGGCCCACGACTTGCCCGCCTGTCCGGGGCCGAAAAGGGCGCCAACGTCCCCCAGCATGAAGCCAGGCCAGAGGGTTTCCGTCCTGGCGAGGTCGGTTCCCGTGCGTTGCGAATGCAGGTACGCATGGGGAAGACAACGGGCGGAAAACATGCTTCCGCCGCGAATGGCCTCAATGGAGGCGGCTGCGTCCTCCATGGCCTTCGCCAGGCCGTCAAGGATCAGATCCTGGTCCTTGCCGTCGCGCAAATCGTCCAAGAGCGTCCGGTACCCGCTCAAGCCGCGGGTGAGCGCCAGGATCAGCCTCTCCGTTCTGGCGGGTGCGTCGGCGTCCGTGATGACTGGCGCGGCCAGCCCCGCCATCTCGTTTTCGAGGCGCGCGCGGATCTGGCCCGGATCCCCATCGGCTTCCAGGTCTGCCAGGCCCTCAGGCAGGGCGCGTCCACGCGCCCTGCATAAGTCGACGGGCGATGCCGCCTGTCCGCGCGGCTCCTCCATTTCCGGGGCCAGCCCGGTCGGTGACACGCCGATCTCGATGCGCATGCCGGGGACGCCGGGCACTTTCGAGATCGCTGACCCGCCGGAGCCGTTGCCTTTCTTGGTCTGTTTCGTCATGTATGGCCTTTTCTGGTCGGCCGCTCCAGGCCGCCGTTTCGGTGTCATCGCCCGGCAGGGCGGGATAAGCCCTGAAATCCTTCAGGCGCCACAACGCACTGCCCCGAACCCTTCCGGGAAGCAAGCGAGATCATGCCCTTTGGGTTTGCCGTCCAACGGACGCGGCAACGCCACCGGGATCGTCGTTCCGCCTCAGAGATCCGGATGAGGCGAGACGTTCGGACAGGCCTCGCTGCGGCGCAAGCCCGGAATCCGGGACGGGATGACCGGTCTTAATGGGGAGGGCGGGAACATGTTCGCCGGAAGTTCTTGCCGGCCCTGGCCTCAAGCCAGGGCCCCGGCGGCTCCGGAGAGAACTGCCGGACATCGGCCCCGTTAGTTTACAAGACCCTGACTCCCCGTCTGGTCGCCGCCCTTCCGGCGACCCTCACGCCCGGGACCAGGACGCCGCCGCTCCCCCTGAAGAACCAGGCGGGCTCGGGGACCCGGCCGTGATTCTGCTTGACCACGTTGAAGCAGACGTAACTCTTGCGGGTGCTCTCCTGGCTTGCCGCGACCGGAATGTCTTCGGGAAGCGATATCTCGCTGTTCTCGAATTCGTCCTCGGACATCCAGCGGAGGTTGGCCGCAAAGCCGACGTTGTCGATGATGGCCGAAGCACCGCCGGCGGCGCGCCGGGAGTCGCCGGAACCGTACCCGTTACCGGCGGTGCGGTGGACCAGGACAATCGCCGCCCCGGTCCTGTCGGCGATCCACTCCATCTGGCTCATCAGGTTGGACATGCGCAGGCTCGAGTACTCGTCGAGTTCGTGGAACTTGACCAGCGGGTCGAAGACCACCGCCTCGAAGCGATGCCTTCCGATCATCTCGGACAGTGCTTCGGCGAGAGCCCCGCCGCCGTTCTCGCCCGTGAAGGGGAGACGCAGGCCGCGGAAGGGGCAGACGATCAGGTTTTCCTTGATATCCTTCAGGTAGCCTGGGTACCAGGGATGGGAGGGCGGCATGGCCGTATGAAGGCTTCCGTCCGGGCGCCTGTGGGTGACCGCCTCCCAGCCGAACAGCCGGGCCTCGATCGCCTGGAACCTCCGTCCGATGTGCTGAACGCGATCCTCGGCCGAGATGTAGAGGCACTTGGCTCGCGTCCGGACGTCCAGACCCAGCGTGTCGCTCCAGACCGGCTCCCCGGGAGCATCGTGGCGGATGTACGACAACCGGAAAGTCGCCGTTGCGGCCATCGCCTGGAGGATGAAGAAACTCTTGCCGGAGGCGCCCGGACCGAAGAGCACGGCCACTTCGCCCCGCTCGAGGCCGGGGAACAGCAACCTGTCCGCAGTGCCCTCATCACCCGGCTCGGCACCCACGAACCTGGACTCCGCCTCGCCCATGATGCCGCGCGCCTCAGTATAGTTAGCCCTCTGGCAGACGGAAGACTCTTTACGCATGCCGGAGACGCCCGTCAACGGCGATCCTGCCGGTCTGCCGGAACCGTCGTTTTTCGAATCTGACATGGAAACTCCTTTATGGCGACCGCTTCCGGTCGTCCGGCGGCCCTGCCACCAGGTTTCGGCGACCGGGGATGGAAGTGAAAGTACGGGGTTTTCGAGTGTAAGTACGGGGCAGGAAAGTCACGGCAAGGATGGGTCGTGGAAACCTTCGGGTACTGGCGAACCTGGCATCGGCCCCATACTGGCCTCGTCTGGCCTGAGCTAAGTCCGCTGTCGCATGGTCGCCGAGGCCGCCTTAGCGTGACTCGTCACGGGCAGAACGTCCGCCGTCCCGTCATAAACGGGTAAAACCTGTCGCTGTATTAATATTATCAGCCACTGGAATTGTCAAGACTACTGGAGAGCGAGAACGACTATTTCCGAGGAAAAACACAAATCGAATCAGTATGTTCCAAGAGCGGAGCATCAGAGCCATCGACATGGCAATCCAGGAATCGCGACATGGTAATTCACCCTCCTGGCCATCCGGAGCAAGGCAACGGCAACCGGGACAGTCGAGTCCTCGGCATCATCGCTGATCTGCCTGCGGTCATTTTGCTGGGGTCATCGTCTGACGCCACCTCGGCCAGCAACGGCAAAATATCCGCAGGCGAGACCGCGTCCGGGGCTTCCGGTCCTTTGACTCCCAGCCTGTTCACGCGCGGCTCTATGTCCGACCGGGCCCGGCAACTTTCCCCTGGGCGGCTGGAAGAGGGCGCACTGGAAGAGCCAGGGAGGCGCCTTCACCTTGGGCAAGCTCCCAGTCGGGTGATGTCGCCGCCATGATCAAGCTCCTTTCGGTGGTCAGCCCGGCTTGCCGTCATCTGGTGAAGTTGCCTTTCCTCACGGGTTCTTCCTTCTCGGCCCGGGGCTTCCGTTTCGGGAACGGCTCGACCGGCACGAGGATACCCTCCTGGGCGCGGCGGAACCAGCGTTCCTGGAACGGTTCCACGAAGCTGGACTTCGATACCCCGAAACGGACGTGGTTTCTGGCGAGTTCCGGCTCTATGCCACCGAACCTTGCCGCCTCATCGGTCGTCATGGTCGCCATGTACCCCTGCCAGCGGGCGTTGTCGGAAAGCACGCCCGATCCCCTGGTCGCCAGTTGCCTGTTCCCGGCGCCGCCCAGGGCGGCGGCCTTGCTGGAGTGGTGGAGAAATAGGATCGCGCAACCGGTCTCCGCCGCCACCACCTCCATGAGCTTCATAGCGAGCGTCATGTCGGCGGACGAGTTCTCCTCGAGGTCATGGGACCGCCTGAAGGTGTCGATGATGAGCAACCTCCTGCCTTCGGCCAGGTCATAGAGGAATGAGGCCCATTTCTTCATCCTGATGTTGACGTCGGACTTCTGCAGTTGCTTCACGGTCAGGTTCCCGGCTATGGCCGTCCTGTCCGGATCGGCAAGGCCGCAGGTTGCGGCGTTGACTCTCCTGACGATGGCGGTCTCCGGGTCGTCTATGTTCAGGTAGCTCACCCTGCCGGGCTCCCTTCTGAACAGGCCGGGCTCCCTCCTCGGCAACGGGCTGTAGACGTCCAGGAAGTCCAGCCCCGAGGCGACGGACATGGCCATCTGTAACCCGAACGTGCTCTTGCCGGTGCCGCCGGGCGACACGATGGAGCCCACTGTGCCGGCGAGGAGGTTGGCGATGACGATGTCGTATTTCGGCAGGGCGGCCCTGTCCATGGCCATCGCCTTCACCAGGTCGATGTCGCCGTCGAACACCGCGGCCCTGTCCCGGAACCCGCCCTCCAGCTTGGCGAGGATCGAGCGCAGGGCCGGCGGGCAGGCCATGCGTTCCGAGAGCGGACGGAGTCCCCCATCGTCTGGAGCCGAGGCGTCAGGGACGATGCCCGCGAGTTCCGTGCCGGAGCGCCGGAGCAGGTCGTCTGTCCCGAGAATGGCGGCACCGATGTCCGCCGCGTCGGCGTCCTTGAGCTGGCTCCGTATGTCCATGATCTCCCTGCCCAGGCGGCTCGTAAGGGCCAGGATGGCGTCCGTCGCAGCCCTCTTGTCCCTGGCGGCGGCGGAAGGTTCCGGCGTCTCGCTGTTCAGATCCTCCGCCCAGTCGTGCCCCGGGCGCGCCAGCTTAAGCACGGACACGGCCAAATCGAGCGTCTTGGAGATGTCCGCGCCGCCGGGAACCCCGAACATGTCAGAGACGAACGCTTGACAGCTTTCTCCGAGTAGCCCGACCGCCGTAGTCAGATCCGGGGGCAATTCGTCGCCTTCAGCACCCCGGGACGCGTCGCCGCACCCGGTCATTTCCATGATGGCCGTGCGGAAGTCGAAGTCTCCGCCCCTTCCGTTGCCGTTTCCTCCGCTCATTTCATTTCCCCTTTCATGTAAGTGCCTACGCGCTTCATCCTATCTGACCAATCGGCTATGTCTCGGCCATTTCCTTGCCCCTTGTCATAAAGTCCATCATGGAGGGCGCGACCCTGTCCCGGCGTAATTTTTTGACGGTATCCCTTGCCTGCCAGACCGCCTTCATCGGCGTCCGGTCAGATGACGATCCGCCAGGCCCAGGCCTGAGGGCTCCGGTCGATCTTGGTGACCGCTAAAGACGGGTACTCCGTCCAGGTCGCGGGGGTGGAGCGGCCCGACATCCTCACCGGTGACGTCAAGAGGATCTCCGACGGTGATCTCGTGATCATCGGCTGGCCCTATCAGGTCAAGAGACTCGCGATTGCCGCAGTGAAGACCTCCGGCTCTGCGCCGATCACGGTCCAACCGTCGCCGTATGGGCCGCAGTCACCTATTCCAGGCTCCCTCTCTGGCGCGTCCCGCCATCGCGCTTCGCAGTTGGAGCTGACCGTTCCCCGTCCCGGAACATCTCCGTCCGAGGCGCGGGCAACGGGATAAAGACGCCCTCG
>JAISFS010000185.1 GCA_031263485.1 Deltaproteobacteria bacterium | reverse complement strand
CTGAAATCAGGTCTCCTCCTGAAGAAGCCGCTCTCGATCTTCGGCAACTGAACCGATTGATTTCCACCAGTTGTTGATGAAGCATCGCCGCCCGCAGCTTCCACAACAGGCTTTCGACAACTGTCGTTTTAACCAGGCTCGGGACGGAAGCAGGATCGCGCGGGAGAACGTGGCTTTTCGGCTCCCCTTGCCCCGCAGGCGGGTTTTGCTTAAGATTGGCCTGAAGGAGGTTGTCCTGAGCGCCTTGAGAGCGGCCCCGGGCCCGCTCCGGAGGCCGAAAACATGGCCTTGAACTTGCTATGAGGCTATCCGTCAGGGCGCCGATCCGCCCGGGGACCCATCCCCGGCGACCGCGGCGCACATGGGGAAGACGCATGGCCTTCAGCTTAAGCGATCAGATCTCCCGCGGCAGGGAGCGCATAGCCGCCACCGCCCCTTCCAAGCTCATCATCGGCGGCATCCTCCTACTGGTCGCGACGGCGGCCTTCGTCTACTTCCTGGTCTCCAACAACCGCACCGAGTACGGGGTGCTCTACTCCGATTTGAGCCCGGAGGACGCGGGGACGATCGCGGCCGAGCTCAAGAAGGACGGGATTCCCTACCGCCTGGCCCAGGGGGGCGCGGCCATCGAGCTGCCCCTCGAGATGGTCCAGGACGCCCGGCTCGATCTGGCCGTCAAGGGCTTGCCCGCCAAGAGCGGGGTGGGATTCGAGATCTTCGACGAGTCTCGGCTGGGCGTCACCGACATGGAGCAGAAGATAAGGCTCCAGCGGGCGGTCACCGGGGAGCTGGAGCGCACCATCATGCGCTTCCCGGAAGTGCAGGACGCGAGGATCCACCTGACCGTCCCCCGCGAGACGCTCTTCATCGAGGACCAGAAGGAACCCACGGCCGCGGTGGTGCTGACGCTCACGCGCGGGGCCGAGATGGACAAGCCCAAGCTCCTGGGCATCGTGCATCTCATCACCTCCGCGGTGGACGGGCTCGTCCCCGAGAACGTGTCGGTCATCGACACGGAGGGGGGGCTCCTCTGGAGCAAGGACTCCAACAAGCCGGGGCTCCTGAACGACGAGCAGCTCAAGCAGAAGCGGGCCTTCGAGCGGGATCTCCAGGCCCGCATCAACGCCATGCTGGAAAGGGTCCTGGGACCGTACAAGGCCACGACCCAGGTGAACGTCGAGCTGGACCTGAAGGAGGTCGTGACCTCCGAGGACATCTACGATCCGGAGCAGACAGCGGTCAGGAGCGAGCAGCGCATCCAGGAGCGGGAGACGGGACCGGGCCGGGCCAACGCCGGCATCCCCAACGCCACCTACGAGCTGGGCACGGCCAACCGGCAGAACTCCGGCGACCAGGGCAACCAGGTCGTGAGCTCGCGGACTGAGGAGACGACCAACTACGAGGTCACCAACATCAAGCGGAAGACCGTCTCGGCCTCGGGGGATCTGAAAAAGGTCTCCGTGGCCGTCCTGGTGGACGGCACCTTCGTGACCGATGCCTCCGGGGAGCGGGTCTTCACGCCCGTGCCGCCGGAGATGCTGGCCCAGCTGACCGAGGCGGTGAAGAACACCGTCGGGTTCGACGAGAAGAGGGGTGACGCCGTGTCCGTGACCTGCCTGGAATTCTACCGCGAGGAGACCGTCTCGGTCTGGGCCATCTTCCTCTTGGATCTCCTGCGCGAGTTCGGAAGGCCGCTCGTCAACCTTCTTCTCATCATCCTCTTCTTCCTCTTCGTGATAAGGCCGATACTCAACTGGCTCAAGAAGGAGGTGGAACCGGTCGGGAGCGGGGCGGAGCAGGCGGTGCTCCCGGACTACCCGCTTTCCGGCGGCGGCGGGAGCGAGTCGCTTCCCCTGCCGCTCCCGCCGCGCGAGGAGCAGGAGATCTCCACGGCCGTGGGCTCGCCGGCGTCCGACGGCGACGAGGCGGCCGCGGAAGCCGCCGCCGCGGCCGCGGCAGAGGCCGAGTACGACCCCGAGGACGACGAGGCGCCGGACTACGCGGGGGAGGAGCCCGAGGAGCCGGACGGCTCGCCCCAGCGACTGGAGTACGGCAGGCTCAGCCGCGACAACATCCTGCCGCTGGCCCGCGAGAACATGGACCGCACCGTGGGGCTCCTCCGCCGCTGGATCGAGGAGAAGACCCCGGAGGCCCGGGAAGAGAAGTAGGAGAGGACCATGCCCCGCGAGGACAACCTTCCGGCCCAGGCCCAGGAGCTCAAGGGCCCCGACAAGGCGGCCATCTTCCTTCTCACGATGGGCGAGGAGTTCACCGCCGACGTGTTCAAGGAGCTGGACGACATCGAGATAAAGGATCTCGGCAAGGCCATGACCGGAATCCAGAACGTGACGCCCTCCCAGATCCAGGACGTGTTGTGGGAGTTCTCGCTCGCCATGCAGGAGCCGGGCGACATCAGGGTCAGGGGCGACGACTTCTTCAAGAACACGATAGGCAAGGCGCTGGACGGGGAACGCGCGGACGGGCTCATCCAGGACGTGAACTCGCCCGTGCCCTTCTCCAACATCAAGAACATCGACGCCAAGGCCCTGGGGAACTTCATCCGGAACGAGCACCCCCAGACCATAGCGCTGGTCCTGGCCCACATAGATTCCGGGAAGGCCGCCCAGATAATCTCCGAGTTCCCGGAGCCGCTGCAGCAGGACGTGATGCTCCGCATAGCGGATCTGGAGTCGGTGCCCATAAGCATCCTGGACGAGGTGGAGCAGGTCCTCCGCGAGGAGATAAAGGCCCAGGGCCCGGTGGGCGGGCGCCCGGCGGGCGGTTCCGGCACGGTGGCCGAGATCCTGAACCAGGTGGACCAGACCACGGAGAACGCGATACTGACCAAGTTGGAGGAGGAACGTTCGGATCTGGCGAACGAGGTGCGGAAGCTCATGTTCGTGTTCGAGGACCTCATCAACGTGGACGACCGGAGCATCCGGACGATCCTGAAGGAGGTCAACAACGACGAGCTCACGCTGTCGCTCAAGGCCGCTTCCCCCGCCATGCAGGAGAAGATCTTCGCGAACCTCTCCGAGCGCGCCGCGGACATGATCCGCGAGGATCTGGAGGCCATGGGGCCTACGCGCCTGGCGGACGTGGAAAAGGCGCAACAGGCCATCCTGCGCGCCGCGAAGAAGCTCGAGGCGGAGGGGAAGATAGTCATAGGCAAGGGCGACGGAGGCGACCAGTTTGTCTAGCGACAGGGAAAACGGCGGCCCCGCCTCGGTCTCGGACTGGAGCGGCCCGGCCTTCGACAAGGGCGAGAAAGGCGACTTCGACGGCAAGCCCCGCGTCCCGAGTTTCGACGAGTACGCCCAGGAGGGCGCGAAGCCCCTTTCGGAGCTCGCCAGGGAGACCCCCTCCCTGGACTACCTCTTTTCCCCCTTCGATCCGGGCCGTCTCGAAGACAATGCCTACGAGTCGATGCTCCCGGGGCCTCAGGCCGGCGAGTTCCCCTTCGAGGATCTGGACGCCAGGGACTCGGCCATCATCCACACGCTGGATCGCGCCGAGAAGAAGGCCAAGGAGATCGTGGGCGAGGCCGACGGCAAGGCGAGAGGTATCCTGGAGACGGTGAGGGCCGAGGCCGGGGAACTTCAGGAGGAGCTGAAGTCCCGCGCGGCCAGGGACGCGGACGAGATAGTGGCCGAGGCCACCGCCAAGGCGGAGTCAATCGTGAAGGAGGCAGAGGCCAAGGAGGCGGAGCTCGGGGCCGCGCGCGCGGAACTGGAGCGGCTCAAGGAAGAGACTCGGTCCGTAAGCGACAAGGTGGAGAACGGCAGGGCCGAGAACGCCAGGCGCGAGGAAGAGCTCGCGGCGCTCAGACGCGCCTTCGAGAAGGAGAAGGAGGACTGGAAGGCCGCCCGGGACAAGGATCTGGCGGATCTGAGGCTCAAGGCCGAGGCGGAAGGCAGGGCCGCCGGCCTGGAGAAGGGTGAGGCGGAGGGCTCGGCAAAGGCGTATGCCGAGGCGGACGCGAGGCTCAAGCCGTTGCCCGCCATACTGGGCCGCCTGGAGAGCGTCTACGAGGACCTCTGGCGACAGAACGCCCCCCAGATGGTGGAGCTGGCCGTTGACGCCGCCGAGGCTGTCCTGAACGTGCGGCTGGAGGACGGCAGGGGGCTCGCTGCCGGCGCCTTCGAGGCGGCGGTGGGTTATCTCCAGCACTCCCACGAGGCGGTGTTCAAGGTCCGCCCGGAGGATCTCCGCGAGCTCGAGGAAGCTTTGAAGCGCCTTAGGGGTAGCGTCCCCGGGCTTATCAGCATCAGCTTCCAGCCGGACTCTTCCCTGGGTCCGGGAGATCTGGTGATGGAGTCGGACGGGGGGAGGCTGGACGCCACCGTCGCCAACCGCCGCGAGAATATCATCACCGCCCTCCGGGATGCCATCAGGAATGGCGTGGGGGCCCTTCCCGGCCCCCCGCCTCTGACCGAGGCCGAGCTCGCCCCGCCGCCCGAGCCGATAAGGTCCCTTGAGAACGGGCCCGCAGGCCAGTTCGATGCTGCGGAGGGTGCCCGTGACCCGGAAACGGCTCCCGCGTCCGCCCCCGATGCCGCCCTTGCCCCTCACCCGTCCCCGGCCCCCGAGCCAGCACCAGAGGCGGCCCCGGCCCCCGAGCCAGCTCCAGAGGCGGCCCCGGCCCCCGAGCCAGCACCTGCGGCGGGCCAGGCCCCCGAGCCAGCACCTGCGGCGGCCTCGGCTCCTGAGCCAGCACCCGCGGAGGCTTCGGCCCCCGAGCCAGCACCCGTAGAGGATTCGGCCCCCGAGCCGGCACCCGCGGAGGCTTCGGCTCCCGAGCCAGCACCTGCGGAGGCTTCGGCCCCCGAGCCAGCACCCTCGGAGGCTTCGGCTCCCGAGCCAGCACCTTCGGAGGCCACGGGCCCCGAGCCAGCACTTGCAGTGGCCCCGAGTTCCGAGCCCGCACCTGCGGGGGCCATCGGCCCCGAGCCGGCACCCGCAGAGGCCCCGGGCCCCGAGCCTGCACCTGCGGAGGCCTCGGGCCCCGAGCCTGTGCCCGAGGAGGCCCCTGGCCCCGAGCCGACACCTGCGGAGGCTTCGGCCCCCGAGCCGGCTCCTGCCCCGGTCCCTGAGCCCGCTTCCGTAGCGGTCCCGGCCCCTGACCCAGCACCCAAGATGACTTCATCTGGCGTCTCGGTATCCACCGGGTCCATCCCGCCTGTGATTTCCGTTTCCGTTCCCTCCGCAGCTCCACCGGCAGTGCCGCCGACTTCCTTTCCCCTTGCTCCCCCGCCATCCCTGATGTCTTCGTCCGCAGATGGCTGGGACGATCCGATATGATCCCTGACCCGGAGTTGAGTATCTGGGAGCATTCCGAGGGCCTGACCAGGCTCGTCAGGCGTCGCGCCCTGGATCTGGAGCCCGAGATGGACTGCGCGGCCCAGGCGGCCGAGATCCTCGCCGGGGCTGGGCTTCCGCCGGGCTCGAGGCTTCTGGACATCGGTTGCGGGGCGGGGCACTTCATCCATTCGCTGAGAAAGCGGGGGCTCGCGCTGGAATACAGCGGCCTGGACTCCAGCCCTTCCGCCATAGCCGCGGGCAGGGAGGCCTACCGGGCGCTCTCGCTGGACCCGGATCTCCTGCGCCTGGGTTCCATGGAAGATCTCGCGGGGGAGACGGTAGACGCGGCGCTCTTCATGAACGTCCTGTCCTTCTCTCCCGATTACCGGAGGCCTTTGGACAGGGCCGCCGCCTGCGGGGCAAAGGTCATACTCGTCCGGGACAACTTCGGGCCGGAAACCGTCGTCAGCTGGGAGGAGGACGGCTACCTGGATCCGGGCTGGAACCATCTGAAGGGCTACTGGAACCGCTGGTCCGCGGACGAGATGGCGGGGTTTCTGGGGGATCTGGGCTTCGACGGAGAGTTCATCGAGGACCGCAGGACCGGGGGCGAAATGGAGCTGGTGGTGGGAAAGCCATACCATTGGCGCTTTCTCCTGGCGAAACGGCGCCCTGGAACGGCAGACGGCATGGCCGCGAGATAGCTTTCCGAGGGTTTCCGGAAAGCCCCTGTTGCGCGGGACGGAATTCGCGGTCTGACGATGGCAGCCTCCGCGGGTCGGCGTTGCGGGGGAAGCCCGGCGGCCGACCGTCCTTAGCCAGCCTTGCGGGCCTACGCAACGGAGCGTCGACCGACTTCCCGTCCCGCGTTCCGGGAACCCTGGAGCCTTGATGCGTAAGGGTTTTGATGAAGGACATGAGGACGGATTCGGTGACGACAGGCGCCCTCTCCGCATCCGATGGATTCATGGCGATGCTGCCGCGGTTTATGCGGCGGTCTCCTGGCCTTACGGCTTGGCGGGCCCGATCCGCGTTTCGGGACAGCCAACTCCGCCCGCTGTCCGGCCTTCGATCCGACGGCATTCCCCGCGCCGTCCCGTGCGTCGCGATACCCCGCCGCAGGCCTTTCCGGCCCGCGTTCCTGACGGTTCAAGTTGATTGTCTGCATCCCGGCGCAAGATGCGTTTCCCTGCCTCATCCCCGGCAATTCGACATGATGCGTTGCCAGAGGCCGTGATGCCCGGGAACGCGTTACGCGGTCAACCTTCCCCCTCCTCCAGCTTTTTGCCCCTTGGCCTCCCAAAACCCCTGCCTTCCTCATGCCGCGGCCTCCTCCAAAATCTTTGCCCGCCCCATGACGCTGGCATTTCGCTGAACCGAATCAGTCGGCAGCTCCCTCGCCCTTGCCCCGCCCGTCTGTCTCGGTCAGGCATCGCGCCTTTCGTGCCCCGTCTCGCAATGTCAACCAAAGCTTCAAGGATTGCCGCGCGGTGACGCCGGGACCTGCGGTCGCCCCCTCGAATGCCCGTGCGAACCGCCGGCTCGCGGCCGCCAGAGACCGCCGACAGGCGCGTTTCCGGCGTAGCCTTCGGTCCCGGTCGTCCTGTGGAAGGCCAGCCGGACGGCAGGGGCCGGATGTTGAGTTTGACACGCCAAATGTAGTAAAGTTCTAACATTAGAGGGAAATGACGACCCGCCCTTCGCCGCGCAGCCGCGGCTTCCCCGCTTTCTCAACTCCACGCCCCTCGCCGGTACCTTTCCGGCGCGTATCCCAAGGAGACGGTCTATGAGGCCGCGCCCCGTCGCGTTCGCCCTGGCCCTGGCGGTTCTGGCCGTCGGTTGCGCCTACGGGCCCCTGGAGCCGGGAAGGCTCGCGGAAGTGAAGAGCCGCCGGGACTATGTGCGCCTGGCCGAGGCCTGCCTCACCCACGACGAGATCTGGTTCTTCGACGAGGCGGGCGAGAGCCTGCGGATAGACGTCCTGAACGTGGCGCCCGAGCTGCTGGCGGCCGCCCGGGCCCAATGGTCCGGGGACAGGGTCTTCACGGACGAGCTGGCGAAGTGGCTCCCCCGGGGCGGCGGTCGGGTGGTGCTCCTGGGGCTTTTCAACAGGAGGTTCAAGAAGGACGACTTCCTCAAGAAGGGGAGCTACCGCGCCTCCCTGGTTCTGGACGACGGGCGCAGGGTCTCCCACGACTACGCGGAATCGGTGCCGGCGGCATTCCTGGCCGACTATTTCCCGGCTTTCGACCACTGGGCCAAGGTCTTCGCGCTGCATTTCCCCGCCGACCCCGCCCAGGGCGGATCGCTGGAGGTCGCCTGGCCCTTCGGCGACCGCACCCTCCCTCTCAGGCGCCCCGCGGCGCTGGCCGCCAGGGGGACCTGATCCGATGAGGCGCGTCCCCACGCCCGGACGCGGGTCACCCGCCGGGAACCCCGCGGCCCGGCGCCCCGCCGAGCTGTCCCTCCGCCAGCCGAACGTGGTGCCGGCGGGTCCCGCCGTTCCCATGTCCCGGTCGACGGCGCCTTGCGCCGCCACCCTTCTCGCCGCCGCACTGGCCCTTCTCCTGGTCCAGGCGGGGCCGCTTTCTGCCCAGATCCAGCCCTCGGGGATCCAGGCCGGGCCGCGCCCGGCCTGGATCCCCGAGGGCTGGATCCCGGACGCCATACTCGATCCCGGCCGGGAGGCCGGGATTATCTTCGTGGTGGACAAGGCGCGCCAAGAGCTACAGATCTGGCATCACGACGGGCGCGGGAAGTTCTCGCTGGAGAAGGTCATCCCCTGCTCCACGGGGATAGTCCGCGGCGACAAGCTCCTCCGCGGGGACATGAAGACCCCGGACGGCTTCTACGTCTTCAACAAGAAGCTCCTGCCGGAAGAGCTCCCCGATCTCTACGGGATCCTGGCCTACCCCATGGACTACCCGAACCTCTGGGACCGCATCCTGGACCACGGGGGGGGAGGCATCTGGACCCACGGGGTGAACAAGCCCCTGGTGGACTACGACTCCAACGGCTGCGTGGAGCTCCTGAACCACGACCTGGCGGGGCTGGAGGACAGGATCCTCCTTTTCGACACACCCATCCTCCTTTACGAGGACATGGCCTACGCGCCCCCCGAGCGCCTCCTGGGGGAGGGGGCCAGGGTGGCGGCCTTCGTGGAGTACTGGCGGACGGCCTGGGCTGGGAAGGACCTCAAGGGCTACGCGGCCCTTTACGACGAGGGCTTCCGGAGCTCGGACGGCATGGGCCGATCCGCCTGGCTCTCCCACAAGCGCAACGTGGCGGCGGGCTACAGGAACATCCGCGTGGACGTCTCCGGGCTCAAGGTCTTCCGGCACAGGGACGTGACGGTGGCGTCCTTCGAACAGCGCTACGACGGGGACGGGCGCTACTCCTCGGTGGGGACCAAGCGCCTTTACCTCAAGGCAGCCGGGAACGGCTACCTCATCGTCGCCGAGGATTTCGAGGGCAACCGCCCGAATCCGCCGGACAAGCGCCTGGACCCCGAGCTCAAGCGCGAGGCCCTGACCCGGCCTCCTTTGGCCGTGGCTTCCTTTTCCAGCCCCGTGGCCGCCGCGGGCGCGGGCGCCATCCTCCCCGGCATGCCGGTCCCAGCGATCGCGGTCTCCCTGACCATTCCGGACGATACCCAGGACGAGCTGGAGCGGAGCGCCCTGGAAGCCAGGGCCTCCGGGACTCCCCGGACCGGCGCGACGTTGCCCGCCGGGGCGGAGGACGGCCCGGAACCTCAGCCGTCGGCCGCGCCCCAGGGCCCTCAAGTCCCCCAGGGCTCCGACGCCCCGATACTTACGGCCTCTCTGGGCCGCCCAGGCGCCTCGGGCCGGGAACCCTTCACGGCCTCCGACGCCTCCGGCCCGCCCTCCGACGCGGACCTGAGGGCATCCCTCGGATCGCCTTCCGATGCTCCAAGCATCCCTAGCCCGTCCGCCTCCAGGCAGCCTTCCGGCCCCCGGATGAGTTCGCAGAGCCTTGAGCCAGCCAGCCGCAATCCCACGGTCACGGTCTCCCTGACCGGGACGCCTGCAGGGGCTTCCCGGACGGGTCGCTCGGTCGAAGGCGCGCCGGAGGTCACGGCAACTCTTGTCGCCGACGCCTCGGGCGCGGCGCCTTCCGGGACGGCGGCATCCGGAACTCCGGGAACGACCGGCGCTTCCGCGAGGACCACCTCCTCTGCAGCGGCCTCGGCGGGAGGCTCGGTCGACATTGACGTTCCCGACACGGGAACGGTCGGTCCGAATGGCGTTGCCGGACCCCCGCAATCCGGTTCGACGCTGGCTTCGGCTTTGGCGGCGGTTTCGGTAGCGGCCACCCCCGCCGAGGCCCAGCCGGTTACCCCCGCCGAGGCCCTGCCGGCCACCCCCGCCGCGGCCCTGTCGGCCTCCTCCGCCGCGGCCCTGCCGACCGCCGTTCCAACCCCCGACGATGACCGGGCCGCGATAAACTCTCTCCTGTCGAGCTGGGCGGGGTACTGGGAGGAGAAGGAGCTGGAGGGGTACTTCTCCTGCTATGCCGATGACTTCAGGTTCCTGGACAAGGACATGGACCTCAAGGCCTTCGTGAAGTACCGCACGGGCACCATAGGCCGCGCCGGGACGATAGACGTCGAGCTCGAGGGCCCGCGCATAAGGCTGGATGGCGACCGCGCGACCGTCACCTTCGTGCAGCGCTACTCCAGTGACAGCTACAGCGACTCCGGCGAGAAGACGCTCCGGCTCGCCCGGAGGGACGGGGCTTGGAAGATCGTCTCCGAGACCTTCCGGGCGAGGGGGTAGCGACGTGGAGATCCCCGACAGCCTGAAGGCCCCCAACTCCCGTGAGCCGGCGAGGAGGCTCCATATCCTCGTCATGACCGACGGGGGCGCCACCCGCAGGTTCTCGCTTTCGACCAACTTCCTCTGGGTGCTGGCGGCGATAACGCTCCTGGTGTTTCTGGCGCTGGGGGTGCTCTCGTACGTCGCGAGCTCGCTCCTGGTCGACTACCGGAGCCTCCGGAACAACTACGACTTCGACGTGAGGCGTCTGGAGACGATGGCCTACAACCAGTCGGTGCCCACCACCCCCGAGGCGGCAGGGAGGCTTCTGGAACGGCTGGACCGGGCGGCCTTGAGTGTCGGGGGGGACGACGGCGACCTGCCGCAGGGGCTCCCGCCGGACGATGCCGACGAGGCCGGGGACTCAGGCGGCGATCCGGAAACGCCCGCGGCGGGGACTGCCCCCGTCGGCAACCCGGGGGCGCAGGCCGGGGAGGGTGCGGAAACCGGGGAAGGCGCACAGGTTGCGGCCGCTTCGGAAGGCCAGTCTCCCCCCCCGGCCGATGGGGAGGCGACCGGCGCCGCCGTTGGCCCGACGGTCCCGGCCGGCCCGACAGGCCCCTCCGGTCCCGAAGAGGAAGCCTGGGCCGCCCTCCACAACCGCCTGGTCAAGCCCGAGGGACCGGCCGTCCTGGACGTGGACGAGTTCCGCTTCTCACAGGACGGCGCGTACTCCTATTACCTGAAGCAGGCGACCTCGCCCGGCGAGCGCCTGAGGGGCCGCGCCGTCACGATTTTCGCGGTGGCCGACCGGGACGGCAATGTCCGCCTGGTCCCCGACCCGGAATTCGATCTCCGCAACCCCTCCCAGGGCTGGGATCTGGGCGGGCGCTACAACATAATCTCCTCAAAGGTCTACAGGGGCCGAATCCGGATCCCCCAGGGCGGCAAGGCGCTCTCCGTCGAGGTGCTGGCCTGGGACGAGGAGACCAAGGAGCTCATCTTCCTGAAGAGCCTGTCCCTGGACGGAGAGGACTGACATGCCGTCCCCAGTGTCCATACCGGACCGGCCCCGATGCGTGCCGGAGGGCCTTGTCCTCGCCTTGCCCTGCGGGGGGGAGGCGGGCCCCGCAAGGCCGATGTCCAGGCCCTGTCCGGACAGGCATACCGCGTTCGGCGCGCTTGCGCTTGCGGTGCTGATAGCGTGCGCCTTCCCTTCAGGCCTTTTGCCGGGCCTTTCCGCGCCCGCCGAGGCCGCGCCCGCGAAGGCGGGGCACGCGGGGGCTGCCGACCGCCAGCACATAGTGTATTTCCAGGGCACGGACCAGGAGCTCGAGATATACAAGATCTACGGTCGCCACGAGGGGCCCACCATCATGATCCTGGGCGGCATCCAGGGGGACGAGCCGGGGGGCTTCATGTCCGCGGACCTTTACGTGGACACCGCCCTCGAGCGCGGGAACCTCATAGTCGTGCCGCGCGCCAACTTCAAGTCCATCATCGCCTTCGACCGCGGCACCGTGGGCGACATGAACCGCAAGTTCACGGAGGCCCGGGCCGGCTCGAAGCCGGCGCCGGACCCGGACCTGGAGGCGGTGCGGGTCATCAAGAACCTCATGGCCGAGGCGGACCTGTTCCTGAACCTCCACGACGGCTCCGGCTTCTACCGCCACAGCTGGGAGTCGGAGATGGCCAACCCGGGGCGCTACGGCCAGTGCATCATAGCCGACGCGGAGGAGTACACGGTCCCCGCGACCGGCAGGCTGATAGCGCTGGGCCGGGACGCCCGGCGGGCGGTCGAGATGGTGAACCGTGCCATCCCCGAGGACGCCTACAAGTTCCGGTTCTCCAACCACGACACTCTGGCAGATGACACCAGGCACGCCGAGCAGCGCGCCAGCGCCACTTTCTACGCGCTCACGGTGCTCGGCATCCCGGCCTTCGGAATAGAGACCTCCAAGCAGCTCCCTTCGCTGGAGATGAAGATCCGCCAGCACAACCTAGCTGTGAACGCCTTCATGGAGATCTTCGGCGTGGTTCCGGAGAGCCCGCGCGTCCGCCTGGAACCCCCGGAGCTGAACTTCATCGTGGTCTCGGTGGAAGGGCACCCCCTCATGGCCGTCCGCGACGGGGAGACGCTCCTGGTCCCCAAGGGCGCGGCGGTTGCGGTCCTCCACGTGGCCGCGAACTACACCCGCGGGCTCTCCGCGGACGTGATGGGCCTGGGCGGCCTTAACGACATGGACACGCCGCTGCGCGTCTCCTCCCCCACCTCGGTGGTCGTCCGCCGCGACAACGTCCAGATAGGCCTGGTCGAGCTTGGGCTTCTGCCGCCGGGCTCCAGCGTTCCCCGCACCGTGATACCCGTGCGTACCGAGGCGCCCCCGGCGATCGTCGCCGCAGGCGGCGGGCTCTTGCCGGGCCAGATCCCCGATGAGGCCAGGCCCGAGTCGCCGATCGCGACGGCCGCCCTCGGCGGCGGCATCGCCGGAAGCGCCGCCGCGGGCGGCGATACGCCCCGGGCTTCCGAAGCCGCAGGGGCGGCGGCTCCGCCCGCGGCCGACGCGGAGGCGACTGCCCCAGGCTCGGGAGCGTCTGTCCCGACCGCAGGGGGCTCGGGGGCGTCTGTCCCGACCGCAGGGGGATCGGGAGCGTCTGTCCCGGTAGCTTCTGGCGTCTTGGCGGGCGGGGCCGCCGGAACTCAGGGCACCGGACGCCCGCAGGTGAGCGGCCCGCTCTCCCCCCCAGACGGCGCAGGCGCCGTCGGGGCGGTCACGTCCTTCATCCTGGAGGTGGACGGCAGGCCTGTCAGCCTGGCCCCGGAGGAGACCTTGAGCGTCCGAGCAGGCGCCAAGATCCGCATGGTGGACATTTCCAGCCCCCGTCCGCTCCCCGAGGGCACCGTGATGAACTTCAAGGGCTTCGTGGGGCGCCAGGGGGACACCACCGGCAACGACAAGGGCACCGTGTGCGACACCGCCCGCGACCTTCTCAGCTACTTCGCCCTTAAGGGCCAGGGCGAGTTCCCGGTCTACCAGCTGGGGGCAGAGAACGGGAAGGAAATATTGGCCCGCGCCTATGTCCGGATAACCGCTCTCAGGCTTGACAGCGCGGTCTTCGAGAAGGACGGGGTCGAGAAGACCCTGAAGCTCGCCCAGCGCTGGCACGTGCCCGCAGGCGCCAGGCTGACGCTCAAGGAGGTGCGCCTGGCGGGCGGAGCGCCTCTCGAGGACCTGCGGATAACCCTGGGCGGCCGGCCGGTCCCGGCCGATCTGCCCCAGGAGATCGTGATGCCGCAGATCGCGGTGTCGCTCGCGGTCTTCTCCAAGGGGGAGCTGGCCGGTAAGGTGGTCCTCTTCCCGTAGGCGAAGGTGGTCCTCTTCCCGTATACTCCGGGACGGTCCGGCGCAGGCCCGCGAAGACGGCCGCGCATGTTCGTGCGCGGCTTCGCGCTTCCCGGGGCGCCCGAGAGGCGGTCGCCCCGCAATACCCCTGCCACTGGCCGCCCGCCCGCTACGGCGGGGGTCTTTCGTAAGCGTACCTTTCGGCCGCTCCGCGCCAGGTTCCGGCGCCTTCCGTCACGGGCGTCCCGCGCCTCCACGGGCGTCCCGCGCCTCGGAGATCGGCCTGATCCCGCCAGGCTTCGCCTTCGCATCACGCGGGCAGGCCCGCGTCCGGCGACGGGCTTCCGCCGGGGTCGTCTTTCCGCCGGAGGCAGACCGCGCACCGGCGCGGCCCATCAGCGGTTTCCGTTAGACTGCAAGGCATCGCATGAAATACCGCATCCACACGATGGGCTGCAAGGTGAACCAGGCGGAGTCCGCGGCCATGGCCGAAAGGCTCTCGGCCGCCGGGCATGTCCCCTGCGGCGCGTCCGTCCCTTCCCTGGTGGTCCTGAACACCTGTTGCGTGACCGCGACCGCGGAGAAGGAGGCGTTCCAGCTCTTGAGGCGCGTCAGGCGCGAACATCCCGGCGCGAAGGTCGTGGCGGCAGGCTGCCTGGCCCAGCTGGCGGGGGACAGGCTTCTGGAGGGAGGGCTGTCGGATCTGGTCCTGGGTAACTCCTGGAAAGGCTTGTTGGCCGACATGGCGGGCTCCGATGATCTCGGGGCATCGGCCGGGAAGGCCTACGTGGACGACGGCCCTGACCGCGGTTTCGCGGAAGCGGCTCCGGGACCCGTCTCGGGGAGGACCAGGGCCTTCCACAAGATCCAGGACGGCTGCTCGCGGTCCTGCTCGTACTGCGTGATCCCTTCCCTGCGCGGGCCGTCCAGGAGCCTCCCGGAGGACAGGGTCCTGGACGGCCTGAAGGCCATTATGGACGGGGGCGCCGCCGAGTGCGTGCTGACCGGCATCCACATGGGGGCCTGGGGGTCGGATCTGGCGCCCCGCGCCGGTCTCGCGGGGCTTCTTGAGGCCATCGAACGCGGGCTCGCGCCGGATCCCGGACGCTTCCGCCTGAGGCTCAGCTCGCTGGAGCCCGGGGAGGCCGTGCCGCTTCTCCGCGCCTTCGAGACCATGCCTTTCCTGGCCCCGCACGTTCACATCTCGATGCAGTCCGCCGCGGACCCCGTCCTCAGGCTGATGCGGAGACCTTACACCTCGGACATGTGCCGCCGGGCCGCCGAGGCGTTCGCGGCGAGGGTGGAGGGCGTGTCCATAGGGGCGGATCTCATCGCGGGCTTCCCCGGGGAGACCGAGGCGGATTTCCTTGGCGGCCTGGAGCTTATAAGGACCCTCCCATTGAGCTACCTCCACGTCTTCCCGTTTTCTGAAAGGCCCGGGACCAGGGCGGCGGCATTGCCCGGAGCAGTCCCGCCGGAAGAGCGCCGGCGCCGCGCCAGGGAGCTCAAGCGGATTGACCGGGAGTTCAGGGAGCGCTTCCTCCGGGCGTCATGCGGCCGCGAGCACCTGGCGGTCTCCGAGAACGCCTTTCACCGCGCCTCGGGCCGCAGGCGCGTCCTTACCGGGAACTATATAAACGCCTTGCTCCCAGAAGGCGCGGAGGAGCCGGGCGGGAGGCTCGTCCGCGTGCGGCTCGGCCCTTCCGGAAACCGTTGGGGCCTCCCGGAGGCGGAGCCGTGCGCCTGAAAGAGGGAACCGTTCCGCCCTCGGGCCCCGTGTCCGCAACGTCCGGCGGGATGCCCGGCGATGTCCGAGGCCCCGGCGCTTTCGGGACAGGACGGTTCGGCGCCGGTTTCACGGAGACGGGGCCGGATGAGTCGTGCCAGGATGAGTCGTGCCAGGGTGAGTCGTGTTTGGAGGAGACCGGGTTGAGGGAAACTGGTCGCGACTCACGGGCGGTGTCCAGGTTCCTTGCGCCCGCCTCGGGCCCGGGCCCCGAGGAGATACTGGCCGGGGAGCTGGGGAAGCGGTTTTCGGATTACAGGGTGCGCTGGAACGCGGCCAAAGCCTTCAGGGAGATTCCGTCTTATCCGTTGCACGTGGACTACGAGCTCCTGAGCGCCTGCAACCTGCGTTGCCCCATGTGCCTGTTCGCGGGAGGGCACACGGCGGAAGGCCGGGCAGGCCGCGGGGGCCAGGAGACGGCGAGAGTCGGCGCCGAAAAGGCTTCAGGGCCCGACAGGCCCTCGGCAGGAGCTCCCATGGGTGGAGAGCCTGTCGCCGGAACTCCGACGGATGATGGCCCCAAAGGGGCGGGGAACGGGAATCGCTCGCGGACAAAATCGCTTTCCGTTGGCCTGGTCAAGGAACTCATAGCCGAAGGCGCCGCCCGAGGGCAGGCCTCCATGGGTTTCGGAGGGCTCTGGGAGCCCCTCCTGTCGCCGGACGTGCCGGGACTGGTCGAGCACGGCACCCGGCTGGGGCTGGTGGACTCCATGATGAACACCAACGGACTCCTGCTTACGCGGGACGTCTCGCGGGATCTGATCGAGGCGGGGCTGACCAGGCTCATGGTGAGCCTGGACGCGGCGACGGAGGGGACTTACGCCCTCATGCGCCCGGGCTCCGATTTCGGGCGGGTGACGGACAACGTCCTGGGCTTCCTCGAAGTCCGCCGGGCGCTGGGCCGGAGGCTCCCGCTCCTGCGCCTGAGCTTCTGCGTCACGTCCTTAAACGAGGGCGAGCTTCAGGAATTCCTCGGTCGGTGGAAGGGCGTCTGCGACTTCTTTTCTGTCCAGCGTTACGGCGACTTCGGCGCGGGAAGTCCGGTCTTCCCCCGCGACCCTCCCGGCCCGGAGCCCTCCGGGCGTTGCGCCCAGCCCTTCAAGAGGCTGGCGGTCCGGCACGACGGCACGGCGCTCCCCTGCTGCGATCTTTCCGGCATCCCGCTCGCGGTCGGAAGTGCGCTTTCCGGCAGCCTGGAAGGCGTCTGGCGGGGGGACAAGATAGCCTTGCTCCGCGAGGCTGTCCTGAAGGACTCCCCGGAAGCTCTTCCCGAGGCGTGCCGGAAGTGCCGAGGGAAGTACGGGCCGCCAAGCTGAAGGGCATCATGACGCTTGGCTTGTACCCCGGTCACTGTGTCGCAGGAACGACAGTAAAAATATTTTATCAAATCGGCGTTTTAAAACCATCAATTTTTTATCGTTACCGTTACAGACTGATTGCTTTGTCATGGGGCCGACCGGCATCTTTGTCATGAAGCTGACCGGCATCTTTGACACGGAATTGCTGACAGCACGTCAAAACTCTCAGGGACGCCTATCTCGGGGCAGCGGGGGAGTAACGTGTTGGCTTGCGCGTTTTAGACAGGCCATCTGTAATTTGCCGACAGCATTACACCCAGCACATAATGGACAGACGACCGCGTCTATAACGCGTGAGGCAACTTCGGTGTGGAACTCGCGTTCGGACGAATCAGTTCTTGGGAGCTCTGAGATGATTTTCTTCCAAAAATTTACGGATACTGTGAAGACCAATATCTCGCAGATAATGTTCGATGAGATTTTGAATTAATTCATGCAGGAAAATGATCGTTTGCAAATATAGGACTTCAGAAACCATTCATTTTACGGATTGCTCCCCGTTGCCGACTGCGACACACGTGATAGCGTGTGTCGGGAAATGCAGTGCGCGGATCGGCAGTGAGGTGGCGACGGTTTCGGCCCGGCGTGAAAGGAAGGCGAGGCGAAGGAACCCTTGCGATTCCGTTGCGGCTACACTTCAGGCGCGTACAGACTATCAGTCGCTGAAGTCTGCGGCCTGAGTTGCGGCGAGCGACCGGCCAGCCCCGTCCTTCAGTTCAGATACGTGTTGTTGGGCGGGCCCTGCCTGAGGCGGGCCCTCTGTTCCAGGGTGCCAAGAAGGAATTCCACGGGCAGGAATGACGCGGAGGCCTGTTCATTTTCATACTCATCCTCATCCTCGTAGATTTCCTCTTCGGAAGCTGCCTGCGGTCCCTCAGGGTAGCGGCGGCCGTCTTCGTCCTCAGGGACATCCGCGAGGTTTCCGTGAAAGTCGCCCTCGTCGGCGATGGCGTAACCCTCATCTCCGGCGTTGTAGCCTTCGTAATCCTCCGTGATCTCGCCCCCGTCATAGGCTGATCCGCTCGCCGGATGTTTTTCCTCCGACTGTGCCCCCTCCGTCATTGGCTCTTCACGGTAGTCAAGGCCGTGAGCGGCCGCTTCCAGAGCTTCCGAGTCCAGGAAAGGCTCGTTCGTCTCCTCGGCCTCTATCTGTTTCTGCACGGCGTCCGACTCGAGGTTGAAGAGATCGCGTTTGTCGTTTTTGCGGGGGGGTGCGGGAGCCGGGGAAGTCGCGGGGTCTGTCAGACGCGACCGCAGGTCGAACAGCTCGTGGCCGTCCAGTAGTACCTTTGGCCTTTCCTCCGGCGCGGAGGAAGAACCGGGTGCGTATGCTATATCGGCGTCTTCGGGCATACCGGCGAACGCATGGCCGTCCTCGGCTTCGTCCAGGCCGGTTCCGAGGACGATCGCGCCGCGTTCCGCTTCGGCTTGGAGCGAAGCTCCTCTGGGTTCCAGGTCGGACTCGGCCTCATCGACCCTGGCGGCGAGGACGATCACTCCGTCTTCGGCATCGGCCAGCGGAGAAGCTTCTCTCGCTTCCAGGTCGGCCTCGCCGACCCTGGTGTCGAGGACGATCACCCCGTCATCGGCATCGGCCAATGGCGAAGCCTCTCTTGTTTCCAGGTCTGACTCGGCCTCACCGATTCTGGCATCGAGGACGATCGCGCCGTCATCCGTTTCAGCCAGGCCACGGGCCTCTGCAGGTTCAAGGCCGGCAGTAGCCTCATCGACCCTGGCACCCAGGACTATCACGCCGTCTTCCGCGTTGGCAAGCGGCGAAGCCTCGCTTGCTTCCATGTCGGACTCGGCCTCGTCGACCCTGGCACCCAGGACTATCACGCCGTTTTCCGCGCCGGCAAGCGGCGAATCCTCGCTTGTTTCCAGGTCGTACTCGGCCTCGTTGACCCTGGCGCCCAGGACTATCACGCCGTCTTCCGCGTCGGCAACAGCCTGGACCGTGGCCACAACGGCTTGCAGGCGGCCATCGGCATCATCGACACCGGATCCTATGACGGTCTCTTCATTGGCTTCGCTGATCCGATCCTGAGTTTCGGCAGGTGTCATGTGTGTTGCGGAATCCTCGTCCTTGCCGCCGACGGTTGAAGCTCCCTTCGTTTCGGGCCGGGCTCCCAGATCCTGGCTAGCCGAGGTTGCCAACGCCTCATCATGGTCAGCAATTCCATAAGAAGTCAGGCGGTCTCCTTCGGAAGCCGCAGAGCCCGCAGGAGCATTTGGCCCTTCCCTGTCCCCGGCATCCGACATCTCTTCGGGATCCAGGGGTTCGCCTTCATGCGCCTGGCCGATGAGGGCCGATGGCTCATCCTCGGACACGGCTTTTTCGGAGAGCGCCAGAGGCTCCTCCCCAGGCACGGTCCGGCCCAAGGGCGCGGAGGGCTCCCTCCCGGAAATATCAGCTAGGGGCACTGGCTTATCCTCGGTTCCGGAATCTTCGGAGATCTCCAGGGGCTCGCCTTCGGATGCCCGTGCGGCAAGAGTGACAGACTCATCCTCGCCCGCGCTCTGGTCGGCAAGCAAGACGGGCTCCTCCTCGCCCGCGGTCTGGTCGGCGAGCGGGACAGGCTCATCCTCGTCCGCGGCCTGGTCGGCAAGCAAGACGGGCTCATCCTCGTCCGCGCTCTGGCCGGCAAGCAAGACGGGCTCCTCCTCGTCCGCGGCCTGGTCGGCAAGCAAGACTGGCTCATTCTCATCCGAGGTCTGGTCGGCATGATCATCGGGTTTGTCATCGTCCGCCCCGTGGTAGGCAAGCTCGACTTGGTCGTCCCCGAGGTCATCGGGCTCTTCGGCGAGGGCCACAGGCTCTTCGGTCGCCAGGTCGGTGAGCGCGACGGGCGCCTCTTCGGCCGTTTCGGCGAGGGACTCGGACTCAACCTCGCCCGCCAGGTCGGTGAGCGCGACGGGTTCGTCCTCGGCGGCGGCCTTTTCGGTAAGAGCCAGGGGCTCATCGTTGTCGAAGGGGTCCGCGAGGGCGGCCATGATATCCTCATCGGAAAGCTCGCTCATGAGCGAGAACGTGACGGGCGGCTTGGGCGGCGGCTCCTGGGCCTCGGCCATCGGGTCGTGTTGGGCAGGGGAGGACGGCTTGCGGGAGGCGCGGGAAAGCGCCTCCTTGAGGGGTATGGCTTCCCGCTTCCAGGGGGGAGGGTTATCCGGGCCTTTTTCCCCGACCGCAGGCGACAGGCTGAAGACCCCGTTCTCGTCCTCGCGGAGCCGGAAGATGTCCCCGCTGGTGATGAGATCCCTCAGCACCGCCATGATAGCACCCCTGTAGGCAGGGGTGTCATAGGTGTAGCGGAGCTTCAGGCTGCCCACGTTCTCGGGGGTGATTTCGCCCTCGATCCCCGTCCCGCCCGAGAGCACCGAGGCGAAGCCCTCGGTCTCCTTCACGATGCTCCTCCAGAGCTCGGGGGACACCCTGCGGGAGACGATGATCTCCCTGGCGGTGCGGCGCATTTCCGCCTGGAAGGCCAAAAGGTCCTCGTAGAGGAGCTCGTTGGGCTGGGGCGCGCCGTAGCGCGCCAGGGACGGACGCAGTTCCGGGGCGGTGCAGACGCCGTTCTCTGAGAGCCATCTGGAGTAGTCCGTCCAGTTGAGTTGCCAGCGGACGGCGGAGGTGATCCTGCGGGTGCTGTCGTCCAACACTTTCGTGGCCACCTGATTGTTCTGGAAGCTGAAGTTCAGAAAGGCTGTCAGTTCGTCGCTCATAGGTTGACCCGTTAGCGGGCGGCGTCCGGCGGTCGACCGCCCCAAAATAACCCGTGTGAGGAATTTTGACGCTTTATTTTATTATTTTAGCAAGAAATTATGACAAAATCTAGCACAATCAGATAAATTCTTAATTTATGTTATCCATGGGGCCGGGTTAGGCTTTCTGGAACCTCTAAGCCGGAAAGGGGTATGGGGTTCCGAGTAGCCCCACAAAGGCCCGGGCAGGCGATGCCGTCGGCAATGTGGCCGACGAGAGGGGGGAATAGGCAAGGGCAGGTTGCATCGGCAAGCCGGACTATCAGGGAGGGTCAGAACCGTAAAACGCATGTTTCGAGCCAGGGACCGCGGGAGTTCAGGTCAAAATCAGAGTGTCTGATGGCGGCGGCAAGTGAGGAGACCGTGGACCCTGTGAGGCCGGGTCACGAGCAGGCGTGTCCCGAGAAGGCCGTGTCCCGATGAGGCAAGGCTCATAAGCGAAGATAGGGGATAAGTCAAGCCGTCCGATCGCCGAAATTCTGGCACGGGACAGACGCCGTTCGATGGAAGACAACCGGCATCCGCCAGAGTCCTGGTGCCCGTGCCGTCGTTGAAGGTGGTTCTCGAAAGCCCGACCAGTGAAATGCCTGTGGCGCTGGTGCATGCGACTCTGATTGATGGTTTCAGGAGGTCAGGAAGGAACGCGGGTTTCGGGAGGGGCAGGAAGACTGGGGAAAGCGGGCAGGATGGCAAACCGGACATTTTGAAGCGAGGCCGGGCCGATAACAGGGTGCCGTCGGTCCGCGAGTCGAAATCGCCTCGGAAATCGGCGTCTGAGCATGTTTTTTCCGAATCCGGCTAGTTTGCTTCAAAAACGGTTGGAAAAAGGCTATACTGACAAACGAGAGAACGGCTTTCCGGCGTTAGTTTCCCGTTGGCTGTTCGCCCTAAACCCCGTTTACAATCATGGCCGGGCCCCTGTGGGCCCTTCCAGCAATACTTAAGCCCCTCCCAAGCGGGAGAGGGGCAAAGTTTTTCGGAGGCCGCTCCGCCCCGCCAGATTCCGCTTCTCCTGCCCTCGCCGTCCGCTTCGGTTATACGGTATCACTCGGGTATACGGTATCAGGGGCGAATCAGGGCTTCAGGAGGGACGGGGCGGCGGCCCCGCCTTCGGGAGGATCTCCAGATGAAGCAGGTTTTGAAACTGGGAGCCTGCCTGGCGCTGGCTCTGACTTTGGCCGCCTGCGGCGAAGCCAAGCTGGACACCACGGACGCCCAGTCCTTCACGACCAGCATCCAGAAGATGTTCGATTCCACGCAGGGCAAACAGAGGGAGGACTTCCAGAAGTTCTTCTTCATCGCCTTGAACGGGAGAAGCGATCTCATCACAATGAGCGTCCTCAGCGGCGAGGAGATATCAAGACTCAGCTCGCTATTCAACATCCTGGCATCCAGCAAGCGTCCTGAGGAGCTGGCGGCCTTGAACGGCCTCACCGTTAGCCAGGTGGTGGATCAGGGCCGGGCGCTCAAGATCACCTACCTCGAGGGACGTCTCCAGGAGATCCAGCGCGAGATCGATCTCCTGAAGGACTCGGCGTCGCTTTATTCGGACTACGAGGAACAGCTCGACAGGGTGGAGGTTACCGCCCTGGCCGTGGCCGAACCCATAGCGGGCCCGGACGGCAGGACGGCCTCCGCCAGACTGACAGTCGCGGTCAAGAATACCTCGGATCTGGACCTGATAGGGCTCCAGCGCCCGAGCGGCGGTTCCCCCTGGGAGGCCGAGATCGCGATGGGCGAGAGCCGCACTTCCGTGCCGGTCACCACCGGGAGCTTCACTGGCTCCGACGGGACCCCCGTCTTTCCTTCGCCCGGCGTCCCGGCTGACCAGGAGGCGAACCTGACGGTCGCGGTAGACGTATCACCCATGGGCTGGCCCTTCCCCCCGGAGATTCCGCTCAGGGCCGGATTCCCGACGGGTATCGAGGCCTGCCTGGAGGGTTGCGACAAGATCCCCGAAGCCGAGGACGCCTTCAGACGGATGGCGGAGATGGAGAGGCACCGTTCGCTTCTGACGCGCGAGCTTTCCGATACGCGGGTCTGAACTACGGGATGGTGACATGCAGGTGCCGGCGCGGAGGGGGGAGGACCAGCGCCAGGTGAGTCTTCGGAAGGACAATCCGAATTTCGATGGCCAACGGAGGACTTGGGGTCCAGCCCTGCCATAGCGGGCGCCATGGCAGGAAACTTGAGGCTTCCTCGGCCCCTTTCAGGAGGCCGTCTGCGGCAAACGGCCCGCCGGACGATTGCCGATTGAAGACAGACGTCCCGCAGGTTCCGCCGAAGCCTGCGGGCCGTTGTCGGCGAGCGGGCATCTGCCGGGCGGAGCCTGACAGGCGGGTACAGGGCATTGAGACCGCCGCCGCAGAGGATCGAAGTCATACAGTTCCCTGTACGGGCCTGACTGCCAAGGCTAAGGGCTCTGGCCTGCGTCCCCTTTTCATGGATTCCTGGCTTGATCCCGCCCCTTATCAGCTTTTCGGGCGCTTCGGCGGGCCGGCTACTGAGTCGTAAACGGCTTGTGCCCGTCCTTTTTGGGGCGGGGGCCGTTTGCGGAGCCACTGAAGTCGCCGCCGCGGTCGCCGGGGACCTGGCGGAGCCTCTTCCGGAATCGGCGTTTTCCGTCTCCCGCAGGATCCAAAGGTCAACAGGGAGTGAATGCCTTCAATTTCATTCTTGGCGGCGTGTTCTTTTGCGATTTTGCTCTCCAATGCCAGCATCCGGTCGAAGAGCGACTTAGCTCCGATATCGTCGGCAATGGTTTACCGTTGTGCCGTGCGCCCCTTCCACATGGCAGCGGAACGTGCAGGCGGGAGCGCTCCGGGGTTCGCCCTCGTTGAAAGAGGGTTCGTATCGCGCTCCTCGGCCAGCTGGACATTGTATCCCTTGCACTTGAAGCCGTTGAACGCGACTCGGAGACCGAAGAAGCTCCGGAGCGAGTCGGACCGACCTCCTTCGGGGCCTTCGGCTTGACCATCGGGGCATCCCCCTCCCACTCGCCGGGGCTCAAGTCGCGTTGCTCGCGGAGGATCGTTTTCATGAGTCTGAATATCCCACGCGTGAGAACTCGGTGATGTCCTTGAAGGGCGTCGTCGTCGAGAAGATGTCGTCGGACGCGTTGTCGAGGCAATTCTCCCGGCTCTTAGGCATCACCGGGCTGAAGACGCCGCCGAACTTGGGCTTGAGTCATTTGTCCGCGTGATCGGACCCGGCGTCGGAGAACCGCTCGACGAATCCCCTTACAAGCACCTTCCGAAACGTAGCGTTGGAGTCCTTGAAGAGGCCGCCCCTGGCGCGGGCCCTTATGTTGGCCGGGAAATGGCAGGAATCCATCCTGGAGTTCGGATTGCCGTGGCCGGACCTGGCCAGCTGATCAGGGACCTGCTCGTTGAAATCGCTATGTCGAGGGCGAATTCCTTGAGGCGATTGAGGTGGTTGTGCCAGGCCTCCGGGATAACATGGTTCGTATTGACGCAGACGTTGTGGATGCGGATGGCGTGGCGGGTCAATTGGTCGAACTCAAGCTTCTGGAGCATCTCCTCGTCGGTCAGGTTGCGGACGTGCTTCAGGGCCAGCGGCTCCACGATGGTTCCCGGTTCCCGGTTCGCGGTCGGGCCGTTGCCGGCGGAGTTTGCCTGTGCGCTGTCGGCTGGGGGGAGCGTGGGGGTAGATCCTCAGTCGCTAAAAACCCTTGAAGCAGCCGTTGAGAAGTTTCTTGAGCCTTTCGGACCCCGAGCCGTTCGTTGGCCTGAAAGCGTCTAGTGGCTCGACAAGTTTCCACGGCGGGTACGGTGCGCATAGGCAACGCATCATAAAAGAAGGTGCCGCAGTGATGACTCTTTGTATTCCTGCCTCTGCCATAAATTATGTAAATAATTAAAATGCACCAAAATCAATATTAATAATAATACTGTATTGCGTTTGGCACCTGAACATAGATCATAAAAATGAACACCATATTATGGTGAGCTTAACGTAAGCATTCTTCACAGATTTGTTTCGGACATCTCATTTTGAAAAAATTATGACGGTAAACTTGGTGGTTTTCATCCGATGAATTCCGGGTGCAAGACGGCTACTTGCTGTTCTGGCGATACAGGTACCCCACGATCCCTCCACCACGGGATCCGGACGAATTCCTCTCTCGACCATGAACAGAACATATACGCAAACTGCAAGCCAGTGTCAGTCGCTTCCGCTTGGGCATCTGAATCAGAACCAGATCTTCCCGGGGATTGAAGATTACGACAAGGCAAATTATGGCTTAACACTCGGTATCATCGTCTGTCGCGAAAATCTCGGATTTGTTGCCGTTCATTTGCGGAAGTATCGGAACACTGCTATGTCTCACTGACTGGATCATTTTCAACGAAGATTTCACCATATACTCTGAAGAGGACTCCATGAGTCGACCGGAAGGATCAAGGGGTTATGACAAGCGAATTCATGAGAAGACGGCAGACGGACAACCTCGACCGAACCGAGACTAATCCGGAGTGCCGTCCAGATTCTTTCCGCGCGAATGCCGGGATGTCTTCGGCGGGGTAGCAATGATGACACCATGCTTCCATGATTCCATGCTTGACTTTCCGCTCGCCCCAGTATAAAATAACCGATTATTGAGGTGTACCTTGAAGGATATAAAAAACAACTTTCTGGCAAACGAGCAGAACTTCGACCTGTTCGCCTTAGGGAAGGCCGTTTATGTAGATAAAACGCACCTGATTCACAGTCTCTTCGCCAACTCTGCGGGACCGTTCTTCCTGTCCCGCCCAAGAAGATTTGGCAAAACGCTCCTGCTTGACACGATCATGCAAGTTGCCGAAGGCAACAGAGATCTTTTCGCAGGACTTAAGATCGATGACCTCGAATACGATTGGTTGCATTATCCCGTAATCAGGCTCGATATGCATGGAATCGATTTTGATCCGCAACTGTTCAAAAACGACTTGCTCGGGCTTATCCAACTGGCCGGCACCTTTTTGGAGGAGGAAATCACAGCGAAATCACCTAGCCTTGCAATCAACGAACTAATCACGAAACTTCACCTGAAACATAAGGCGATGTACCCTCAAGAATTCGCTCAAAACACTTTCGGTACGAAAAACGTCGTGCTTCTGATAGATGAGTATGACTTTCCCCTCCTTGGGAATATGGGTAATAGCGGCAATACCGAAACCATACGCGAAATCCTCTATAAATTTTATACATCCGTAAAATCTTGCTCTAGGTTTCTTCGGTTCACTTTCATAACCGGCATAACAAAATTTCGCCAGTTATCGTTATTTTCAGGCTTGAACCATGCGGAAGACATTTCCCTCTCCTCAGCATATTCCACGATATGCGGATTCACGATGGATGAAATACAATCGGCATTTAATGAGTATTACGTGACGGCAATCGCCGCCATGCAGGAAAATTCAGAGCTTTCCCCCGACGCAACTGTGGCCGACCTGGAGTCCAAATTGCTGAAATGGTATGATGGCTATAGCTGGGATGGCGTATCGAGAGTCATCAATCCTTTCTCAGTTATGAATCTCTTTAAACACAACGCGTTTGACAACTACTGGTACAATTCCGGCGCATCAAGGATGACAGGCAGAGACAAGTCCGATGCTATCGATTATTTCAGGCTATTCGACAATAATCTGTCTTTCGATACCGAGTTTCCGACATGGGACGCTGAAAATATCAACGAGACGTCTATACTGATGCAGGCAGGCTACCTGACCATCGATACGATAAGCGGTCCGGAAGAAAACAGAACATACCATTTGAAAATACCGAATAACGAAATTCTTAACGCCGCAAGACTAGAACTCCTGTCAAGATACATTGTCCCCAAGGGCACTAATTCTCCGAGGAAATTCATCAACGAAAAGTTCATACAATTCTTAAATGCGTTCGGCACATTCGATGAAACTGAATCGGAAAGCCTCTTGTCATCCATTTTTTCCAGCATTCACCAGGCTGAACCAAAAGGAACCGATGAATTCTTTTACCGAGGCCTGTTGCAGATTCTTCTCGGAATCGGCAATCCCCTGAGTTTGCCTGAAGATCCTTCGGACATCGGACGTTCGGACATCGGACGTTCGGACATCAGCGTACAGACCCTCGACGGAGACTGGATCATCCTGGAGATTAAACACGACAATGCCGTTTCGGCGGCCCATGTCAAAAAGAACTTCTCCGGACGCGACATCGGCTCTTCAAGCGCTACCTCCATCGATTCCGGAGTCGCGCAAAGTAGCGGAAAACATTCACCTGGCACAAGAGACGTCCGCGTCCTTGACAGCCTCAACACAAATATCCGCAAGGCCTTCAGTCAGATAGTCGACAGACACTATGGGCGTAAATACCTGTGGGGATCCACGAAAGTTTACGCCGCCGCCATAGCTATCTACGGGACATCCGACGTGATGGTAAGGTTCGCACGGCTGTCCAGAGATAACAGAAACTTTACATATTTTTTGACGGACATTTGTGACAGGCCAGATTGCCGATTGTTGCGTGTTGAATCCGAGAAAACGCCGTCTGATTTCGACCCGGATCTTGACCCCGGTAACGGATCAGGAACTGAAGGGTCCAACGCGGCTCCTGATGGAGGAAATGACCCTAAACCCGTGCCTTAAGGGCGAGCAATGCAAAATGACGAAGGTCTATGCGACAGGCAACCGATATGGCTACGCTACATGAGGCGCTCGCGGAGCCAGCCCGTTGGAACAAGTCCCGCGTTATAGTCGACCGGAGCAGAATGGCTATTGAAGGCGCAGTTTAATACTTGACCTGCCGGAACGTCATAAATGGCGATGCAACGCGGCAGTCTGCACGGTTGCTGAGACCGTTTGCCGTAGCCCTGGCGTTTAAGCCTGGCGTTCGCCCAATCCCGGCACCGGATTGCTTTAGAATCAGTGATTATGCCGCATAAGGCTAAGGGGCGATAATCGATCGAAATTGAATTCAATATGGATAGCGAAGGACATATCATCACGCAAAAATTTTAATATTTTCAACTGTAGATCAAAATACTTTTCAAGTCGAAAAATTAAAGATATTGATATTTATCGTTATTGCCCCATGCGGTTTTGAGTACGGCAAGCTGACCGATCTGTTGGAGGGGGCTTCAGCTTGAATTTAAATGCGACATGATACGGAATTCCCAAATAAAAATTCAAATATTTGTTGAATATTTCGGATAACTTTTCCCAATTCAGAATGAGATGCCCGACAACGATTGTCTGCAAGCCCGGTACCAAAATTATTGGGAATTTTGTTCCTTTAGGATTTGCCGATATCTCGATCCTCGGGAACTCCTTCGGATGACTCGCAGTGTCATGTCTTTTCAAAACCGGTTTGTAGGGGCCTGTTACGTGCGCTTGGATGGTGAAACGCGACGGTAACGATGCTGACGTGGCACAGCTGAATAGCCGATGCGAATTGAATCGTGGCGACTGGTCGTCAGCGCCCCTTTCGTCCGCCGTCATTGTTGTTCTTGTCTTTTTCGCCTGACGGAACCTGATGTGGGGGATTGTGGGGTTGCTCTGGCACCGCATCGGTTGTCGGGCGGGATTGACCTCCCGGAGGAGCGAGAGTCGTGCCCATCCGGGCTAGGGTCGCCTCGGCGGACCTCCTGATCCGGGCAAGATGCTGATCGCGCCCCGGCGACTCGATCCTCCCAAAAAGCCCCAAAGCGAGGGCAGCCCCCTCCGCATCTCCAGACTTAGCGAGGTCGACCGTCACCTTCTCCAGAATCTGGTCAAAGAAGGAGATGTTCAATTCGCCGTATTCCACGGCGGCCGAGAGGTAATCCAGCGCCTTCCGCTGGGCCGAGCATTCCGCGAGGGCGTTCCCTAATGCCAAAAGCAACGAAGGATTTAGCTTCTCCAAGGGGCAGGCAAAGCCGCTCTTCATGGGCTCGATGTTCTTGACGAGGTACTCTCGAAGATCGACCCATCCGTCCAGTCCCGCACATGCCGAGGCTGGCTTATCACCATCGGGCCAGTCGTCGGCGGTGCCCGATTTGCCTGCGGTGCGGCGCGAAATCGCTATTGTGCCCTTCCTAGCCGATCCATCATTCGCACGGGGCGAAAGCCCTATAAGCCTGAACTCGCCATCCTCATCGTCCTCGCCATAGTCGGCATCCTCATCGTAGTCGTCATCGTCATTATCGTAGTCGTCATCGTCCTCATCGTCCTCATCGTCCTCATCGTAGTCCTCATCGTCCTCATCGTCCTCATCGTCCTCATCGTCCTCATCGTCCTCATCGTAGTCCTCATCGTCCTCATCGTAGTCCTCATCGTCCTCATCGTAGTCCTCATCGTCCTCATCGTAGTCGTCATCGTCCTCATCGTCCTCATCGTCCTCATCGTAGTCGTCATCGTCCTCATCGTAGTCGTCATCGTCCTCATCGTCCTCATCGTCCTCATCGTCCTCATCGTCCTCATCGTAGTCGTCATCGTCCTCATCGTCCTCATCATCGTCATCATCGACATCATCGTCATCATCGTCATCATCGTCATCATCGTCATCATCGTCATCATAGTCGTCATCGTCCTCATCGTCATCGTCATCATCATCGTAATCGTCATCGTCATCATCGTCGTCATCGTCGTCATCGTCCTCATCGTCCTCATCGTCCTCATCGTCCTCATCGTCCTCATCGTCCTCATCGTCCTCATCGTCCTCATCATCGTCATCATAATCGTCATCGTCCTCATCGTCATCGTAGTCGTCATCGTCCTCATCATCATCATCGTAGTCGTCATCGTCTTCAAGGAGCGATGTTTCAGGATTGTACTCCCATGGCAGGGCGCACAGGTTAAGTCCCTCGATACCCGAAAAGAGGCCAAGCTCTTCAAGCGGCGACTCGAGCGGAGCCGGTATGGAGACCGGACCTAGAAGATCTGGAAGCCCGGTATCGCTCCGAGCGTCGTCCAGGATCGTCACGGAGTTGGCTAGGAAGATACCTTCGGCGCGGGCTCCGTTGCCCGTCCGTCCCAAGAAGTAGATAAGGGCCGCCATGAGCCCGGCCCTTAAATTCGGGGGAAGCTGGTCGGTGAGGCAGAAAAGCGCGATTTCCTCGAGTCCGGTGCTTTCGTCGGCACTCCGCGGGATAAACTCGATCGCTTCCCGCCAGATCCGGGCCGCGCCGACGGATGCCGTGTGGGGATAGGGGGGGATGCGTTCGTACCCGTTCGGATAAAAGACCTGCGCCAGTACCCCGCTGTCGCCGTCGAATCCTGTCCCGATTTCTGCGGCGAGCGCGGCCCCGGGGAGGATGGAGGCGACGAACGGCCAGTTGTCGAAGGCATCGGCGGGCAAGAGGTCCAGGAGTCTCGCCGGTGCGCTGAGCTCGTCTCCCGTTTTCTTTTCGGTGTCGATTTGCCCCATCGGCCCGTAGCAGGCCGAGACCAGCGCGGCCGCGAAGGTGTACAGAAAGAGCGAGTTGGGATTGGCGGATGGGGTGTCGGATTGGTTTTCGGGGAGGGTCAACAGGTATTTCAGGATCTCCGCTTCCGCCAGGGCGGAGGCCTCGGCGAACATCTTCGCCAGTGTCCTGAACGCTTTGTCAGGCTTGGGGAGAGTGCGGGCGGCAAGCTCCGCGTCCACCAGTGCGGAGGCCAGCGCCGCGCCCCAGGGAGGACGGGACGCCTTGAAGCCTTCCAGGCGCCTCAGCGACTCGGCGAGACGGGCGCCGGCGGGGTAGGGGATGGAAGAGGGCGGATCGCCGCGGTGGACGTGCCTGAGGACCTCCTCGAGCCTGCCGCCGGGGCGCTTGGCCAGGAGGGCGGCATCCTTCACGGCAAGGGCGGTCGTCTCACTGACCTCCTCAAAGGTCATGGCCTGCTCCGATGAGGCTCCTTGCGCCGGTCGGGCCATCGCCCTGATTGCCCCGGCCTCCCCTTCGAAGGACGCGAGCCTTACGCCGCCTTCGCCCGGCAGGCAGGCGGCCAGCAGGACGGCATGCGTCAGGGCCTGTCCGTCGCCGAAGAGCCCGTCCGCCGCGGTCCGCATCACCGCCCGCTGGAAGGCCGCAGGGGCCGATTTCCTGAGAGGCCATGAAAGATGGTGGAAGGCTGAGGGCGAGACGGCGTAGCGGGCACTGAGGGGCGCCAGAAGGCGTATGAGCCTTTCCGCGCCTTCCCCGTCAAGCTTTTTGAACAGCTTTCCGAAGGCCATGGCGGCCGCGCGGGCATCGTCACCGCCCTGGGTGAACTTCCCCGCAATGGCCAGGGCGGCAAGGGAACCGTCCTCAGCCATTCGGAAGAAGGTCTCCAGGGCCGCCCGGGGGGCGTTGCGCCCCCCGTTCGCGTGCATGATCACGGCCTCGAGCGTCCCCCAGGCCAGCCGAAGGGCGGGGATGTCCGGAAGGCCGCCCGCCGCGGCGAGCCTCAGGTCCTGGAGGCCGGGACGACTGATGTGGGGGCGGCCGGACAGGAAGATGCCGGGAAGCGCCCCGGCCGAATCCGCCTCGACCAGCGGCGCAATCTGAAGGGCGTTCAGGAGCGTCCCGGCCCTGCCCCCCGTCTTGGCGCCCGGGCCGTAGGTCACGGGGCCGCGCACCGCCGCGCGGAGGGAGAGCCCGGCATAGGCGCCTGCCGCGTCTCCGCGCGTCCCCGCGCCCGGAAACGAGAGGAGCCTCGCCAGCCTCCGGTCCATGGCATCCGCGCCTTCCCGCGCCTGGAACGCGAACGCGGCCGCGGCCGCGAGCGCGCAGGACATGTCTGCCGCGAACACCCGGCTTTCGGGGGCCGGCTCCGGGATCGTCCGTTCGGGGAGTTCCGTCTGGAGTTCGTTCCACGCCAGCGGACGGCCCAAGGCCACGGCCCTCGGGAGGTACCGGCGGACCGCGGGGTCGGCCTCGCCCGCGACGAGCGAGTCCAGGTTGCCCAGGTCATCTCCGCGGTCAGCGGCCCCGCCGTCCTGGGGGGAAGGCTTTCCGGTTTCGGGCGCCAGGGATCTGACCGAAAGCAACTTCTCGAGCGGTTTGTCGTCCGAGGCGGCGGACGGCGGCTTCACGTCCTCGAGATACACTGGATCCGGCCCGGCCCAGGTCATGGCGTAGAATGCCTCCGCCTTCCTTTCCATAAAGTCTTCGAGGGCCGGGAGGTTCAAAAGTTCCTTTATTGAGGTCTTGCCCATGGATGCCGGTCCCTTCTCCTTGGCTGGGTGTCCGCGCACGGCCCGCGCGGGGCCCTCGCGGGCAGGGTTGCTCACGCGAACTCCGGATGTGCCATGGTACCCTCAAACGGGCCGTGACACAACGCTTTCGGTTCCGGCCGGTTCCGCCGCGATGTTCATGTCGAAATAATCGTCCCCCCCCTCGCCTTGGGGACGGCGACGATATCGTCACCCCTCTCGCCATATCTTGTTGCGGGAAACGGAAATCAAGACGCCTCCGGGAAGCCCGAGCGCCTTCTTCCGGAGGTGTTGCGGACGGGCGCCTAAAGCGTCTTTCGCCGCCCGGCGCGATTCGGGGTCCGGCGCTTCAGGGGCGGCGGCCCGCCAGGCGCACGTCAGGGGCGGGGCGGCTCCTTGCCCGAAGACTTGGCCGGATCCGCCTTGACGGCGTCCGCCAGGCGCTTCAGTACGGCCTCGGGCACGTCCGGCTTGTCGTCGCGCACGTTGAAGATGGCCCGGCACCTCTGGTTGGAGCAGGAGAAGAAGTCGTAGTCCGCCCCTGTCCTGGCGCTGGTTCCCTTCCGCCGGTAGAGGTCCGACCCGCAGCGCACGCATTTGAAGCCGCTGGGCTCGTTCCGGGGCGGCTGCTTTGGGCCGGGCCTGCCGCCAGCGTCCTGGTAGGTGGTCTTGCAGACGGGGAAGCCGGAGCATCCCCAGAAGTTGTAGCCGTTCTCCCCGTCCTTCACGATGTGCTTGAGCGGCTTCCCGCAGACCTCGCACTTGAACTCCGTGAGCGTGGCCGTCGTCTTGGCGCGTTCCGGGCCGGGCGCGCCGTTCTGGTCCTCCCAGGCGGCGTTGCACGAGCTGTTGGAGCAGTTCCAGTAGTTCCAGCCCCGCCCTTCGGGGCCCGAGGACCTGGTCTTGTGGAGGATCTGCGCCCCGCATTTGGGGCACTTGCGCGAGGTCAGGATCGACTTCCTGACCGACGCGGGGTCCGGCTTGCCGTCCGCGTCCTCGAAGGAGGCACCGCATCCGGCATCGGGGCATTTCCAGTAGTTGTATCCGTCCCTTCCGGGGGAAGCGTCCCTCTGCATGTGCACGAGCTCGGCCCCGCACTCGGGGCAGCCCACGCCCGACGGGCCTGCGGGGGCCCGGGCGCTCTCGTAGTCGGGCTCCCCGTCCTTGTCGTTCAGGAATGTCCTGCAGTCGCGGCGGGTGCAGGACCACAGGTCGTAGCCCCTCTGGCCGCCCGACTCCTCCCGCGTCACGTGGCGCAGGTTCGATCCGCAGACCGGGCAACGGCGGTCGGTCACGACCGAGGTCTTCCGGGTCGCGGGGTCGGGGGCGCCGTCCCTGTCCTCGTAGGAGGAGCCGCACTCGTCCGAAGGGCATTTCCAGTAGTTGTAGCTTTCGGAGGGCGCTCCCTCGCGCACCAGGTGCCTCAGGTTGGTCCCGCAGCGGGGGCAGGGCACGTCGGTCTGCCCGCCCGCAGGCCTGTCGACGTCGGGAGCGCCGTCCCTGTCGGGGAAACGGGCCCGGCAGGAGCGGTTCGCGCAGGCCCAGAAGTCCCAGCCGCCCGTGCCGTCCAGGGCCGCGGGCCTGATGTGCCGGCGCATGGCGCCCCCGCAGTTCGGGCAGACGTGGGCGCTTTCGATGGCGATGCGCCGGGACGCCTCGTCGGGAGCCCCGTCGCGGTCGTCGAAGGACGAGCCGCACTCGGGGTTCGGGCATTTCCAGTAGTTCCAGGATTCCCCGCCGGAGCTTCCGTCGTTCACCAGGTGCCTGAGCTTGCCGCCGCAGGCGGGGCAGTCGACGTCCGTCAGGTCGCGGGCCGTTCCGCCCCCCTTGGAGTCGAAGTCCGGCTGGCCGTCCAAATCGTTCCAGCGGCC